>CAJODF010000021.1 GCA_905233555.1 uncultured Prevotella sp. | reverse complement strand
TTGCAGCGGGGTCCCACCTCTTCCCATTCCGAACAGAGAAGTTAAGCCCGCCTGCGCCGATGGTACTGCAATGCAATGCGGGAGAGTAGGAGGCCGCCTCCTTTTTTCTGAAGCCCCGGAGAGAAATCTCTGGGGCTTTTTTGTGTTTTTTACTTTTTTCCTTCGTTTTTTGCGAAAAAGTTCATATCTTTGTACGCAATATGCAGTGGACAGACAGAATAAGACAAGTGAAAATCATCCTTGTAGTGGCGGCTATCGTGATTGCGGTGGTCTCACTTCTGGTGTCGCATCTGCTGGTAAAAGATTTGCAGCGGGAGGAACGTAATAAGATGGAAACCTGGGCGGAGGCTCTTCATGCGCTGAATAATGCGGATGAAAATACAGACCTGTCGTTGGTGTTAAATGTTATACAAAGCAATAATACCATTCCCGTCATTGTGATGAATAAGGAGGGTGGTATTGACGATTATCGTAATATCAGTGATACTTTGAATGTTGCGGCCTATGCCCAACGGATGGTACAGGCCGGTGACACGATTGCCGTAGATGGTCAGTTAGTGTGTTACGATGAATCAATTTTACTGAAACGGTTGGCACAATACCCTTATTGGCAGTTGGGTATTGTGATGATCTTTGTTGTGGTAGCCATCTTCGCACTATTGGCCTCGAAACGGGCAGAACAGAACAAGGTATGGGTTGGTCTGTCGAAGGAGACCGCCCATCAGTTGGGTACGCCGATATCCAGTCTGATGGCATGGGTGGAAATCTTAAAGGAGAATTATCCGGATGACGAGTTGATACCGGAGATGGACAAAGATGTGAAGCGACTGGAACTGGTTGCTGAGCGTTTCTCGAAGATCGGTTCTCTGCCAGAACCTGTCGATGCCTCGATGAACAATGTGTTGGTGCATGTGGTAGATTATATGAACCGTCGGACATCGAAGAAAGTGGAAATCGTGAATCACTTGCCCGAGGAAGAGGTGATTGTGAAGATGAATGCCCAGTTGTTTGAGTGGGTGATAGAGAACCTTTGTAAAAACGCCGTTGATGCGATGGAGGGTAAAGGTAGAATCGACCTGACACTGACAGACGAAGGTACCCGTGTGGTTGTGGAAGTTAGTGATAATGGTAAGGGTATCCGTAAGAAGGATATTAAGAATGTGTTCACGCCAGGCTTTACCACAAAGAAACGAGGATGGGGGCTCGGCTTGTCGCTGGCAAAACGAATCGTTGAGGAATACCATAGAGGGAAGATATTTGTCAAGGAATCAGAAGTGGGCGTTGGTACTACTTTCAGGGTGGAATTGTGGAAATAGTTGCACAATTGAAGAGAAAGTGTGCGAGAATAGGGCCTGGCGGATAACGATTTGTGGTGAAAAACATAAAAAAAGCAAATAACTGTTTCATATGTGAGAAAAAGTTTGTAACTTTGCACCTCAAATGTAAGCGAGTAAATGTGTAGTTTAGAGCAGTTTAAGGTAGATTTGAAGCGTTTGACCGATGAGGTGACAACCTTGGAATTCGACTTGGATAATCGTTTCTTTGCGGCTCTCGACAGTTCGGAATTGAGACAGGGGACATTGCATGTGTCGGTGTCTATACGCAAGACGACCGGCTTTTTTGAACTCCAGTTTCATACCGAAGGCACAGTGACCGTGACTTGTGACCGCTGTCTGGACGATATGGATCAGCCGATATCGACCGATAATCGTCTGGTGGTGAAACTTGGTACGGCCTACTCCGAGGAAGATGATGTCATTACAGTGCCAGAGGACGAAGTGCTGGCTATACCCATCAAGCATGTGCATGCACCTGGCAAGTGCAACCCTGCGATGAGCAAAGTTCTGGAAGAACTCTCAACTGACCGAAGCAGCGATGAGGAGTCCAACCAGCCCATAGACCCCCGGTGGAGCAAACTTACAGAGTTAAATATTAAAGATTAAACATTAAATAATTAAGAATTATGGCACATCCAAAAAGAAGACAATCAAGTACTCGTCAGGCCAAGCGTCGTACTCATGACAAGGCCGTAGCACCTACACTGGCAGTATGCCCCAACTGTGGCGCTTACTATGTATATCACACAGTATGCCCCACTTGCGGTTACTATCGTGGTAAGGTTGCTATCAAGAAAGAGGAAGAAGTTGCTGAATAATGAGCAGTAAGATCAGTGCGATAATCACGGGTATTGGTGGCTACGTTCCCGATTATGTCCTTACCAATGAGGAATTATCGAGAATGGTTGACACTAATGACGAGTGGATTATGACACGTGTGGGTATCAAGGAGCGCCGTATCCTGACAGAAGAGGGACTCGGCACTTCTTATATGGCCCGTAAGGCTGCCAAGCAGTTGCTTCAAAAGACTGGAGTAGATCCAGACACCATTGATGCTCTCATCGTCACCACTTCAACCGCTGATTATAAGTTTCCTTCAACAGCCAGTATCGTACTGGGAAAACTCGGCCTGAAGAATGCCTTTGCATTTGACTTCTGGGGAGCCTGTTGTGGTTTTCTCTATTCGCTCGACGTGGCAGCATCCATGATCCAGTGTGGCAGGTACAAGAAGATTATCGTTATCGGTGCAGACAAGATGTCGTCGGTGACTGACTACAAGGACCGTCAGACCTGTCCGCTCTTCGGAGACGGTGCGGCTGCTGTTCTGGTGGAGGGTACGGAAGAAGAGAATATCGGTGTGATGGACTCTTATTTTCGTGCCGATGGTAAGGGACTTCCGTTCCTGCATCTGAAGGCAGGCGGTTCCGTTTGTCCACCGTCGCATTTTACGGTCGATCATCGATTGCATTACCTCTATCAGGAGGGTCGTACAGTGTTCCGTTACGCTGTGACGAATATGAGCGATGACTGTGCCTTGATAGCCGAGCGAAACGGACTGAATAAGGATAATATCCAGTGGATCGTTCCCCATCAGGCCAATATGCGTATTATAGAGGCTGTGGCAAAACGTCTAGAGGTGTCCATGGAACAGGTGATAGTCAATATCGAGCACTATGGTAATACCAGTGCTGCCACCATCCCCCTTGCCTTATGGGATAATGAGGCCAAACTCAAGAAGGGTGACAACATGATATTTACCGCTTTCGGAGCCGGTTTTGTCCATGGGGCATCTTACTATAAGTGGGCTTACGACGGAGTGAAAAGTGAATAGTGAAAAGTGAATTCGTCAATATCGTTGGAAATCCCAACGTCGGTAAAAGTACGCTCATGAACCAACTGGTTGGTGAGCGTATTTCAATTGCAACCTTTAAGGCTCAGACTACCCGTCATCGCATCATGGGTATCGTGAATACACCAGAGATGCAGATCGTCTTTTCAGATACACCGGGTGTATTGAAGCCGAACTATAAGTTGCAGGAATCGATGCTGGCTTTCTCTGAATCGGCTCTGCAGGACGCCGACGTGCTGTTGTATGTAACCGATGTTGTGGAGAATCCGGAAAAGAACATGGATTTCTTGGCAAAGGTTCAGAAAATGACTATTCCTGTGTTGCTTTTAATCAATAAGATAGATGAGAGCGACCAGAAGGCATTGGGGGATATCGTCGAGAAATGGCATGGCCTGTTACCCAATGCTGAGATTCTGCCTATTTCTGCCAAGAACAAGTTCGGTGTAGATATGCTCTTGAAGCGAATTCAGGAACTCCTGCCAGAGAGTCCGGCTTATTTCGATAAGGATCAGTTGACAGACAAGCCGGCCCGTTTCTTCGTTTCGGAGATTATCCGTGAGAAGATTCTACTCTATTACGATAAGGAGATTCCCTATTCTGTAGAGGTGGCTGTTGAACAGTTCAAGGAGGATGAGAAGCATATCCATATCAATGCGATTATCTACGTGGAACGTGACTCTCAGAAAGGCATCATCATCGGGCATCAGGGTGTGGCACTGAAGAAGGTTAGCACTGAGGCCCGTAAGTCCTTGGAGAAGTTCTTTGGCAAGTCCATCTTTTTAGAGGTTTTCGTGAAGGTGGATAAGGATTGGCGCTCCTCAGTGAGGGAACTGAATAACTTTGGGTATAACCCTGAATAATTAATAGAAGCGTATGGCAAATTTAGTAGCGATCGTAGGACGCCCGAATGTGGGAAAATCTACTCTGTTCAACCGCTTGACGAAGAGCCGTCAGGCCATCGTCAGTGACGAAGCCGGTACCACACGTGACCGTCAATATGGGAAATGTGAATGGAACGGACGGGAATTCTCCGTCGTTGATACAGGCGGATGGGTGGTCAACTCGGATGATATCTTTGAAGAGGAGATCCGTAAACAGGTAATCATCGCTACAGAAGAGGCAGACCTGGTGCTCTTCCTTTGTGACATCAAGAACGGTGTGACCGACTGGGACATGGATGTGGCACAGATTCTGCGTCGTGCAAAATTGCCTGTAATCCTGGTGGCTAATAAGGCCGACGATAACAAGAATCTCTACGATCAGTATGAGTTCTATAAACTCGGACTGGGCGATCCGTACAGCATCAGTGCTGCTACAGGCAGTGGTACGGGCGACCTGCTCGATAAGGTGTTGGAGGTGTTGCCTGAGAAGGGGGGTGACGACTTGGAGGAAGGTATTCCCCGCTTTGCTGTTGTCGGACGTCCGAATGCCGGTAAGTCGAGTCTCATCAATGCCTTTATCGGAGAGGAACGGAATATCGTGACGGAGATTGCCGGTACGACCCGTGACTCTATCTATACCCGCTATGATAAGTTTGGCTTCGACTTCTATTTGGTAGATACGGCTGGTATCCGTCGCAAGAACAAGGTCACGGAGGATCTGGAGTTCTATAGTGTGATGCGTTCCATCCGTGCCATAGAGAATTCGGATGTATGTATTCTGATGATTGATGCCACCCGTGGCATAGAAGCACAGGATATGAATATTTTCCAATTGATTCAGAAGAACAACAAATCGTTGGTGGTGGTTGTTAACAAGTGGGATTTGGTAGAGGATAAGTCACAGATTGTCATTGACACGTTCACGAATGCCATTCGCAATCGTATGGCCCCATTTGTGGATTTCCCCATCATCTTCGCCTCTGCCCTGACGAAACAGCGTATCTTCAAGGTCTTAGAGACGGCTAAGCAGGTCTATTTGAACCGTAAGGCCCGTATCGGTACCACGAAGTTGAATGAGGTGATGCTGCCTCTGATTGAGGCTTTCCCGCCCCCTTCTATCAAGGGCAAGTATATCAAGATTAAATATGTGTCGCAGGTGCCTGATACGCAGATACCTACTTTTGTGTTCTATGCCAACCTGCCACAGTATGTAAAGGAACCATATAAGCGTTTCTTGGAGAATAAGATTCGTGAGAACTGGACACTGACGGGTTCGCCTATCAATGTCTTTATCCGTCAGAAATAGGATGAAACATCTCTTGACATTGGTCGTTTTGCTGCTGTTCCTTTGTGCTTGTTCCAGCACAACGCCAGAGGAAATGGCTTCGCTTGCGGCTAAAGGCTATTACGAACACCTGATACAGGGGGAATATGAGCATTTCCTGGCAGGTAAGGCTGGTGCAGATAGTCTCCCAAAGGCGTATCGCGAACAACTTGTCATGGGGTATAAGCAGTTTATGGTCCAGCAGGAGAAGTCGCATCACGGTATTCAGGATATCCGTATCGTCAGTGCAAAAGGCGACACACTTTTACAGTGCATGAATGTGTTTTTGGTCTTTTGCTATGGCGACTCCACCAACGAGCAGGTGGTCGTCCCGATGGTTGAGCATTACGGAGCCTGGAGGATGAAATAAGAATTGAGCATATATAATAATAAAGAATAAGATGAAAAAGATTGTTATATTGGCAATGGCTTTGTTCACTTGCATGGAGTTTACTGCAAGTGCACAAAAAATGAAGAATGTTAGTGAGGATTGTGGCGTCTTCCGTCATTTAGATGCGTCTGTATCATTGGGTACGACAGGTATTGGTATTGATGTATCGTCACCGATTGGTAATTATGTTAATTTACGTGCAGGTTTTGACTTTATGCCCCATTTTCAGCATAATATGACCTTTGGTGTGCAGGTGGGCGACAACCCCCAAGAGTCTGATTATAAGTTTGGCCGACTTTCAGGTCTGTTGGAAGGCATAACTGGATATAAGGTCGATAATAAGATTGATGTGATTGGCGAACCGGCTTATTATAATTTTAAGTTTCTTGTCGATGTGTTCCCTTTTAAAAATAATAAGAAATGGCACATTACGGCAGGATTCTATCTCGGCCCGTCCAAGATCGCCAAGGCTTATAATACTGCTGAGGATATGCCTTCATTGATGGCAGTAGGTATATACAATAATATGTATGATAAGATATTGGCAGGAGAACCGTTGATTAGTACTGATGCTGTTGGTGATGTATTCATGCCTTATGAGGTGGAGGATGCTTTTCTCTATTACGGACGTATGGGCGTTCATGAAGGAGACTATGCACATGATATCTATGATTCTAACGGACAATTACTTCATGCAAAGGGAGATCCTTATTTGATGGTTCCTGATGAGAATGGTATGGCCAAGGCTTCCGTAAAGGTCAACTCTTTCAAGCCTTATCTGGGTATTGGTTATGGCGGACGACTCTTCAAGAACAGCGACAAATATCATATCGCCGTGGATTGTGGTGTGTTGTTCTGGGGAGGAACCCCGAGTATCATTACCCACGATGGTACAGATATGGCCAATGACTTGGAGAATATACCAGGTAAAGTTGGAGACTATGTAGATTTGCTGAAAGCCTTTAAGGTCTTTCCAGTCTTGAATGTACGTTTTACAAAGTCTCTTTTCTAAATGCCACTAATACTAAATTCACTGAAATTGCTAGCAATTTCAGTGAATTTAGTTGGTAATTTCAGTGAATTTGGTGTTTCTGACTATCTTACGATAATCTTTTTCCCTTCGACAATATAAAGACCTGAAGGAAGATCTTCTGTTGAGATGTTCTCACGTACTTTAGTGCCTGTCAGTGTATAGATACCTTTATCCTTGACGACTTTTTCAGCGGTGATGCTCTCAATACCTGCAGCATATGTAGCGCTGCTAACAAGTGAGATACTGCTGGAAACAGACTGAATGGATTCTTCCTCGGTTATAGGAAGATAGGCCTTGTTGGCGGGGAGATATACTAAATCGTCTGACTTAATAAATCCGAGTTTCCCGTCGATTTCTCCTAATACCCTCATTGAATTAGGATCATAGTCTGTAGTGTTCCAGTTCAGATCATCTGGATAAGGCTCACCGTCATCTGCCCATCTTACGATATTGCAGAAGTAAATGCCTTGGAGTTCGTTCTGGAGGTTGTTGGCTACAGAAGTTGTTAATGGTGTGACTTTGTTGTTCGCCGGTTTATCAGAACTACACTCAATGATGACGGGAACGCCTCCAGGGACGATACCGTTCTCAATCTCAGTCATTTCAGCCATAGCCCCTTGGTCGCCTCCGATACGATGGCGCTTCACATAATAGGCCTTCATACCTTCCGACACCTGATATGGGAAGGAAGCGTAGAGCGTGGTGTAGTATTTCTCACCTATCTTTAACTCTGGGGTAACACCGAAATAATGACCTTCTTCCTCGTTTACTGGCAGGATATACCAATCTCTACTTCTAGTGGATCCATTTGGATTTTTGGAGGCGGAACTCAGGTATGAATATCCAAAACTCTCATCATAGGCCTCATAGAGGTATTTGGTCACTCCCTTATAGACACCTGATGCCCAATAGGCATTATCTGCACTCCTGGAGGCATGGAGTTGGAGGTAGTATCCTGTTAGTTTATAGGAGTCCATCCCTTGGCCATTCAAGACATATCCCTGACTCGTTTTCTCAATATATAGGATTGAACCCGGGTCAGAAACGACGTTCTCGAATCCACTTACTGTATGGATTGCATAAGCGTCAATGTTTGATGTGCTTAGGATGTTATCCTTGTCTGCCTTGTTGTCAACAATTGTGGTATATTTCCCACTATGTACATTCTGGACACGGTAATAACCGTTTCCATTCAACTGCGCAAACGAGGGGATAGCTGTTGCAGCCAATAGAATCAATGCAAATCTCTTCATCTTCTTGCCTATATAAAAATCCCGACCTCCATCTATACCTTATTAAGTAAAGACGTAAGGCCGGGATAATTAAACTATTACTATTAAGATCAATTATTCAGCGATACAGATGCTGACACGGTTCATATCGTTCTCAGCGAACGGCTGTACACGTGAACCCTTGCTGTCGTAAGAGATACGAGACTCAGCAATTCCGTAATCCTTCTTCAGTGACTTCACAACGGCATCAGCACGGCCAGCAGCCAGACGGTCGTTGATCTTGTTGTTACCAGTACCAGCGTCAGCATAACCGGTAACCATCACCTTTGCAGTCGGGTGCTCGTTCAGGTAGTCAGCGATATCCTTCACCTTCTGAGCCTCCTCAGGACGGATATTGGTCTTGTTGATCAGGAAGAATACGTCGCGACGTAGCGGCTCAACTGTAACAACTGCAGCAGGAGCGGGAGCGGGCTTCTCAACGATCTTCTCAACGATCTTCTCCACATAACGAATCTCGGGCTCGGGAACAGGAATCTCACGAGTGGTGTAGGTCGTACCGAGGTTGATCTTCACACCAGCGAGGGCGTTGAAGTACCAGTCCCAGTTGCCTGCCTTCTTTGAGTTGTACTTGTCGCTCAGAGTGTTGGCACTGAGTTCAAGACCGATGCTAACAGCGTCGCTAACCTTGAAGTCACCAGTGATACCAGCCTGACCGAACAGACGAACCTTCGTGCCATCCCAAATGTAGGCCAGATTGTCAGCAGTGTCCCAGAAATAGTAGTTGGGCTGTGAAGGATAGTTGGCCTTGATAGCAGCCTGAGCATCCTTGACATTGTCATTGCTGAAACCGATGTTGGCACCAATACCTCCGAATATACCAAGGTTGAATACACGGTTAGGATTGAAGCCGAAGAAGAGGTTCGACAGATTGAATGTTAAGTCAACAGAGGGAGCAACATACTTCCAATCCCACTTATACTGTTTGTCATTAATCGTTGAACCAGCCTTGCTCTGCCATGCATTGACAGCGAGACGTGCGCCAATGGCAGGAGTGAACTGGCGACCAATGGCAGCCTGTACGTTGTATGAATTCAAATCTCCGAAATCAACCTCACCAAGGGTATGCTGAATGCCCAGGGGCTGAATTTGTACATACCAGTGAGGATTGAAAACGTATTCAGTCTTAGGCTGCTGATCCTGTGCGGATGCTGTGAGGAAACCCAGCGCCAGCAGGCAAGACAATATTGTTTTCTTCATTTTCATATTCTTATTTACTATTTTGAATTCTTAAATGTTAATTACTTCGCGTAGATGTAATAGGTGTTGCTACGAGTCTTGCCGAAGAAGTCAACGGCATCGTAAGTAACCTTGTAGGTCTTACCAGCCTCAATGTTCAGGTCGATCTCGCTGACGCTACCATCGATAACCTTACCAAAGCTCTCACCATTGATAGCCTTACCGTCGCACTCAACATTGATGTACTTCTTGAAGGCCGGAGCAATAACCTCAGCAGTATAAGAAGTGGGGATCAACTTGATGTTACCAGCCTTGACGTTACCAGTTCTTGTGATCTTGTTACCACTCTTGACGAGCAGAGTGGGCTGGAGAGCCTTGTTGGCAGAATTAACCAACTGCACGAACTTCTGGTCAAATTTTCTCAGATAACTACTGATCTGTGACTTGATGTCAGACTTCGTGTTTTCAATCTCAGCCTCAAGATTTGAGAGCTTGCTAACCTCATTGAGCATGGCGTTAATCTCGGCAAGGTCACCATTGAGACCATTGAAGAGATCATCAACAACCTCGTTGATATTAACATTTGCAGATGTGTTAACAGTAAAGTTGAGGGCTACAGCAGTTGCAGGAATTTCCACAGTGACTGGTACAGTCTGTCCAGGAACATCCACATTTCCTGTTACAGGGTGAGAAACACCGTCATCATCTACGTAACTAAGAGTAACAGGTATAGTCTGTCCAGGAACATCTACATTAACATCTACGTTAGGAATGTTAACTGTTACAGTCTCATCAACAGGAACATCTACTTTAACATTTACGATATAATCCTTACCATTACGGTCAAGATTGATGGTAACATTCTTGAACTTGCTGAAGTCGATACCGAAGTCAATGTTAATCTTGTTGATAATCTTATTGATTTCAGCCTCAAGTCTGTCAATACCTGGAGTCTTGCTGATGTTCACGTCAAAGTCATATGACAGCGGCTTAATGGCTGTGATTCCGAAATCGTAACCAGTGCGAACGGTTGTTGCACCAATGAGATCTTCATTAGAGGTGTACTTCAAAGCCAGACGGGGGAACTTGTCACCGGCAACGGTAGCATACAACTCTGTAACGAGGTTGATAATAGAAGACTTTGTCCTTTTACTGATGGCATCCTTCAAAGCACCTGCAATGTCATTATAATCGAACTTCACAGCATCGAGGTCATCGATTGTAACATTAGCAGCATAGAGACCAGAAGCGTTACGGGTCTGGTTCCAGCCCCATGTGAGAACCTTATCAGACTCAGCAGCCGTTAATGTAACCTTAGCAGGCACGTCCTGACTGTTTACGAGAGAGAATGCTCCCGTTAATTTAGCCTCAGTGGGATTAACTGTGAAATAGATGGTACCTGCGTCCTTGTTGAAGAAGTTAGTGATCTTCTCACCGTGGAAAGACATAGCCTTACCATCACCGTAGTATGCAGCCAGGATGTTAGAGGTTACGCCAACGGGGGCACCAAGCGCACCAAATACGGGGTTATAGGTACCCTCTGCAGTAATACCAAATACTAATCCATAAATAATGTTTGCCAGTGCTTCAGATTCTGAAGCAAGAGTGTCAATCTCTGCCTGAAGAAGTTCGATGGCAGCCTTAATCTCAGTGTCATCATAAGTAGTTCCCGGCTCGAGGTTGTTAATCTTTTCCTCAAGTTCGGCAACTTTGTTTTCAAGACCGGCAATTGCGTTCTTAACAGCAGTGTCATCGTACGTGTAAGGACTAGGGATGCGTCCCTTTACATCTTCCAATTCTGCCTTCAGACTTGCGATCTTACCCAGCAATTCAGTGTTTACATCTGCATCGTTGTCTTTACAAGAAACAAATGCACTCGAAGTAGCAAAAACTAATGCCACTAAGAGAATTCCATTAATAATTTTCTTTTTCATTGAACTTAAAATTATAATTAGACATATATATGTTGATTCTACATAAATCGAGGCAAAATTATGAATTTATTTTGAAACTGCCAAGAAAATTTTATATTTTTTTAAAAAAAACGGGGAAAATATGATAAAATAGCGTCATTTTGGTACAAAATATCCCCGAAATGCTAGCGTTTGGCTTATTTCGGGGATATATTTTGTGCGCCTGATAGGACTCGAACCTACACGACCTGAGCCACCAGATCCTAAGTCTGGCGCGTCTACCAATTCCGCCACAAGCGCAAATCCGTGGTTTTTTGAAAACGCGGGTGCAAAGGTACTAAATTTTATTTATTCCACCAAAAGTTTACGGGCAAATTCTATCAATGTGTCTTTTCCGTCTGCAAAATCAACGCCTTTCAGGTTGACATAATAGTCGGGCTCTATACCAAACTCTGTATGCTGGCGCTGACGGTCATACATCGGACAGGCAGAGAAACGGACCGTCCAGCCATTGGGAAGTGTACTGGAGAAAGGAAGGCCTGCACCACCGCCCGTCTTGTCGCCGACGATCTTCACTTGTGGCATGCATTTCATATATTTCACGAACTCATTGGCTGCACTGAACACATGGCGGTTCGTCAGGACGACGACCGGTTTTTGCCACCTCATGTTACTGGAAGGCTCGATGTATTGTTCTTTCATCTCCGAGAAGTCGTTATGCCCTTTGCCGGTTTTGTGCTGTTGATAGCCTACCAGAGTCTTTTCATGACAGAATCGAGCGGCTAGTTTCTCGGCATAGGTTAGGGTGCCCCCTCCGTTGTTGCGGATATCCAGGATCAGTCCGTTGCACAGCATCAGATGTTGGATTACTTCATCGAGGTTGCCTTCGCCGATGCCGTTCTGGAAACTGCCGTAATAGACATAGCCGATATTGTCATCGAATATGGTATATTGGAGACCTGAGGCGATACGGTAGTCGGTTCCGAGATAGATACGCTGAAGACTATCGCTGAAATTGGTGGGATAGTTTTCGTGCCAAGTCCAGTAGCGCCCATAGTCGAAGGCTGCCGCCAGATTCACATGACCGTCTCTCAGTTCGGCCAACATATCGGTTAGGACCTCAAAGAGTTGTTCCCTATTGAGGCCTTCTCTCGCGCGTACCTTATATTTATTATAGACGTCGTTCCAGTCCAGCCCGTATTCGTGTTGCTTGTAATCGAAGAAACAATAGTGCTCGTCGATGATCTTCCATAGGGCCTCAAAATTTCCTTGTGGGGTGTCATCGTGTTCGTCTTCGTCGATGCACGAAGTGATAAGTGAAAAGTGAAAAATAAAAAGTGTCACCCACACGATATGTCTCTTGATGGCTTTCATGTTCATGGGCGGTAACGGAGAATTTGGAATCGCTTGACAATGCCAATCATCACTCGATGGGCATAGATATGCGATTTGAGGTTGTTCACTTGGGCCTGTTGGTAATGACCCAGATAGCCAATGCGGAGTGTCCAGGTTCGTCCGGCATTCCAGTCGATGGACAACTGCTGGCGCAGGTTGGGGGCACTGATGAAGGTGGTCGGCACGATATTATGGTCGTAATTGCCTTGACTGAATATCTCGTAGTAGGATTGTCCATAGTTGGGACTGAACATGATGCCGACGAGTGGCAGGTCCAGTTCATATCGTAGGGCGAAGTGCTTCTTCCAGAGGGTGAAGTCGTAGGTGGCAATGCCCGATGGCATGAGTTGGGCAGCAAGACGGGCTTGTGCCGGATTATTTGAATTCGATGTGTTGTAGATGAAACCGAGATGGCCGCCGATGAGTCCTCCTGCCTGCAGTTTCAGCCTGTTTTCGGCCATTCGCCATACGTGGTATTTCCCCCAGAATAGACTATAACTTCCTTCCAGTTCGTTGACTTTATCACTTCTGTCGTTGGTAGAGGAGAAATTCACCTCTTGTTGCAGAACTGTGGTCCAGTCACAATTAGGATTTTCGCGCTCTGACATGTTGAGATACGAGAAACCGATACCGGAGAATTTCTCTTGTGAGAGATAGGTATCGAGGATATTCGTATGGCCAACACCCAGCATGTTGACAGAAGTCCTGATTTGTGTGGAGTCAGTAGGCTGGGCAGATAAAAGTGAAAAGGTGAAAAGGTGAAAAAGTGAAAGTACTGTTACCTTCAGCATCGTAGAGATTGCCTGCTGCATCTGACTGTGTTTTTTCACTTTCTCACCCTTTCGCTTTTATTCGTCGTCGAACAGCCTTAGTTGTCCAGTCAGTTCGTCGCGCACTTGATCCTCGCTCTTGCCGGCATCGGGATCGAGGTCCTCTTCTGGTTCCTCGGAATCCTCTAGGTTTTCCGGCGTTTCCGGTTCTTCTGGGAAGCGGACAGGTTCCAGTTCTTCGATGCTCTCGATCTGGTAGGTGCTGAGGCGCTTGCCCTTGGCCTTGAAGCCCTTGACAGCGATAAACTGCTCTGCATCAATCTCTTCGGACCCTCGGAAATCATCGGCTCCGCCATAAGTAATCTTGATGAGCGGATAGACCACATCCGTCAGCAGGATGAGTCTGGAGGCAGGATTCTCACTGAGCCAGTTCTGTTTTTTCTTGGAGGCATCCATCTGGAAGCGTTTCAGGTAGGGATAGCCCTGATTGTCAGCGTCGAAGAGCACGGCTGTCCATACTTTGTTGGCGTCGTATTTTTCGATGCGCAGGATATTGGACTCGAAGTGATTGTTCAAGTCGAAACTGGTTAGGTAGAAATCACCATTGTCGAGGATGACGAGTATCTGGTCTTCGTCATAGAACTCACCGAGTAATCGTCCGTGTTCGTCGTAGTTCAGACGGTTCACGTCGGGGTCGTACCAGACCATTCGTCCACCGAGTGTCGAATGTCCGTGACTCTTCAGTCCAATGCGGTGTACGGGGTTCTTAGTCAGGAGGTTACCTTTCGAACTACGTCCTTTGATCATTACTTCTGAGAAGTCCTGATCGATGAAGATTTTCTTCAGTTTGGGATTCGGATCGAGGGTGACTTTGATGACTTCCGCCTCACCGTTCGGATTGGCAGTGAAGTACATTACCTTCGAACCGGGTGTGCCCTGGGTCAGGTCGTACTCCTTGTCACGGGTCATCGATGTCACGTTGAAGCGCTTCATATAGTAATAGCCCTTCTTACCGTCGCGATAGACCACATTATAGGTTGTGCGTGAATCGTTCTTTTTGAACACCTGCAGATGGAGCACGTTCTTGCCCACAAACACCTTGTCCGCCACACGGATGACCTTGTATTTTCCGTCTTTGTAGAAGATGATGATATCGTCGATGTCCGAACAGTTGCAGACAAACTCGTCCTTCTTCAACCCTGTGCCGATGAAGCCATCGGTGCGATTGATGTAGAGTTTCTGGTTGGCCTCAGCCACCTTTGTAGCCTCGATGGTGTCGAAATTGCGAATCTCCGTGAGGCGCGGATGTTCCTTGCCGTATTTGTCCTTGAGGAACTGGAACCAACTGGCGGTCACTTCCACCAGATTGGCCAAATCACGATCAATTTCCTCAATCTCGGCCTTGATGCGGGCCATCAGTTCGTCGGCCTTTTCCTTGTTGAACTTCAGGATGCGTTGCATCTTGATCTCCAACAGTTTCAGGATGTCGTCCTTCGTTACCTCACGGATGAGGGTGGGATAGTAGGGTGTCAGACGGTCGTCGATATGCTCACAGACCTTATCGATGTTAGGCGCCTGCTCGAACTGACGGTCCTTATAGATACGCTCTTCGATGAAAATCTTTTCCAACGACTGGAAATGGAGTTGTTCTAATAGTTCGTTCTTGCGAATCTCCAATTCCTGACGGATCAAGTCCTTGGTGCGCTCCACATTATGGATCAGCACGTCGCTGATGGTCAGGAACTGCGGTTTGTCCTCACTGATTACACAACAGTTGGGCGAGATGTTGATCTCGCAGTCTGTAAAGGCGTAGAGAGCATCGAGGGTTTTGTCGCTCGACACGCCTGGCATCAGGTGAATCTGGATTTCTACCTGTGCAGAGGTGAGGTCATCTACACGCTTTGCCTTGATCTTACCTTTCTCGATGGCTTTGGTGATGCTTTCAATCAGAGTGCCTACGGTCTTGGAGTAGGGCAGTTCGCGGATGACGAGGGTCTTCTGGTCGAGTTTCTCGATTTTGGCACGCACTTTCAGCATACCGCCTCGCTGGCCGTCGTTATATTTCGAGACATCGATACTGCCGCCCGTCTGGAAGTCGGGGTAGAGATGGAACTCCTGTCCATGCAGGTATTGGATGGCTGCATCGCAGATTTCACAGAAGTTGTGTGGCAGAATCTTGGAGGAAAGGCCGACGGCAATGCCTTCGGCACCCTGTGCCAACAGCAGAGGATACTTTACGGGCAGCGTGATGGGTTCCTTATTTCGACCGTCGTAGGAGAGTTGCCATTCGGTGGTCTTGGGGTTGAAGACGGTATCGAGGGCGAATTTCGACAGTCTGGCCTCGATGTATCGGGGGGCTGCAGCCTTGTCACCAGTGAGGATATTTCCCCAGTTTCCCTGAGTATCTACGAGGAGGTCCTTCTGTCCCAGTTGTACAAGGGCATCACCGATGGAGGCATCGCCGTGAGGGTGGAACTGCATCGTGTGGCCCACGATGTTGGCCACCTTATTGTATCTGCCATCGTCCATGCGCTTCATAGAGTGCATGATACGGCGCTGCACGGGCTTAAAACCGTCCTCGATATTCGGAACGGCACGCTCCAGAATCACGTACGAGGCATAATCCAGAAACCAGTTCTGGTACATCCCGGAAAGGTGATGCACCGCTGCTGCGTCGAAGCGGTTCACGGGCTTATAGTCGGAATGGCCTTCTACACCCTCTTCCGACTCTTGCACTTCCAAAATCTCGTCGTCCTTTATTTCGTCGTCCATTCTTACTATGGTCTTTAGTTTTCTAGGGTGCAAAGTTACACAAAAATAGCGAGAAAAAAGAGAAAATAAGCATTTATTTTTTATTCGGCCATGAGATAATTATTATGTTTACAGACGTGAAACACATGTTTCAAGGTTTGAAACGTGCATTTCAGGGTTTGGAACATATATTTCAAGGCCTGAAACATAAAATATAATGAATGACCGAGGAAAAACTATTCCTAAGTAGAAAACCTTGGCAAGAAGCAAAGATGAAAAATAATAAAAAAGAGGTTGAACTTTTGGCTGTATCGTGGAAAATGATTACCTTTGCATACGATTTTCAAACTATCAGATAAAAACATTCATAAGATAATGACAGCAAACGAGATTCGCGACTCATTCAAGAAGTTCTTCGAGTCGAAACAGCACGCTATCGTGCCCTCAGCCCCGATGGTCATCAAGGACGACCCTACATTGATGTTTACCAACGCTGGTATGAACCAGTGGAAGGATATTATATTAGGAACACGCGACCCAGAGCCGCGTCGCCGTGCAGATACGCAGAAGTGTCTTCGCGTCAGCGGTAAGCATAACGACCTTGAGGAAGTGGGTCATGATACCTACCACCACACGATGTTCGAGATGCTCGGCAACTGGTCGTTTGGTGACTATTTCAAGGAAGGCGCCATCGATATGGCCTGGGAATATCTCGTGGATGTGCTGAAACTGAATCCGGAGAATCTGTATGTGACCGTCTTTGAGGGTTCGCCTGAAGAAAACATCCCTCGCGACGATGAGGCTGCAAAATACTGGGCCAAGCACGTGCCTGAGGATCATATCATCAACGGCAATAAGCACGATAATTTCTGGGAGATGGGCGATACAGGTCCTTGTGGCCCTTGCTCTGAGATCCATGTGGATTCGCGTACGCCTGAACAGCGTGCTGCCAGCGGAAAGAGTGGTCGTGAACTGGTGAATCAGGACGACCCGCAGGTCATCGAAATCTGGAACCTCGTGTTCATGCAGTTCAATCGCAAGGCTGACGGTAGTCTTGAGAAACTCTCGATGAACGTGATTGATACGGGTATGGGCTTTGAGCGCCTCGTCCGTATGCTGCAGGGCAAACATTCCAATTATGATACTGATATCTTCCAGCCCATCATCAAGGCCGAACAGCAGATCACGGGACTGAAATATTTTACTTTCGAGGAGGAAAGTATTAATCCGATCAGCAAGGAACAGGATGATATCAATGTCGCCATGCGTGTCTGTGCTGACCATTTGAGAGCCGTCAGTTTCTCTATTGCCGACGGACAGTTGCCTTCGAATGCAAAGGCTGGCTATGTGATTCGTCGTATCCTTCGCCGGGCCGTACGTTATGCCTATACCTTCCTCGGACAGAAGGACGGTTTCCTGCATAAACTCGTGCCGACGCTCGTGGCTGAGATGGGCGATGCCTTCCCAGAGTTGAAAGCTCAGCAGCAGTTGATTACTAAGGTGATTAAGGAAGAGGAAGAGTCGTTCCTGCGTACACTCGACAAGGGTATTGGCATGCTCAATGATGCGATGGACAAGTTGAAGGCTGAAAGTAAGACCGAACTCGATGGTGTGCAGGCTTTCCGCCTCTTCGATACCTATGGCTTCCCGCTTGACCTTACTGAGTTGATCTGTCGCGAGAACGACTTTACAGTCAATGAGGAGCAGTTCAATGTAGAGATGCAGAAGCAGAAAGAACGTGCCCGCAATGCCGCTGCCGTTGAGAACTCCGACTGGACGGAACTCGCCGCTGGCGAACAGCAGTTCGTGGGCTATGACTATACGGAATATGAGTGCCATATTCTCCGTTATCGCAAGGTGACGCAGAAGAAGAATGAGTTTTATGAGGTCGTCCTCGACTATACGCCGTTCTATGGCGAGATGGGTGGACAGGTCGGCGATTGCGGTGTACTCGTCAATGAGGCTGAAACTATCGAAATTATCGACTCTAAGCGTGAGAATAACCAGACTGTACACATCGTGAAGCAGTTGCCAAAGGATCCCACGGCCCAGTTCATGGCTTGTGTGGATACTGACAAGCGTGATGCCTCCGCTGCCAACCATACTGCAACCCACCTGCTCGACTATGCCTTGAAGCAGGTCTTGGGTGATCATGTAGAGCAGAAGGGCTCGTTTGTTTCGCCCGATACGCTGCGTTTTGACTTCTCTCACTTTGAGAAGGTCAGCGATGAGCAGATCCGTGAGGTGGAGCGTATGGTGAACGATATGATACGTCAGGACATCCAGCTCGATGAACATCGCGACGTACCTTTCGAGGAAGCCAAGAAACTTGGTGCCATCGCCCTCTTCGGTGAGAAGTACGGCGATAAGGTACGTGTGGTCCGTTTTGGTCCTTCGTGCGAGTTCTGTGGTGGTATCCATGCCAAGGCGACGGGTAAGATTGGTTTCTTCAAGATCATTGCTGAGAGCAGTGTGGCTGCTGGCATCCGTCGTATTGAGGCCAAGACTGGTAAGGAGTGCGAAGAATTGCTATATCAGTTGGAAGACACGTTGAAAGCAGTCAAATCGTTCTTCAACAATGCTAAAGACTTGCAGAGTGTTATCAGAAAATATATTGAGGAACACGATTCAATGAAGAAGGAAATCGAAGGTTTCCAGGCTCAGGCTGTAGAACGTACTGCCCAACGATTGGTTGAGAACGCTCGTAACATAAATGGTGTCAAGGTTGTTGCTGCAGTAGTGCCGATAAGTCCTGCAGGTGCTAAGGATTTGGTCTTTAAGATTCGTGCTGCTGTTGAGGGACCTCTGCTCTGCGTACTGGGTAGTCACGCTGATAACAAACCCCAACTCTCAATTATGATGAGCGACGATATGGTTTCCGATCACGGCTTGAATGCCGGGCAGATGGTACGCGAGGCCGCTAAACTGATTCAGGGTGGCGGAGGCGGACAGCCTCACTTCGCTCAGGCAGGCGGTAAGAACGTGGACGGTCTCTCTGCTGCCATCGATAAAGTCATTGAATTGGCAAATTTATAATAAAAGATACGAATATGGCACTGAATCTGAACAAAAACCTCAAGTTGTATTACAACATCAGCGAAGTTGCTAAGATGTTTGGGTTGAATGAGAGTACGCTTCGTTACTGGGAGCAGGAATTCCCTTACCTGAAACCCAAGACAAGCGGTCCTGCTAAGATCCGTCAGTATCAGGAAAAGGATATTGAACAGATTCGTGTGATTCATAATCTGGTCAAGGTTCGTGGCTTCAAACTCGCTGCCGCCAAGAAGATTATGAGTCAGAACCGTAAGGGTGCCGATAAGAAGACCGATGTGCTTGAAACGCTGATGGGGGTCCGTACGGAACTCCAGGCGCTGAAAAAGCAACTCGACTATTTGCAGTGATTAGATAATCTGTGAGATTTCCTTCAGGTCGGCTACCGACTTGAGGTTGTCTATGATGGTCTTGACATCATCGCGGTCGTGGACACGTAGTTCAATAGAACCGTCGAAGATACCCCCCTCGCAAGTGATGCTCACCGTGTGGATGTTCACATTCATCTGGGCAGAGATGATCTGCGTCACCTCATTGAGCAGTCCCACACGGTCGATACCGCCCAGTCGGATGGTGGCATCGAAGAAGAGTTTCTTGTGCATGTCCCATTTGATATCCACAATGCGGTTGCCATAACTGGTCTTCAACTTGGCGGCAACGGGACAGGCCCGTTTGTGAATCTCTATCTGATTCTTGTTGTTGATATAGCCTAAGGCATCGTCGCCTGGGATAGGATGGCAGCAACCCACGAACTTGTATTGGTTGATGTTCTCCTCTGAGATGTAAATGGGCTTTTTCCGGTTGAACTTCTCCGGCACGATGAAAAGGTCCTGCTTGGGCATCTCTTCCTTTTTGTTGCCGATAAAGGGGATGTATTTGCGCCAACCCGACTTGCCGTCCTGCTTTTTGTTGTTGCCATGCAGTTCGTCGATGTCTTTTTCGCCTAACAGTACCGTTTTCTCACCAAGGGCAACCAGGAAATCATTTCGTTTGGGGATGTCATGGAACTCTGCCAACTGGTCGATGATGGCAGGTGTCAGATCCATGTCGTTTTTCTTAAGGAATTCCTGCAGGATTTCTTCTCCTACTTTCAGGGCCTCTCTGTTGTCCCGGCGCAGGATGGCCTGTATCTTGGCCTTGGCCTTGGCGGTAGAAACAAAGTTGATCCACGAAGGACTGACATGTTGGGATTTTGAGGTGAGGATTTCTACCTGATCGCCACTATTTAGTTTGTGACTGAGTGGCACCAGTTTGTGATTGACCTTGGCACCGATACAGTGACTGCCGAGGAAGGTATGGATGGAGAAGGCAAAGTCGAGGGCCGTACAACCGGCAGGCATCGTCTTAATCTCACCCTTTGGGGTAAAGACGAAGATTTCGCTGGCAAAGAGGTTCAACTTGATGGTGTCGAGGAAGTCCATAGCATCGGGCTGTGGGTCATCCAGAATCTCCTTGATAGTACGGAGCCAGTCGTTCAGTTCTGCTTCATCCTCCGTATATTCTTCATCCTCTAAGCCGTCCTTGTATTTCCAGTGGGCAGCGAAGCCCTGTTCTGCCACCTCGTCCATGCGGTCGGAGCGGATCTGTACTTCTATCCATTGGCCTGACTTCGACATCAGGGTGACGTGCAGAGCCTGATAGCCGTTAGCCTTCGGATGACTGAGCCAGTCGCGCAAGCGGTCCGGGTGAGACTTGTAGATTTTCGAGATGGCCACGTAGATATTGAAGCACTCGTTGATCTCTTCTTCCCTGACTTTCGGTGTGAAGATGATGCGGACGGCGAGAATGTCGTAGATTTCCTCGAAGGTCACGTGCTTGTTCTGCATCTTGTTCCAGATGGAATAAGGGGTCTTCACACGTTGTTTGATTTGATAGTCGATACCCATCTTGTCGAGGGCTTCCATGATGGGAGCCTTGAATTGTTCGAACAAAAGTCCACGTTGCTGTTGGGTCAATTCCAGTTTCTTGGCAATAGATGTATATTCGTCGGGATGCTCGAAACGGAAACTGAGGTTCTCCAGTTCTGACTTGATTTTGTAAAGGCCGAAGCGGTTGGCAAGGGGAGCATAGATATAGAGGGTCTCACCGGCAATTTTGTATTGCTTGTTGGCTGGTTGTGACTCCAAAGTGCGCATGTTGTGCAGGCGGTCACATATCTTGATAAGGATGACACGGATATCATCGCTCATCGTCAACAGCAGTTTCTTGAAGTTCTCCGCCTGGGCTGAGGCCTGTTCGCCGAAGATACCACCACTGATCTTGGTCAGTCCATCGACAATCTGTGCAATCTTTGCACCGAAAATGTTTTCGATGTCTTCAACGGTATAGTCGGTATCCTCCACCACATCATGGAGTAGGGCAGAACAGATACTGGTAGAGCCTAAGCCGACCTCCTCGCACGCGATTTGGGCGACGGCTATGGGGTGCATGATATAGGGCTCGCCAGACAACCGCCTGACACCTTTGTGTGCCTGACGGGCGAAATTGAATGCCTTGGTAATCAAGTCAACTTTCTTGCGGTGGCGCGATGCCAAGTAACTGTCCAGCAGTCTCTGGAACGCCTCATTGATGATTTTTTCGTCCGCAAGGTCTTGTCTGGTCTGCTCTTCATCCATAGTTGTTACCTCCTTCTCCTGCGTGTTGTTGTCTTTTTCTTGGTAGTTGTCCTTGCCTTGCTGCGCGTGGCTTTCTTGGCAGGCGCTTTCCGTCTGGTAGTTGTAGCCTTTCTCTTGGTATTCCTTACGACTCGCTTGTTGCGAGAGGCCCTTGAATTTCTGCGACTTGCCCTCGTATTCTTTCGGGTATAGGTCGGTACATCGTCGTTGATGGTAACCTCGATGCGCTTGTTCAGTAATTCATCAGCGCGGTAGGCATAGATGGAGTCCTCATGGTCGATGAACCGGCCGGCTTCGGCTAAAGGCAGTCTGATGGCGTATGGCTTGGTCAGTCCGGGAACCACGTCATGACGGAATTCGGGGTTGAGTGAGCGTAGCATATCCATATCAAGACCAAGCACCCCTGCAATCTGTTCCAAGTGCACATTCCGATGGACAATGATTGTGTCGGTCTGTGCTGGCAGACGGGTGGTCATCGGACAGATATTATGATCGCAGTAGTAGGTCATAATGTAGTTGGCTGCAATGAAGGCCGGCACATAACCTCGTGTCTCGGCAGGGAGATAGGGGTAGATATGCCAATAGTCCTTCTCTGCGGCGGTGATGGGCGTGTCATCCTGAGCATGTCCTGCGGCGGCACGAGCCCGACGGATGGCCTTGTTAATATTCTCCGGTCCGCAGTTGTAGGCTGCAATGACCAGATTCCAGTCACCGAAGATCCGATAGAGGGCCTTTAGGTAGCGGGCGGCAGCATAAGATGATTTCACAGGGTCGCGACGCTCATCGACAAGGGAGTTCACCTCCAGACCATATTGCTTACCGGTACCCAGCATGAATTGCCAAAGTCCGGTAGCCCCAGCCCTCGATACAGCCTTGGGATTCAGGGCCGACTCGATGATGGGCAGGTATTTCAGTTCCAACGGCAGTTTGTAAGCCTCTAATGCTTCCTCGAAGATAGGCAAATAGAAATTGGCGGCTCCCAGCATATAACTGACAGAATAGCGCAGGCGCCCACTATATCGGTCGATGAACTTCTGCACTACATCGTTGTAGGCCAGTTCCATCACCGAAGGGATGCGGCTAAGGCGTTCTACATATACTTCCCTGGAGAAAACGGGATTTACATCTGACATCTGGCAGTCGTTATCACCGCTCAGATACGTTTTAGACATATAGAGGTTCAACAGA
This sequence comes from uncultured Prevotella sp., assembly GCA_905233555.1. GTDB lineage: Bacteria > Bacteroidota > Bacteroidia > Bacteroidales > Bacteroidaceae > Prevotella. The sequence continues at coordinate 12,322 of CAJODF010000021.1, read as the reverse complement.
CTATCCAAATCGTAGGTCATAGCCTCTGGGAATTCAACTACCTCTTCGTTACCTTCATTGTCTGTGACGGCAAACTCGTCTTCTCCAAGTGGCCCTTCCACATTATCATCTTCCAAATCGCCGTCGTCCTCTTCATCTTCTGCTTCGTCATCGAAATCTGTTTCCACAGGATCTGTTTCCACCACGACCTGTGCCTGCAGTGTATTGCAGGTACCGATGAACAACATGACGGCAAATAACCATAAAAATCTTTTCTTCATATCTTCACTATTTTCATTTTTCACTTCTCAAAAGTTCACACTGCATTGCAATCCTAACGATGAGGAGTCGAACGGGTTGTTCGATGTGTGGTTGTTGAGGATGGTAGGCTCCACTCTCAGGCTCAAATCCTTGGAGATGTCGAAAACCGACAGTTCGGCATCCACATAGGCATCAATGACAGAGAGGGCATAGACACCGCACAGGACGAAAAAACTCAGGTCGCGCCACCGACGGTATTTGTCCTTACGTTTCCTGAAGATCTCCTTATAGCGATCCTTATTGGCATCTGTTATCTGCATACCGAGATGCAGGAATTTGTTGTAACTGGCGGTGCTGGGGTCATTGTCTGAAATGTCAATGTAGGCCTGGGCATAGTCCTTATACTGGGAATTGTTCCAACTCATGGCATACAGACAACCGACGAATCCTCCATAGACTATCGGCAGTTTCCAATATTTTCGGTTATAGATCTGTCCTCCGCCCGGAATGACGAGGGCCAGCCACAACGCCCTTTTGGGATTAGGCTTCCACGTGGACCAGTCCTTGACTTCCTTGGTTGCTGTCAATGGCTGTGCGACAAACGACAGACTATCCGTAGGAATACTGTCTGCAGGAATCATGTCCTGGGCAGACAGTACGCCTGTGCCGGTCAACAGCACCAGGGTCAGGAGGAGCAGTTTCTTAACCTTTGATTCCATCAATTGCATTCATGATGCGTTCAAGTTCCTCTTCGTTGGCGAAAGAAATACTGATTTTGCCTTTCCCTTTCGTTGAGCAGGTCATCTCGACTTTCGCATTAAACAGATTTGCCAGGCGGTCACATAGAACGCTATATTCATCCGATAACTGTGCCTTGGGCGGCGTCTCCGTCTTGATTGTCGGGGTATCCTTTCCTTTCTTGAGCATCTGCACCATCTCTTCCACCTTACGGACAGAGTAGCCGTTCTTCTGTACCTCCTTGAACAACTTAATCTGGGCTGAAGGACTTTCCAATGACAGTAGGGCACGGGCGTGTCCCATGTCCATGTTATGGTTCTTCAGGGCCATCTGAATTTGTGCGGGGAGTTTCAGCAGACGCATATAGTTGGTGATGGCTGTGCGACTCTTGCCCACGCGGTCGGCAATGCCCTCTTGGGTCATGCCCAGCGTGTCGGCCATGTGTTGGTAGGCGAGGGCAATCTCGATAGCATTGAGGTCTTCGCGCTGGATATTCTCCACAAGCGCCATCTCCATCACATTCTTATCCTCGACGGTACGGATATAGGCCGGAAGACTCTTTAGTCCGATCTGTTGTGAGGCCCGCCATCTGCGTTCTCCGGCTATGATCTGGTATTTTCCGTCTGGTTTCTGACGCAAGGTGATGGGAGTGATGATACCAATCTCTCGGATACTATTAGCCAGTTCGGTCATGGCTTCTTCGTCGAATTCACGTCGGGGCTGGTTGGGATTGGGCTCGATGAGGCTAATGGGTATCTCACTCAGGTTGGAAGTGCCCTCTGTCTGTGCGTCTCCAGTGTCTATCAGAGCGTCCAGCCCCCGGCCTTTCCCTGTGCCGATATTGTCCAGACCTCTGCCTAATACGTTACGGTCGTATTTCTTATGTACTGCCATAGCGTCTTATTTGCTTTTGTTGATGATTTCCTTGGCAAGCGCCAAATGGTTCTTGCTACCTGTGGAGTCTGCATCGTAGAGGATGGCGGGCAGTCCGTGACTGGGTGCCTCGCTTAACTTCACGTTGCGCTGGATGACGGTCTTGAATACCAATTCCTGGAAATGCCGCTTCACCTCATCATAGATTTGGTTGGCTAGTCGCAGACGACTATCATACATCGTCAGCAGGAATCCCTCAATCTCAAGGGTGGGGTTCAGTTTCTGCTTGATGATCCGGATGGTGTTCAGCAACTTGCTGATGCCTTCAAGTGCGAAGTACTCGCACTGGACAGGAATGATGACGGAGTTGGCGGCAGTCAGCGCATTGACGGTGATCAGTCCTAATGACGGTGAACAGTCGATGAGGATATAGTCATACTCTCCCTTGATGGGCTGAAGCAGTTCGTGGATGACTTTTTCGCGGTTGTTCAAGTTCAACATCTCAATCTCTGCACCTACCAAGTCGATATGGCTTGGGATGATGTCCAATCCATCTATGTCTGTGGTATATATAGCGTCCCGGATGTCTGCCTTGTTGACAATACACTCATAGAGGGAACATTCTACTTGCTGAATATCTACACCCAGACCGCTGGAGGCATTGGCTTGCGGGTCTGCATCGACCACAAGTACCGCCTTTTCCAAGGTGGCAAGCGAGGCAGCCAGATTAATGGCTGTCGTCGTCTTTCCAACACCTCCTTTTTGGTTTGCTAATGCAATAATCTTACCCATATTACAAAACTTTATACCTTATTTAATAGGAAATTTGGCTACAAAGGTACAAAATAATCAAGAATTAATAATTAAGAATTAAGAGAATTTTGTAACTTTGCACCCAAATAGTTGATATTTTATGGAAATTAAACGACCATTACTACTCATTTCTAACGACGACGGCTATCAGGCAAAAGGTATAAACGACTTGGTAGAGATGCTTTCCGACATTGGTGATATCATCGTTTGTGCACCGGAGGAAGCCCGAAGCGGCTATTCCTGTGCCTTCTCTGCCACCACACCGCTGCGACTGATATGTCGTGCGAAGCGTCCAGGCGTGGAAGTGTGGTCCTGCAACGGGACGCCGGTCGATTGCGTGAAACTGGCATTGGCAGAGATTGCCTCGCGCAAGCCCGATATGGTCATCGGGGGTATCAACCACGGTGATAACGGTTCGGTGAATACGCATTATAGCGGTACGATGGGCGTAACCCTCGAAGGGTGTATGAAATATATTCCTTCTGTGGCCTTCTCTCTCTGTGATCACCGCGATGATGCCGACTTCGAACCGCTTAGGCCCCTCATCCGTACTATCACCCAGCGTGTATTGGCCGAGGGACTGCCTTTGGGTGTCTGCTTGAATGTGAATTTTCCGCTAGTTGCAGAATACAAAGGTGTGCGTGTGTGTCGTATGGCCCATGGAACTTGGTGCAGTGAGGTCACAAAGTGCCATCATCCTCGGGGCTATGACTATTGGTGGATGGTGGGACATTACCAGAACGACGAACCTGAGGCGGAGGATACCGACAATTGGGCCTTGAATCACGGCTATGTTGCCATTACGCCGACGCAGATTGATGTGACAGCCTATTCGGCCATAGAAAGAATAAAGAGTTGGGGGTTATGAAGTACTATCTCATCGTAGGCGAGGCTTCTGGCGACCTGCATGCGTCGCATCTGATGCAGTCAATAAAAAATGTGGACAAAGAGGCGGACTTCCGTTTCTTTGGTGGCGACTTGATGACGGTTGTGGGTGGAACACGTGTAAGGCATTACCGTGATCTTGCCTATATGGGCTTCTTCCCTGTGCTGCTCCACCTGCCTACGATACTTGGCAATATGCGGATGTGTAAGCGAGATATTGTAGAATGGCAGCCTGACTGTGTGATTCTGGTCGATTATCCGGGATTTAACCTAAAGATTGCTGAATATGTAAAATCGCGGACATCCATACCTGTCTATTATTATATCTCGCCCAAGATATGGGCGTGGAAAGAGTATCGCATCAAGGCCATTAAGCGTGATGTGGATGAACTCTTTTCCATCCTGCCTTTCGAAGTCGATTTCTTCGAGGGCAAGCACCATTACCCTATCCACTATGTGGGTAATCCCACAGCCGATGAGGTGAGGGAGTTTCTGGGAAGTGAAAAGCGAGAAGTGAACAGTGTAAAGTTGATTGCTCTTCTGGCGGGGAGTCGGAAACAGGAAATCAAGGATAACCTGCCAGCCATGCTGGAAGCCGCGAAGGAGTACGGGAAGACTTACCGCATCGTAGTGGCTGGCGCACCTGGCATAGATCCCGTCTATTACGAGACCTTCCTCCAGGGGAGTCAGGCAGAGATTGTCTATAACCAGACTTATCCTCTGTTGGCTGGCTCTCATGCGGCCTTGGTCACAAGCGGCACTGCTACCCTCGAAGCCTGTCTTTTCGGGGTTCCGCAGGTGGTATGCTATGAAACGCCTTTGCCCAAATTACTGGGTTTCCTGCGCCGCCATTTCATCAAGGTGAAGTACATCTCATTAGTCAACCTCATTGCCAACCGCAAGGTGGTGCCCGAACTAGTGGCGGAGACTTTCTCCGTCGAGAATATCAAGGCAGAACTCCATAAAATCCTCGATGGGCCGGACCGTCAGGCGATGCTTGACGGCTATGCTGAGGTGAGTAGGATACTGGGTGACCAAAAGGCCCCCGATAATGCGGCTCGAATGATATATCAGTTATTACATAAACAACCATCCGTATGAATCAATTCCTTGCGCTATTGGGTTTCGACCCGGCAAAACATTCCGTGAAAGTCGAGATGATGGCCGGTCTGACCACTTTTCTCACCATGTCATACATCTTGGCGGTGAACCCACAGATTCTCGGCGATACCGGGATGGACAAGGGGGCGCTTTTTTCTGCAACTGTCATAGCAGCGGCTGTGGCCACCTTAGTGATGGCCTTCTATGCCAAGTTGCCGTTTGCGCTGGCCTCCGGTATGGGACTGAATGCTTTCTTTGCCTATACGCTGGTGCTCAATATGGGCTATACCTGGCAGGAGGCATTGGCTGCAGTGTTCATCGAGGGTATTGTGTTCATTCTGCTCACCCTGTTTAAGGTGCGAGAAGCCATTGTCAATGCCATTCCCCTCAATCTCCGCTACTCCATCACCGTCGGCATAGGCCTTTTCATCGCTTATATCGGCCTGAAGAACGGTGGATTAATTGTGGCCAGCGATGACATGCTGACGAAATTGGGACCCTGGTCGGCCGCTTCTTTATTGGCTGTTGCGGGTATCATCTTAGGCGCCGTCTTGATGGCAGCCAAGGTCAAGGGGGCTCTGTTTTATTCCATTATCATCATTGCCATCGTGGGCATCCCCTTCGGCGTGACTCCGATGCCTGACGATTTCACATTGATCAGCATGCCCCAGTCCTTGGCTCCGATTGCCCTTCAACTGGACTTCACGGCTTTTCTCTCATTCGACATCAACTATTATGTAGTGGTCTTTACCCTGCTGTTTATGGATCTGTTCGATACAATAGGAACCCTGATAGGAACCTCTACCAGTGCGGGTATGGTCGATCCCAAAACGGGACGTATCCACGGTATGAACCGAGCCCTGATAGCCGATGCCATCGGAACGGCCTTCGGTGCACTCTGTGGAACCAATACGGTGACCACTTATGTGGAGAGTACAACCGGTGTGGCAGAGGGGGGACGTACGGGACTGACTGCCTTCACGGTTGCCATCCTGTTCTTTGTGGCCCTCTTCTTCTCGCCCCTCTTCCTGATTATTCCATCTGCTGCCACTACCAGTGCCATGGTATTAGTGGGTGTACTGATGATAGAAACCATCATGAAGATCGACTTCTCCGACATCACCGAAGCCGTGCCTTGTTTTATGGTGATTCTCACTATGCCCTTTACTGGCAGCATCTCCGATGGCATTGTCTTGGGTATGCTCTCCTACGTGTTGATGAAGGTCTGCACGGGTCGCCATCAGCAGGTTTCCGTGATGATGTACATTCTGTCTGCCTTCTTCTTGTTGAAATATATTTCCGAATTGTTTAATTAATTATTGAAAATATGAAAAAGATTCTAACTATCGCGCTGATGGCTGTATCAGCCTTCACCGCTCAGGCACAGAACATCCAGTTGCATTATGACTTCGGTCGTAACATCTATCCCGATGAGGAGGATGGACGTCAGAAGGCGACCATCACCCTCGAACAATTTAAAGCCGATACATGGGGCTCATGGTACTATTTCGTCGATATCGACGTGAGCCGTAAAGAAACGAAGGGTGCCTATACGGAAATCTCGCGTGAGTTCAATTTCGGCAAGCAGTCGCCCTTTGCCGCTCATGTCGAATATGATGGTGGACTGGGTTCCCGCTCTGGCAGTTATCAGCAGGCCGCCCTTGTGGGTGCTGCCTACAATGGTCATACGGGCGACTTCTCTACCACCTGGTCGGTCCAGTTGCTTTACAAGCGCTTCTTCAAACTGTCAGATTTTAACGGTGCCTATAATAGTGCCCAGTTGACGGGTGTATGGGGTACTACTTTTGCCAATAAGAAGTGTACCTTCTCAGGTTTCATCGATTTCTGGCGTGGTGAGGATCCCGTGAATGGGCATGGCAAACTCATCATCCTCTCCGAACCGCAATTTTGGTTCAATGCCACTGAGCATTTCAGCATCGGTAGCGAGGTGGAGATCAGCAATAACTTCATCTACAATACCTATAACGACAAGACGTTTTTCGTGAACCCCACTGTCGCGGTCAAGTGGAACTTTTAATTCAACCTTATATATTAATTAATTATTAAAAATTATGGCTTTTACAGAAACATCAACAACAGGTTACGGAACGCGCGTTGGACGCTCGTTCAAGAGTATTGGGTCTGGGTTCGTCATCTTCTGCCTCGCTACGGCACTCCTTTGGTGGAACGAAGGACGTGCCGTTAAGACGGAAAAAATGCTTGACGAGGCAGGTAATGCCTATGTGGAGATGGAGAACCCCAACAAGAAGGATGCCTCGCTCGAAGGCGAACTCATCTGTGGTACGGCAATGGCCACTACCGAGGATTCTCTCACGGATGTCCAGTTCGGCATCGGTGCCAAGGCCATTGCCCTCCGTCGTACGGTAGAATACTACCAATGGGTAGAGCATGCTGAGAGTAAGAGCGAGGACAAACTCGGCGGAAAGCAGGTGACTACCACTACCTATACCTATAGTAAGCAGTGGGTATCGAGCCCCGTCCAGTCGAGTCAGTTCAAGGATCCTGCCTATCAGAACAAGAACATGGTGCTGACTACCGTCGAGGATGCTGAGCAGTATGCCGAGAACGTTTCTTTCGGTGCCTATAAACTTAGCGAGAGCCTCATCCACAGCATCTCTTCCCGTGAGGGATTGGATCTCGCTATCAGCGAGGACCTGCTGAGTCAGTTCGACAAGAGCACCCAAGCCGCCTATGAGCGCTTCTACGGTGTGCAGAAGAGCATCCAGCAGCAGCCTACCCAGCAGCCTGCTCCACAGCCGGCTATACCCGATTCTGTCAGGGCGCTGCTCTCCGACTCTGCCAAGGCTGTGCTCGATTCATTGCAGGCCGTCAACGACTCGATTGTCAAGTCGATGGCCAATGCCGAGAACAAGAAAGACTTACAGTATGTCCATCAGGCTAGCAACGTGCTTTACTTCGGTCGTGTGCCTGGTTCGCCTGAAGTGGGTGACGTGCGTGTGACTTTCGAGATTGTCGTTCCTGCCAAGGTGACGGTGATGGCTGTGGTCGATGGTGACTCCTTCAAGCCCTACAAGGCCAAGAACGGCAAACGTTTCCAGACCCTCGTGATGGGTAAGAAGAGCGGCGATGAGATCATCGATGCCGAGAAGGAAGCCAACAACATGATTCTCTGGGCTCTCCGCATCTTGGGCATTATGCTCGTCATTGCCGGTCTGAAGGGTATCTTCGGTTTCTTGGAGACCATCCTCAAAGTGGTGCCTTTCATCGCCAATATCTTCGGATGGGGCGTTGGTGTGGTCTGCACCGTAATTGGTGTCGTCTGGTCGCTCATCGTTATCGCATTGGCTTGGCTCTTCTACCGTCCGCTGCTCGGTATCGGTCTGTTAGTTTTGGCTGGTTTCCTGATCTGGGTCTTCGCCTTCAAGGGCAAGGACAAACTGAAGGAACTTGCTTCCAAAGGTAAACAAGCGCAACCCGTTCCTGCTGAGAACGCATGAAAATAATAAAGGCTCCCACTTGGGAGCCTTTATTATTTATTATTTAACGTAGATCTTCTTCTGGTTGCGGATGTAGAAGCCCTTCTTTGTGGGCTCGTCTATCTGCTGTCCGTTCAGGTTGTACCACCTGTCGTTGCCGACTCTGTCTCTATCAGTGTAGATGATTTCCTTGACACCGTCGGTATCATCAATGGTTACCTCAGGATCCTCATCCAATGGGAGAACTCCGCCAGAAGCGATAGAAGGAGGATTCGTATCTGCGGCCTTGCTGACCTTTACGCTGATGGATACCACTTTGCCGTGTGCCTTCTCTCGTCTGCCGATAGGAACGATGCTACGGGCACCAGAAGTCTTGCCTTTCTCCACCAAGTAGAGGTAACAATAGGTAGGCTCCTTCACATTGAAATAGAGTTGTGCCTGTACGCGCTGGCTCGTGGCATCGTATCGCGAAATTCTTGAATTATCTTCATCAAGTGCGATGGGATTATCTGTACCGATGATCAGGTGGAACTCATGGGTGTCTTCCACAATCTCGTCAATCTCAACGGTTCCCTCACCAGCAGGCACTATGAAGGTGAAACCGTCGTAACTATCGGCGTATGTGCTGCCACCAGGAACCATCTTCTGTTCAACTACCTCTTTGGCTATTGTACCTGCGGCTTCATCGGTCATGGTATCTACAATATAAATACCGCTAATGCCGTTTTCCTCGTCGAAGCCACCAGCGTCATCCCCAATATTAGTGGGATTCAAGTTAATAAGGACCACGTTCTTTTCCGGTTCTCCTGATTGAGTCGATGGGGCATAGGCGTAGTTCGACAGGTTTGCGGGTATAAAATTACCGTATCCATCTCTCTTCGGTTCGCCGTCCTCATCTTTCTCAACGAGTTGAGTTTCCTCGAAGTGGATGGTTTTCTTTTCTGTAATTGGTACAATCGCCTGGCCGATGGTTATGTTGTCGGCAACGAGGATATTACCAGTTTCCTTGCCATCTTCATCTTTCTCCTTATACTCCATCTGGAGTTTTGTCGTATTGTAATCGACGCCGTCAGGTTCAAGGGCAACCAGGTTCCACTTGTAGTTAATCTCCGAGAATCCGGTAATGGCACTCTCTCCCTCCGTCGAGTTGGCTAAGACAAGTTTGCCGGGGAAGTTACCGTTGGTGGTGAAAGTCAGGGTTCCTTTCTTTGAGTCATCGCTGGTGTTGTTGAAGAAGATATGATCGATCTTGCTCACATGAGATAGATAGTCAGTTCATCCATACGGCTCTCGATAACAGTGGTTCTTGTCTGGTCGTGATCGATAAGGAGTTGTTTCTTTTCTGCGTTGAAGATGTAGAACGGTATCTCTGGGTTATCAGTATGTCCCAGAACGTCCTGCCAGTTATTTCTCGTCACCTGCGTTCCGTTAACCCACAGTGGATAGCCATCGACTATAGCGCTGTTTACTGTCAGAATGTATCTGGCGGTCTTTTCGGTGTAGTCATCATTGCCTTTAAAGACTGCGCTGATGGTGGTTATTCCTTCAGCACGAATGTTGACGACACCCGTCTCGCTGATGGAAGCCACGTTGGGATCAGTAGAGTCGTAGGTCACTTCGAGTCCTTCTGTCTTGTTGAGTGTCGGCAGGGCCGAATAGTCGTCCCCGAATATCACGGTAACGGCGTTTACAACATTCTGACTTGCATCTACCCAACTCAGCGTCGGCTCTACGGGTTGGGGCTGCGGCTCGGGCTCTTGGGCCTCTTCGACGGTCAGGTCGTAACTGGCGGTCTTTTCGGTGTAGTTATCATTGCCTTTAAAGACTGCGCTGATGGTCGTTGTTCCTGCGTTCTTGATGTTCACTACACCATTCTCATCCACCTCTGCCACGCTGGTTTCAGAAGAGTTGTAGGTCACTTCGAGTCCTTCTGTTTTGCTGAGTGTCGGCAGGGCCGAATAGTTGCCTCCGAGTGTCACGGTAACGGCGTCCACAGGATTCTGATTTGCATCTACCCAACTCAGCGTCGGCTCTACGGGTTGCGGCTGTGGCTCGGGCTCTTCCTGTGCCTCAACGGTCAGGGTATAGGTAGCCGTTTTCGTCTCGTAGATATAGTTGTTGCCGTCGCCGACGGTGGCAGTGATGATGGTATTACCGGCACCCACGATGCTCACCTGACCGTTGGCATCCACCGTAGCCACGTTCGTATCCGAGGATTCGTAGGTCACGGCACCATCGCCCGTGTTGGTCAGTGCGTTGGTGAAGGGCTCATCGCCTACGGTCTTGCTTACGCTTGCTTCAGCAAAACTGATAGAGCCGGCGCCAGCGGTGATGCTGACCACCTCGCTGCCAGTCACAGTGATATAGCCAGCCTTCGTCACCTGGTAATAGACCGTGTATCTGCCTGCATCGGTATAGGTCGGGTTGGCATCCAGATCATAGGTGCCTTGGGTCTTACCATATTTCACGGTTGCTCCCTCTGGGGAGATCACTGTCACGGTGATGCTGTGTGCCTTTCCGTCGTAGGCTCCGGTATAACCTGCTGAGGTTACTTCCATAGCATCCGATGCAACGTTCAGGGTGTAGGTCGCTGTCTTGGTGGCGTAGGTGTAGTTTGTGCCGTCGGTAACGGTAGCCGTGATGGTTGCCTCACCGATTTCTGCAATGGTTACCTCACCGGTTGATTCATTGATGGTAGCCACATTGCCTTCAGTGATGCTGTAGGCTACAGTACCGTCACCCGAGATGGTCAGTTCATTGGTGAATGATACATCAGTGCCGATAATCTTATCGACGGTTGTCGTTGCGTAACTGATGGTACCAGCCGCCTTGCTGATGGTAACGGTCTGACTGCCTGCTACGGTGGTGTAGTTCGGCTTCGTCACCTGGTAGAAAACCGTGTAGGTACCTGCATCGGTATAGGTCGGGCAGGCATCGAGGTCGTAAGTGCCTTCTGTCGTGCCGTATTTCACGGTAGCATCCTCAGGAGCCGTCACGGTGATGGTGTGTGCCTCACCGTCGTACGTACCGGTATAGGCTGTAGCCGACACCTCCATAGCCTCCGTATCCACACTGAGCAGATAGGTGGCCGTCTTGTTTTCATAGGTGTAGTTACCGCCGTCCTTGTCGGCGACGGTAGCCTTGATGGTTGCCTCGCCGCTGGCTTTGATCGTCACCTCACCTGTTGTAGTGTTGACGGTGGCCGTATTCTCATTCAGTGAAGAGTAACTCACGACGCCGTCGCCCGTAATGGTCAGTTCATTGATAAAGGGCTCATCGCCGTAGGTCTTGTTGACGGTGGCTGTGGCATAACTGATGGTACCGGCCGCCTTGTTGATGGTGACCGTAACCGGTCCTCCTTCTGCAGACTCGTTGTAGTTGTCATTGCCTGCAGCCTTGTAATAGACAGCATATTCCTTGGCCTCAGTAGCTGTCGGGATGTTGGCACTGTAAGTGCCGTCGGTTCCTAACTTGTACTGCATGTTGCCGGTGGTACATTCGCCGGCATTGATCAAAGCCTGAGCCTCACCTGTATAGGTCAAGACAATGGCAGTAGGTGCTTTGGTTACCGTAGCCGTACCTTTACCGATGGTCACGGTGATACTGGACTCTTCAGAGGCATTGTAGTTGTTGTCGCCTGCGTCTTTATAATAGACGGTATATGTCTGAGCGTCAGTAGCCGATGGGATGTTGGCACTGTAGGTGCCGTCGGTTCCCACCTTGTACTGCATGTTGCCGGTGGTACATTCGCCGGCATTGATCAAAGCCTGAGCCTCACCGGTATAGGTCAGGTTCTCCTTGGCTGTTGGGACCTTGGTCACCACTGCCGTACCTTTCGCCACGGTCAGGGCATAGGTGGCTTCCTCGGCGTTGTAGTTATCGTTGCCTGCGAAAGAGGCTGTGATGGTGATGGCCTCTGTGCTGGCTGCCACAGGTGTAATATCACCCGATGCTTCATCAGCCTTAGCCACATTTTCATTCGAGGAAGTATAGGTCACTTCCAGTCCTTCTGGTGTCGTTGTCAACGTCGGCTTGGTGAACGCCTGTCCGAAAGTATAGGTAGCCGTCGTTGACGAGAAGGTCAGCGTCGGGTTGGCCTTGGCGATAGTGTATTCGATTTGCTTTGTTCCCGTGTACTTGCGGATACCATACAGGGTGATCTTGCCTTTTACCTGATCCGTACTGGCATTGATGCTGTCGGCGTAAAAGGCTCT
>CAJODF010000020.1 GCA_905233555.1 uncultured Prevotella sp. | reverse complement strand
AAGCAAAGTAAAGGCTATTATCGTAGACAAACTGGGTGTTGATGAGGCTGAGGTTAAGCCCGAGGCAAGTTTCACAAATGATCTTGGTGCTGACTCTCTCGATACCGTAGAGCTCATCATGGAGTTTGAGAAGGAGTTCGGTATCTCTATCCCCGACGATAAGGCTGAGAAGATCGGTACAGTAGGTGATGCTATCGCTTATATCGAGGAGAACGCAAAATAATACACTTAGGTGATAGGTGATAGGTGTTGGGTGTTGGTTGATACTTTTCAACCAGGATTCAACACCTCTTCAGTAATAACAAACACCCATCACCCAACACCTAACAACAGATAATATGGAATTAAAAAGAGTAGTTGTAACAGGTCTGGGCGCAGTGACGCCAGTCGGCAACACTCCTGACGAGATGTGGAATAACCTCATCAACGGAGTCAGCGGCGCAGCACCTATTACACTTTTCGATGCAAGTTTGTTTAAGACACAGTTCGCCTGTGAGGTGAAAAACCTGAATGTAAACGATTATCTTGATCGCAAGGAGGCCCGCAAGATGGACCGCTATACGCAGTTGGCCATGATTGCTGCCAAGCAGGCTGTCGAAGACTGTGGAATGGATCTTGAGACAGAGGATAAGAATCGCATTGGTGTGGTCTTCGGCGTTGGTATCGGTGGTATCAAGACCTTCGAAGAGGAGGTAGGCTATTATGCTCAGCACGAGGCCGATGGTCCGAAGTTCAATCCTTTCTTCATCCCGAAGATGATTGCCGACATCGCAGCAGGCCAGATCTCTATCATGTATGGCTTCCACGGCCCCAACTATATCACAGCATCTGCTTGTGCCTCTTCATCGAATGCACTGGCTGACGCCTTCAATCTGATTCGCTTAGGTAAGGCAAATGCCATCGTTGCCGGTGGTGCTGAGGCTGCTATCTGTGCCTGTGGTGTAGGTGGCTTCAATGCAATGCACGCACTCTCTACCCGCAACGATGAGCCAGAGAAGGCCAGCCGTCCGTTCAGCGCCAGTCGCGATGGATTCATCATGGGCGAAGGTGCCGGATGTCTCATTCTTGAGGAGTTGGAGCATGCCAAGGCCCGTGGTGCGAAGATCTATGCCGAGATGGTTGGTGCAGGCATGAGTGCCGATGCCCATCACATTACCGCCTCCCATCCTGAGGGACTGGGTGCCAAACTCGTGATGCAGAGTGCCCTCGAAGATGCAGGTATGCAGCCCGACGAGATCGACTATATCAACGTTCATGGCACTTCTACCCACGTGGGTGACATCTCTGAGGCCAAGGCCATCAAGGAGGTGTTTGGCGATGCAGCCTTCAAACTGAATATCTCATCTACGAAGTCGATGACAGGTCACCTGCTGGGTGCTGCCGGCGCCGTTGAGGCCATGGCTACCGTACTCGCAGTGAAGAACGACATCGTTCCTCCCACCATCAACCACGAGGAGGGCGACGAGGATCCTGAGATCGACTACAACCTGAACTTCACATTCAACAAGGCTCAGAAGCGCGAGGTACGTGCCGGACTCAGCAATACCTTCGGTTTCGGTGGCCACAATGCTTGTGTGGTATTCCGTAAATATGTGGATTAATAATATCATTGACAGAATAAGGCTCCCTTTCCGCAAGGATAAGGAGCTTTTTTCTGCTCTCTACGGTATATTGGGCTTCTACCCCAGAAACATCGAGTACTACCGTCAGGCACTCGTTCACAAGAGCATCGGCAAGCGTAACGACAAGGGCAAGCCGCTCAACAACGAACGGTTGGAATTCCTTGGCGATGCCATCCTCGATGCGGCTGTGGGCCATATCGTCTATCGCCACTATGAGGGCAAGCGCGAGGGCTTCCTGACGAATACCCGCTCGAAGTTGGTGAGCCGTGAGACATTGGGTAAACTCGCCATCGAGATGGGTCTCCCGCGATTCATCCTCTCTTCAGGCCACAACAACTCCCACAACAGTTACGTAGGCGGCAATGCCTTCGAGGCCCTCGTGGGAGCCATCTATCTGGATCGGGGCTACGATGCCTGCATGTGGTTCTGGGAGAATCGCGTGCTGGGCAAATACATCAACCTCGACAAGGTGGCCTTCAAGGAGGTCAACTTCAAGTCGAAACTCCTCGAGTGGAGCCAGAAGAACAAGGTGCGCATGGATTATAAGATGCTGAAGCAGAAGAAGGACGAAAACAACAATCCCGTCTTCAGTTTCCAGGTCATCATCGAAGGCATCGAGGGCGAGAAGGGTTCCGGCTATTCCAAGAAAGAGGCCCAGCAGAATGCTTCGAAAGAGACGTTGCAGAAACTGAAGCGCGAACCCCAATTCGTCGATGCCATCTTCAAGGCCAAGTCCAACCGTACCAAGATGGAAGAGGAGCCCACGATGCTGGTGCCCGACCCGGAGCGGGAGCAGGAAGACTTTATCATCGAACAGGAGTATGAGGCCGACGACGTTCAGGAGCCCGTAGAGCCTATGGATGAGGAGCCGGCTGCCGATAATGAGTTCGACCTCTCGGATATCACCCACAAGGAAAAGTCGCGTGAGGCTATCATCGCTGAAGCAGAGGCTGCTGCCTTCGCAGAGGAATAAACATTTTCTATGATGGACTTCTCCAAAATCACCGAACAGCCTTCGCGCTACGACCATCTCGAGCAGATGTCAGTAGCCGAACTCCTGCAGCATATCAACGACGAGGATGTGCTGGTGGCAGAAGCTGTCCGAAAAGCTATCCCACAGATACAGGCTTTGGTAGAGGCCATCGAGCCGAGAATGAAGCGAGGCGGCAGACTCTTCTATGTAGGCGCAGGTACCAGCGGACGACTGGGGGTGCTCGATGCCAGCGAACTGCCTCCCACCTTCGGTGTGCCCGACTCTTGGGTCATTGGCATCATTGCTGGTGGCGAACGGGCCCTGCGTCATGCTGTCGAGAAGGCAGAGGACATCATTGAAAAGGGCTGGGAGGATCTGCAGGCTTATCAGCCGACGGCAGACGACACCGTAATCGGCATCGCTGCCTCAGGCACCACGCCCTACGTCATCGGTGCTGTCAGCGAGGCCCGCAAGAACGGCCTGCTGACGGGTTGCATCACCAGCAATCCCCATTCCCCTCTGGCCGAGGCTGCTGAGTATCCCATCGAGACCATCGTCGGCCCTGAGTTCGTCACAGGCTCCAGTCGCATGAAAAGCGGCACGGCTCAGAAGATGGTGCTCAATATGATCTCCACCTCGCTGATGATCCGTCTGGGTCGCGTCGAAGGCAATCGTATGGTCAAGATGCAGTTGACAAATGCCAAACTCGTGGATCGTGGCACAAGGATGCTTCAGGACTCGCTCGGACTGAGTTATGAGGAAGCCCAACAGCGTCTGCTCGATGCCGGCAGCGTCGATAAGGCCCTCAATGAAGAATAGTAACAAAATCCCCAATCAATAACTACAAATTATTATCATTATGGAAAAAACTCTTGTATTACTGAAGCCCAGTTGCGTACAGCGTCAACTGATTGGCGAGATCGTGAACCGTTTTGAGCGTCGTGGACTGCGCGTCGCAGGTATGAAAATGATGCAACTCTCCGATGAGATCCTGCGTGAGCACTATGCCCACCTCGTTGACCGTCCCTTCTTCCCCTCGCTGGCTGCCTCCATGCAAGCCTCGCCAGTAGTGGCCCTTGCTCTCGAAGGTGTAGATGCCGTGCAAGTGGTGCGTACCATGACAGGCTCCACCAATGGACGTGAGGCTGCGCCAGGTACCATCCGAGGTGACTACTCGATGAGCAACCAGCAGAATATCGTCCATGCCAGCGATTCTACATCGAATGCCGAGATTGAGTTGAAGCGCTTCTTCCGCGACGAGGAGATCTTCGACTACCAGAGCGGTGCCTTCGCCTTCATCTACGGCGACGGCGAAGCCAAGTAGCGGATAACCATATACAAAATGAGACAGCCCTATTGCATTCGATTGCAGTAGGGCTGTTAATATTTTTCTCAGGTTGCCGATTGGACTCCGTTTTTGTTTTTGCCTAGGAAACAATTGCTTGTACGCTTGATAAATTTTGTTGCCTGCCCAGGCCGCAAATTTTGTCTTTCGTCATTGATACAGCAAATGTACAAAAAATTCAAAGGTGCTGCCACTAATCGTATAACTTTCCAACGAATCGCTGAAATACGAAGGTTGCGGGAATGTGGTCACAAGTATAGGCTCCTTCGTAATGAAGTCTTAGTTTGTTGTTTTCAAAGGCATAGCCGAAAGGAACCTCATCAATAAGTACGACAGGGTATATGGAGGTGTAGTGTTCCGTATCTTTCAGAAAGACGTAATGATGTTGTGCGGGCGTTGTCGCACATTCTTCGGGCATTGACATCGTGCCGTCGCTTTTGAATTCAATCACATACGAATACGATTTGGGGATTTCCTCTCGCCATGTCTGGTCTCCTCCCAGCGAACCGGGGCCGTTTTCTATTTCTACGAGGGTCCATTTCCCAAGCAGCGCCGTCTCTGACTCTACTTTGATGATGTTTTTCAACACAATGTAATAGTTCTCCTGTCCTCCTAAAGTGACAGGTATTTCACCATCCACACCATAGACCTCTCCAGAGATCATGACATCCATCCCTTCAACCTTGAAACTGCCGTCCATGACAACAGGATAATAGTCATTGACGCTGTCGATGGTTTTGGGTACAGCACTGTGAATATACCATTTCTTCACATTCTGGTTATAATACACCTTGCCCCTCTCACCAGAGACCGATTTTAAATACGTTCTTGTTTTAGCCCAATCATCGACATTGATGTCGTCGTCATCGCTGCTGCAGGCTGTAAAAGCGAGCATCAGCAGGGCGCAGAGAATCATTAATTTGTTCTGTTTCATATCGTTTGCTTTGTTGTTATTTCAGTTTTCGGAAGTAATAGCCAGGGGCATCGTAGGCCATGCCGAAGTCGAGGCAGAGCATGCCGCTAAAGAATGAATAGGTGCATTGCCCCTGTCCTTCGATATCGATGGTGGTATATGTCCCGTTATCAGACTTGTAGGAGTCGATGACGGTATAGGGATATGTTCCCGTAGGCATGAAATGACGTTGTTGGGGCGTGTCCTTGGAGTTGACTACCTGTAGCGTACGGTCGGCGGTAAATTGTACCGTGATGTCACCCGGGTTGAAATAATGCATGCCACCAAAACTATAATTGGCCTCTGTCAGATGCCAGGTGCCTTCGAGTGTGGTGGGGTCTTCTTCGTACTGGTATTTTAGAACTTCACGGTCTATGTCGTTGACGCTGGAGATGCGGTGATAGACGCTGGTGTGGGAACTGAAACAACCATAGGAGTAGATCGTCAGGATGTCGTCTTTCATCGATAATGTGACGCCACCAGTTGACTGGCGGTAGTCGGTTTCCTGATCGTAATATAGGAAATAACTGTCGGGTTCGTATGTTTGCTTCAGCCAGAATTGCGTTTGGAACGTCTTTTCTCCGTTTTCGTACAACGCCAGCGTCCTGTCTTTTCCAAAGATGGCCACAACGGCATCGTTGATGGGCTGCATGTGTTGGGAGTCATAGTCGGCCACCAACTGCCAATAGCCTACCACCGACTTCTCGACATCCGTCAGGCTTTTGTCTTCAGGGCCACCTGGCCCTATTACTTCTTCTTCGTCATCGCTGCTGCAACTTATCAGGGTTGAGCCTACGAATGCTGCTGCCATGACGATCAGCAGCGTCATCAGAATCATTTCAATCGTACGTTTCATATCGTTTTGCTTTTTGGATGTTTATTTAATGTTGAAGCGGAGGCCGACGTTGAGGTTAAAGTTCAGGGGCTTTTCCTGATAGAACGTGGGGATGGCGCTGCCGTTGTCGAAGTAGTAGTTGAGGGCGGGCTCGGCATAGAGGCTGAGGTTGTCGATGATGTTGAACTCGGCCCCGAGGGCACCGTTCACCGAGAGTTGGAGGGGGTGGATGCTCACGCTGTTGCTGACACCCTGAGTGGTGCGACTGCCCTTAATCATCTTCTCCACGAGACCGCCTGCGGAGAGGTAGAAGTTGAAGTAGCGGCTGCCCCAGAATTGATAGGAGGCGCTGACGGGGATGCCGAGGTAGTTCAGGCGCTGCTCCGTTTCTGTAGCCTTCCCATCGACGCTATGAGTGATGTCGGCAGAGAGGCGGGTGTAGGTGAGTCCGCTCTCCACGCTCCACCGTTCACCCAGCCGATAACGGAGAGAGAAGCCGAAGCGGATGGGTTGGCGGTGGTTTATGCGGTTGGTGGTCACGACGTTGAAATAGGATGCTGGCGAGGAGTTATCCGGCTTCTGGCCTGTCTCGCCGTTGTTTCCTTGATATTCATTTTCATTTGATGAATTACTGTTGTTACCATTTATTCCAGCCTTATATTCATCGTCGGGATATGTCTGTGCATTAGCATATGGATCTACGTATTTTTGGAGTTGGTTAATATTATGCTGATACTGCGAAGTGCTTGTCATCGTGTTCGAAAGATAGACTTTGGCGGTGAGACGGGGTTGCGACGAGGCGGATTTGCGCAGGTCGGCGGGATAGAGTGGGGGCAGTTGCTGGGTTGCGGCCCCACGATGCTGAGCCGTCGTTTCCTGAGGTTGGGCCGTCGTTGGTTGGGGCGTCGTTTCCTTCGTTTCCTGAGGCTGTACTTGGGCTTGCTGAGGCTGTGCTTGGGCTTGCTGAGGCTGATCAGCGATTTCCTCATTCGGCTGGGCGTCGTTTGTTTCTGGGGCAATGGCTGCTGCTGCCGTAGCCTCTGCTTTTACGGCGGCAATGGCTTGAGCCACGATGTTATGAACCACGGGGCTTGCCGGAGCCTGCGCAGGTGCAGGGGCATCTATTATGTCGGGAGCATCTTCAGAAGCGGCTGGGGTCTTCATTGCAGTAGCGGTGGCCTTCTCAGGAGCGGCTGTGCTCTGGGGTTTCAGCATCCAGTAGCCCCCACCAGCCAACAACAAAAAGGCAACGGCAGCGGCAATGCGCTTCCATCGCATCGGCACCACTCGGGCTGGCTTCCTATTGGCGGCAAGAGCCTTCTCTATCTCATTCCACGACACCTCAATGTCAGACTCCCGATAGTCTGCCATCTTCTGCTGCATCTGCTTTTTCCATTCTTCTTTCATCGTGGTTGTTCTTTCTTGTCGTTATATGCTTCTATCATTTCAGCCAGCAGGCGTCTTGCCCTGTGGAGTTGAGAGGATGAGGTGCCGGCGCTGATGCCTAAGAGGCGAGCTATCTCTTCGTGGCTCTTGTCTTCGATGACGTAGAGGTTGAACACCGTTCGGTAGCCTGTTGGCAGTTGTCTCACCATCTGGTGGATCACCTCTGGCGGTATGTCCCTGATGGGTGGGTCGTCGTCGTCGGGCAGTTCCGTGATGTCATCGTCCCACGTCGTGAGTTCGTGCCTTTTGTTGTCGCGAATGAATCGGAGAGCCTCGTGGATGACGATTCTCGTCGCCCAAACCTGGAGAGAGCCTTGCCCTTGATATCGGAATTCTGTACTGTGTGTGATGATTCTGACGAGCGCATTCTGGAACGCGTCCTTTGCATCGTTTTTGTCAGGTATATACCTCAGGCAGACTCCCTTCAGGTAGGGTGCATACTGGGAATAGAACTCCTTCATCGCCCCGTTATCCCCGTTGCGAAGTCGCTTGACCAAGCGTTGTTCGTCACTATTCCCTATGAAAAGCACCTATTTATTTATATCCCGTATATTGTCCTATAAAGAAGATTGCACCTGTTTCTTTCTCGCTGATCACATAGAGGAAGGGGTGGTTGGCGTAGAACGTCACACTTTTCTCATCCGAAGATCCTCCCATACTATTTTTCATACCTATCACGGTGACGGCGGCTGCTTCGGTTCCCTCTTCGTCGAGTTTGATCTTGGCCACTTGCTTCATCAGTCCGATATAGGTTGGTGTATTACAGAAATAGGGAAATTCAGCCGCATGGGTAAAGGCCTTCTTCATACCGAGATTCTCCATAAGGGGAACGAGGTTGATGTCGGTGTCCGTCTCCAAGCGGGGCAGTGCCACTACGACTTTATAGGGCTCCATCTGCTGCTGGATCTTTTGCCATGATGCCGAGTTCAGCGACTTCAACACCATATTGATATCTTCACTCGTCGGCCCCTCATTATTCTTGGCAATCGGCAGGAGGACGGTCATATTCCAGACACCGTTGCCATACGGCAGGCGGAGGGCTTGGAAGTCGTCGGTTTGCATATAGTCGAGTTCGGCACTCTGGTGCATCATGGGTACCTCAACCGCTTCAGACAGTATGTCAGAAGTAACAAACAATTCTTCTAGCGTCTGGGTTTTATCGAACTGATATTGCCAGGTGCCCTTGAAGTAGATGGCGTTGAGCAGATAACTCACGGCGGTGGGGTCGAACTCATCCTCCGTCAGCACTTCCTTGATCATGCCCATCGTATGGTCGCTGCCCCACTGGTTGATGACATCGCGGGTCTTGCCGTCGGCAAAGTCGCGGGTCTCTGCGTCGGCATCATAGTAGGTCTTCACCGTCTCCTTGAATGCCGGCTTCAACTCATAGCCCTTGTTCATATAGATATTGTCGGCTATCAGCACCTTCGTCTTCTCGTCGAGGGTGCCCGCCCTTCGCAGCATCTTGCCACAGAACATGTTGATGCCCTCAGCGCCCGTCTCGCTGAAGCCCAACACCTTATTAATCTCCTGCTGGGTTTCGCCCGCTGCGCCGTTGTTGAGCATGCCCAGGGCATACGTGATGCTGATGGGCGAAAGGATCTGACTCCTCTTCCCGTCGCGCGCCTCTCGGAAGAGGTTGAAGGCGAAGTCGTTGCTACTGCCGACCATCTCCTGCTCGGCTCGGGTCAGTCCAGGAGGGGCAGGATCGATAGGATATGGTTTCAAGACATCCTCATCACTGTCGCTGCTGCATCCGACGGTCATTGCTGTTGCCATCAATAGGGCGATGGCGGCCCAATTCTTTTTCTTCATATCGTCTGCAAATTTAAACATTTCTATCTATATAAACCCCAGAATGGCAAAATACTGCATCGAAAAACGTTAAAAAACCATAACGAGGGTGTTTTTCCCCGAAAAGTTTGGCGGTTTCGCGAAATAGCCGTACCTTTGCATCCGTGAAATTGATTCACGGATGCGAAGATTGGCTGCACCTCAGCAGAAAGCGAGCTCTCTGCCTTCGGTTTGCACAATCATTGCATTCATTGCCGCAATGGTGGAATTGGTAGACACGAGGGACTTAAAATCCCTTGACCCGAAACGGTCGTGCGGGTTCGAGTCCCGCTCGCGGCACTAATTAATCCTAACTTTTATGCAGAAAAAACATTTTATCCTCCTATCAGCCGCTACCGTGATGTTATTCTCATCCTGTGCCAAACTGGGTGTATTGTCGGCTGATAACTTTACCGTGACCCCCAACCCCTTAGAGACTCAGGCAGGTACCGTACCCGCCACCATCAACGGCCACTTCCCCGAGAAGTATATGAACCGGAAGGCCGTCGTGACTGTCATCCCCGAACTGCGCTACTCCAACGGACAGACCGTTCAGGGTAACACCGCCACCTTCCAGGGTGAGAAAGTGCTGGGCAACGACCAGACTATCTCCTACCGCTTGGGCGGCAACTACACGATGAAGACCAACTTCGCCTATGCCGACGATAACAAGGCCGACATGTACCTGACTTTTAACGCCCGCATCGGCAAGAAAGTGATGAAGGTGCCCGACGTGAAGGTGGCAGAAGGTATCATCGCCACATCCGAACTCTATAAGCGGACGCTGAGCACGGCTCAGGCTGCCATTGCCCCCGATGCCTACCAGCGCATCAGCAAGCAGAAGCAGGAGGCCAACATCAAGTTCCTGATCCAGCAGGCCACCTTGCGCAAGAGCGAACTGAAGAACAATTCCATTCAGGAGTTCGTAAAGATGCTCCAGAAGATCAATGCCGACCGCGAAGGCTTGAACCTTGAGAATGTGGAGGTATCAGCATACGCCTCGCCCGATGGCGGCTTCAGCATCAACGACAAACTGGCCAATGAGCGTCAGAAGGTGTCGGAGCAATATGTGAACGAGGAGTTGAAGAAGATTAAGATGGACGCCAATGTCGATGCGAAATACACCGCTCAGGACTGGGAGGGATTCCAGGAACTGGTAAAGGCCAGCGACATTCAGGACAAGGACGTCATCCTGCGCGTACTCTCGATGTATAAGGATCCCGAGGAGCGTGAGCAGCAGATTAAAAACATCTCTTCCGCCTTCCGTGAGTTGGCCGATGGCATCCTGCCTCAGTTGCGCCGTTCTCGTCTCACCATCAACTACGAGACCGTGGGTCGCAGCGATGACCAGATCCTGCAGCAGATCAAGGACGATGTCACCAAACTGAGCGTTGAGGAATTGCTCTATGGCGCTGCCCTTAAGGAGGACATCAATGCTCAGGAGGACATCTATAAACTGGCTACAGAGGTATATCCCAACGATGCCCGTGCTTTCAACAACCTGGCTGCCATCCAATTTGCCCGTGGCAACTACGATGCCGCCAAGCAGTATATCCAGAAGGCTCAGTCGCTGGCAGGTACGCTGCCTGAGGCACAAGCCAACCTCGGTATGCTGGCCCTGAAGAACGGCGACCTGAAAACTGCCGAGCAACTCATTGCCAGCGCAACGGGTGCCAACGGTCTGGAAGAGGTATTGGGCAATCTGCATCTGGCACAGGGCAACTACGCCCAGGCAGAGCAAGACTTTGCAGAGATCTACAGCAACAGCGCCGCTCTGGCTCAGATCATGAACAAGAACTACGCATCGGCTGCCGTCACGCTGAAGTACGTGAAGAATCCCGATGCTACGACGGAATATCTGAAGTCGATACTCTCCGCCCGTATGGGTAACAATAGCGACGCTATCGAGACCCTGAAGAATGCCATTATCAAGGACCGGTCGTTAGAGAAGTATGCCCTCAACGACTTGGAACTCAAGGCTATCAGACACCTGATTAAGTGATAAGTGAAAAGTGAATAGTGGAATGGAGCCTATGGGACAGAAAGTGAAGAGTGTATGGCAACTATGGATGCTGCCTATACTTTTCACTTTTCACTTCTCTCTTTTCACTACCTCCTGCGGGCCCGACAAGGGAACGTTTCGGATGGAGGGTGAGTTCAAGGGCTTCAACCAAGGTGAGTTCTATGTCTATAGCCCCGACGGAGGTATCCGTAAACTGGACACCATCGGTGTGAAGGGCGGACGCTTTACTTACCAGATACCACTCGACTCGACGGCTACTTTCATGTTGGTGTTCCCAAATTTCTCTGAGATACCCGTCCTAGGAGAATCGGGAGCCACCGTTGAGATTGAGGGTGATGCCTCGCATCTGAAGGAGATAGAGGTGAAAGGCACGAAAGAAAACGAACTCCTGACAGGCTTCCGCATGAAAGTCAGTGAGTTGACACCCCCCGAGGTCGTCCGCGGGGCTTCCGCCTTCATCAAGGACCACCCAACCTCGCTGGCCAGTAGATATCTGCTGAACAAGTATTTCATCATGAGTCACACTGCTGACTATAAACAGGCTTTGGAGTTGGCCAAGACCATTCAGCAAGCCGAGCCTGAGAACAAAAGGATTGCCACGCTGGTAACACAACTGGAAGGGTTGAATGTGTTGAACGGCAACGGCAAATTGCCGAAGTTTACAGGTACCGACATCAAAGGAAAGCCTATCTCCAACGGAGATCTCTATGCGAAGGTCAACGTGATCACCACTTGGGCCACATGGAGTTACGAGAGCATGAACATACAGCGGCAACTGAAACGGTTGGAAAAGGAGAAGGGTGTGAACCAACTGAAGATCGTGAGCGTGTGCTTGGATGCCAATGCAAAGGAGTGCCGTAAGACGATGGATATCGACTCTATTACCTGGTGTAATATCTGCGACGGGCGCATGTGGGAAACACCGATTCTTACCAAACTTGGACTGATGAAGGTGCCTGACAACATCATCACCAACAGTCAGGGGAAGATCATCGCTCACTCGTTGTCCGCCCACGAACTGAACAAGAAACTCGAAGAATTACTGAGATGACACAATAACAACAATACTCACAATTAAATCTAAATACTATGCTTGTTAAGACATTTTGCGCAGCCGTTATGGGGCTGGAAGCCACAACTATCACCATCGAGGTGAATCTGACCCGAGGCGTGCAGTTTCATTTGTCGGGCTTGGCTGATACTGCCGTCAAGGAAAGTTATGACCGTATTCGTGCGGCGATGGGAAATATTGGTTTCAAACCACCTACCGCCGACATCACCATCAACCTCTCACCCGCCGATATCCGCAAGGAAGGCAGCGGCTACGACTTGCCCCTCGCCATCGGTATCCTCGCCGCCCATGGGAAAGTCAGCGACAGTAGTCTGGCTGAATATATGATGATAGGCGAACTGGGACTCGACGGCAGTCTGAAACCTATTAGCGGCGCCCTGCCCGTGGCTATCCTTGCCCGTAAGGAGAAGTTCAAGGGACTCATCGTACCGAAGGAGAATGCCCGTGAAGCGGCCGTCGTGAACCAACTCCAGATTTTTGGGATGGAGAGTCTGGCTGATGTCGTCAGTTTCTTCAACGGCGCAGAGGGTTATGAGCCAACGATTGTCGATACCCGCAAGGAATTTTATGAACAACAATACTCCTTCGACCTCGACTTTGCCGACGTGAAGGGGCAGGAGAGTGTAAAGCGTGCTCTGGAGGTGGCGGCCGCTGGAAGCCACAATCTGATTATGGTCGGTCCGCCAGGTTCAGGTAAGTCGATGATGGCCAAACGGTTACCAAGCATTTTGCCGCCCCTGTCGCTGGCCGAGAGTTTAGAGACCACGCAGATTCATTCTGTCGCTGGAAAACTGCCTACAGGCACGTCGCTTATCTCGCAGCGTCCCTTCCGCAGTCCGCACCATACCGTCTCGCAGGTGGCTATGACGGGTGGCGGTAACAGGGCCCTGCCCGGAGAAGTCAGCATGGCGCATCATGGGGTCCTCTTTCTTGATGAATTGCCCGAATTCAATAAGAGTACCCTCGAAGTGCTCCGTCAGCCCCTCGAAGACCGTAAGATTACCATCAGTCGTGCGAAATATACGGTGGAATATCCCTGCTCGTTTATGTTTGTAGCCTCGATGAATCCTTGCCCCTGCGGTTATTACGGCGACCCGACTCACCACTGCGTCTGTACCCCAGGTCAGATACAACGGTATATGAATAAGATATCAGGTCCGCTTCTTGACAGGATTGACCTCCATTGCGAGGTCGCGGTAGTACCCTTCAAGCAACTCTCTCAGATGCAGCCCGGCGAACCTAGTGCCGTTATCCGTGAACGGGTCATCAAGGCACGTCAGATACAAGAGGAGCGCTTTAAGGACAATAAGGGCATCTATTGCAACGCCCAGATGTCTGAACGCCTCATTCATCAGTATGCAGAACCCGATGCCGCCAGTCTCGATATGCTCCGTATGGCAATGGAACGTCTGTCGCTTTCAGCCCGCGCCTATAGTCGTATCCTGAAGGTGGCCCGCACCATCGCCGACCTTGAGGGCTCGGAGAAGGTTCTCGGACATCATATCGCTGAGGCCATCGGTTACCGTAGTCTGGATCGTGGTGACTGGGCAGAAAGAGGCGGATAATTTGGTTGTTTGAAAAATTATTCGTACCTTTGCAGGCGTATGAATGAAGGTCAATGTACACAACTATTGGAGGAGCACGGCATCAAGCCGACGGCTAATCGTATTGTCGTGCTAAAGGAACTGGTGAAAGCCTTGCATCCTATTACCTTGTCGGAACTCGAATACAAGATCCTGAGTATCGACAAGTCGAATATTTTCAGGGCGCTGAACCTCTTTAAGGAGCATCATCTGGTACATGTGATTGAGGGGGGTAGTGAAGGCGTACGCTATGAACTCTGCCACAGTCACGACCACGATCACGATGACGATCAGCATCCCCATTTCTATTGCGAACAATGCCAGCAGACCTACTGTCTCGACTATACCGATGTGCCTGAGGTCAAACTCCCCAAGGGCTTCGAACAGAAATCGGCCAACCTCATGATTAAAGGAATATGCCCAGACTGCCAAAAGAAGTGATAAGTGAAAAGTGATAAGTTTAAGGTAATCGCGTTTGACGCTGACGACACGTTGTGGGACTGTCAGGGACATTTCGAGGAAGTAGAGCAGCATCTCTATAGTCTGATTGCACCCTATTGTGAGAATCCCAAACAGGAACTCTTCAACACGGAATCTGCCAATATGGAAGACCTTGGCTACGGCTGCAAAGCTTTTTCCATCAGCATCATCGAGACAGCCCTGCGGGTGGCGGGCAACGATGTCTCTGCCACACAACTGAAGGAACTATTGGCGCATTGCAAACAACTATTGCACCTCCCCGCCACGCCGCTGCCTGGTGTCGTGGAGACCTTGGAGAAGATTGACGGCTATCGCAAGGTGGTATTTACCAAGGGTGAACTTCAGGATCAGGAGAACAAATTGAAACGCAGCGGACTGCTGAAATATTTCGACGATGTGGAGATCACTTCCAACAAGACGCAGCGTGAATTCCTCGACCTGTGTGAGCACCAGCAGATTCATCCGTCGGAATTGCTGATGGTTGGCAACTCCCTGAAAAGCGACATAGCCCCAGCCCTCGCCATCGGTGCCTGGGCCATCCATATCCCTTTCCACATCACCTGGCAACTGGAGCATTTCGAGGACATCGACCATGAGCGGTTGATAAAAATTGAGCATTTCAGCGAGATTCTCAAATATATTTAGTACTTTTGCACGCGAAAAGTAATAAATACGTATTTAAGCAATGGAAAACAAGACTTTTAAGCGTACGACGGTGACGTCGGCGCTGCCCTATGCCAACGGCGGTGTGCATATCGGTCATCTGGCTGGTGTGTATGTGCCTGCTGATATCTATGTGCGCTATCTGAGACTGAAGAAGCGCGAGGTATTATTTATTGGAGGAAGTGACGAACATGGTGTGCCCATCACGGTACGTGCCCGTAAGGAGGGCATTACCCCGCAGGATGTGGTAGATCGCTATCATAAGATGATTAAGGACTCATTCGAGGAGTTTGGTATCTCGTTTGATATCTATAGCCGTACAACCTCTGAAACCCACCATAAGTTTGCCGCCGAGTGGTTTAAGAAACTCTATGAAGAAGGCAAACTGACAGAAGAGACCACTGAGCAACTCTACGATGAAGAGGCCAAGCAATTCCTAGCCGACCGCTATGTGACGGGTGAATGTCCCCACTGCCATAACGAGGGTGCCTATGGTGACCAGTGTGAGAAGTGCGGACGCGACCTCTCGCCTACGGAGTTGATCAATCCGAAATCGACCATCAGCGGTTCTACGCCTGTGCTGAAGAAGACCAAGAACTGGTATCTGCCCCTGAACGAGTATCAGGAGTGGCTGAAGCAGTGGATCCTCGAGGACCACAAGGAATGGCGTCCAAACGTATATGGCCAGTGTAAGAGTTGGCTCGATATGGATCTGCAGCCCCGTGCGATGACGCGCGACTTGGATTGGGGTATCCCCGTACCTGTAAAGGATGCTGAGGGAAAAGTGCTCTATGTATGGTTTGATGCCCCTATTGGATACGTTTCAAATACGGTTGAACTCTGTCAGAAGGAGCCTGAGAAGTGGGGAAATTGGGAGAAGTGGTGGCAGGATGAGGATACCCGCCTCGTGCATTTCATCGGCAAGGATAATATCGTGTTCCACTGCATCATCTTCCCTGTGATGATGAAGGCTCATGGTAAATATATTATGCCTGACAACGTGCCCGCCAATGAGTTCCTGAATCTGGAGAACGACAAGATCTCGACCTCTCGTAACTGGGCCGTATGGCTGCATGAGTATCTGGTGGATATGCCTGGTAAGCAGGATGTGTTGCGCTATGTGCTCACTGCCAATGCGCCTGAGACCAAGGACAACAATTTCACTTGGAAAGATTTCCAAGATCGCAATAACAACGAACTCGTTGCCGTCTATGGCAACTTCGTGAACCGTGCCCTCCAACTGACGAAGAAATACTGGAATGGCGTGGTGCCTGCCTGCGGTGAGTTGCAGGATGTGGATAAGGCCGCCTTGGAGGAATTCAAGGATGTGAAGGAGAAGGTGGAGGCCCTGCTGGAACAGTTTAAGTTCCGCGATGCACAGTTTGAGGCGATGAACCTGGCCCGCATCGGAAACCGCTATATCACCGAGTGCGAGCCGTGGAAGGTATGGAAGACAGATCCGAAGCGCTGCGAGACCATCCTGAATATCTGCTTACAACTCACGGCGAACCTCGCCATTGCCTTCGAGCCGTTCCTGCCATTCTCTTCGAAGCGACTCCGTGAGATGCTTAATATCGACTCGTTTGAGTGGGAGCAACTTGGCAGTACCGATTTGTTGAAGGCTGGACACCAGTTAGGTGAACCCGCCCTGCTCTTCGAGAAGATTGAGGACGAGGTGATCCAGAAGCAACTCGACAAACTGGAAGCCACCAAGAAAGCCAACGAGGCAGCAGCCTACAAGGCAGCACCCATCAAGGATACTGTCAGTTTCGAGGAATTTGAAAAGCTTGATATCCGCGTGGGTCTGGTGAAGGACTGTCAGAAGGTGAAGAAGTCGAAGAAACTCCTGCAATTCACCATCGATGACGGTTCGGGTACGGATCGTACCATCTGTTCCGGTATCGCTGCCTTCTACGAGAACCCTGAGGAACTCATCGGCAAACGCATCCTCTTCGTGGCAAACTTCGCTCCCCGCAATATGATGGGCATCGAGAGTCAGGGCATGATCCTCTCTGCCGTTGATGCCGACGAGAGCCTCAGCGTGGTGACGACAACGAAAGACGTAAAACCAGGAAGCCAAGTTGGGTGAGACACTGAAAGAAAAAACTGCAAAAGGTCTCTTTTGGGGCGGGATGAACAATGGCGTACAGCAATTGCTCGGACTTGCCTTTGGTATCATTCTCGGACGGCTGCTGGATCCTTCAGATTACGGTATGACGGCGATGTTGGCAATCTTCTCCGTGATAGCCAACGAACTTCAGTCGAGTGGCTTTAAGACAGGCCTCATCAATCTAAAGGAACCCAAGCACGAGGACTATAATGCCGTGTTCTGGTTCAACATCCTCGCCGGAGCAACCATTTATGTAGTGCTTTGGTTCTGTGCGCCGCTGATAGCCGACTATTACGACAAGCCCGAGTTGAGTCCCAAACTCATCCCTTTGAGCCGTTACGTGTTCCTCGGCTTCGTGTTCTCCAGTTTTGGTATGGCGCAATCGGCTTATCTTACCAAACAGATGCAGATCAAGCTGATTGCGAAGTGCGGGATGACGGCGACACTCACATCGAGCATCGTCAGTGTGATACTCGCGGCACTGGGTTTTGGCTATTGGGCACTCGCCACGCAGTATCTGCTCTATATCGCCATAAACACGCTGCTGCTTTGGTATTACAGCCCCTGGCGCCCCACCTTCACGTTTAACTTCGAGCCCATCCGCCGTCTCTTCCCGTTCAGTTTCAGGATCATGCTCTCTGCCATCTTCACGCAGTTGAATAACAACATCATGAACCTGCTGCTGGGTCGTTACTACGGCGAGAAGAAAACAGGTCATTACAATCAGGCCTATCAGTGGAGTTCGAAGGGATTCCTGCTGGTTCAGAATATGTTGAAGCAGGTGGATCAGACGGTGCTGGTGGGACTCCACGATGAACAGGAACGGCAACTGGCAGTGCTCCGTAAGATGATGCGCTTCACGGCTTTCATCGCCTTCCCGTTGCTCTTCGGACTGGGACTGGTGTCGCACGAATTCATCGTATTGGCTATCGGTGAGAAGTGGACTTTTTCGGCTTCTCTGTTGCCTTATCTCTGCTTCTGTGGGGCCTTTATGCCACTCTCTACCCTGCTCACAGACGCCATCATCAGTCACAAACGGAGCGACATCTACCTTTGGAACACCATCGTATTGGGCATCCTGCAAATAGGACTGTTGGTCAGCCTCAGGCGGCAGGGCATCTATGAGATGGTGATTGCCTATACCTTATTAAATATTGGATGGGTGTTTGTGTGGCATTTCTTTGTGAAGCGGCTGATGACTTATCGGCTGTTGGATTTCCTGAAGGACATCGTTCCCTTCGCCCTTGCCGCAGCGGGTGTGATGGTGGTGACGGGATTTGTAACCCAGAGCATTACCAATCTGTGGTTGCTGCTGATCTGTCGTGTGGCAATTGCCGCTATCCTTTATTATGCTGTCATGCGGTTAGCGGGTACCGTCATCCTGCAAGAGTGCCTCACTTTCCTCAAAAAACTCTAACGCTCCCACGTGCGGAGCCAATTTTTCCAAATCAGGCAACTGCATATAGTCGCCGAAGATGTGGCGCAGATGGGCGTCGGCATCCTTCGGAACGGGTAAGTCATGGCCTTCGAAGGGATGGGTCGTCAGTGGGAATATCTCTTCAGCATAGCGGGGATTATGGAAGGGGATACCCATGCCGCTGGTAATCACTTTGGAAGTGAATAGTTTTCGCAGGCAGGGGAAGAGGAAGCGGTTGTTGAAGTTGAAGATGCGGCGTACGGACTTGATGGCTTTCTCGTCGTTCGTGCTCGTGCGCCAGATCTTATACATGTGACCTACGCTCTTCTCCGTCAGTTTGTGCAACCAGATGGGGTGCTGCTCCATCGGGAAGATGTCGATATAGATACCCTGCTCCTTCCAAAGCCGGTCGTAGCCGTTCTGTTCCAGCATCCTCGAACGCTTGTCACGCACCTTCGCATAGAAATAGAAGTAGTTGGGGTCCGTCTCATCGTTCTGCAGCGCCAGCCACTCTGGCAGTTCTGAGGGCAGAACCTGCATCAGCCGCAGATAGTCGCTGCGCATCATCTCGATGTCGAGATCGTCGTCCCAAGGGATGAATCCATCGTGTCGTAAGGCCCCAATCAACGTTCCGCTACTGAGCCAGTAGCGGATATCATGCTTCCGGCAGATCTTATCCACCTCCAACAATATTTCCAGCATTCTCATCTGCTGCCTGCGCAGCATCGAGCCCTCAGGATTATACCTCTCTCGCAATTCCTGCGTCTTTGCAGTAGCAAGTGGCAAGCCGATTTCTTCGTGAGTCATCGCCTGCAAAGATAATAATAATCTATCGAAGCACCAAAGATTTTTGCCGATTTCTATGTTTCTATCACTGCTGACTGAATAGGAACTGTTGGTCGGTGTATTCCCATCGGAGGGTGCCGAAGCGGATGAGGCGGGCCATGAGGGTGATGACCTTGTGGCGAGGGAGTCGTGACAGGCGGACAATCTGATTCAGCGTCTGTTGACCATGCATCACATCAAGCAGTTTGCGGATATCGTCGTTGTAGGTGATCATCGCACCTTGGGGTTTCTGCGACTCACGCCAGAGAGCGAGATGAACTGGTGAGGCTACGATGTTCTCGTCGTTGATGCGGATATAGGCCCGCATGCGACCCTCTTCGTCTTGTGCGCAGACGGGGCGTTTGATTGAAGGTGGAACGGTAGCAACAACGATGGTCCGACCCTCAGCGTGATACGTATCGAATTTGATGCTGGCCTCAGGCTTGCAGTATTTGTAGGCAGCCTGGTGCATCATGTAAATTTCCTCCTCGCTGCGCACACCAGAGAGATGGCCGTCGTCGCGAACGCCTATCAATAGCCTACCACCATCGGTATTGGCAAATGCCGATACCGACTTTGCCAGTTTGCAGGCATCAGCCACACGATATTTGAAGTCCTGCTGCTGGTGCTCTCCCTCGCGAATCAGACTGAGAAGGTAGTGCTTATCGTCCATACGGTGTGCAAAGGTACGAAAAAAAGAGGGAAGAACCAAATATATTTGATGGTTACATTTGGTGGTATCAGGAAAAGTTCGTACCTTTGTGGCATGAAGTATCCTGCAAAGACTGATATTGCCGTGCTGCTGCTGTTCTTTACACGCAGCGACACGTTTGCAAAAGTGTTTGAGGCTGTGCGCCAGGCACGGCCCTCGAAGTTGCTGCTCTATCAGGACGGTCCGCGAGGGCCACAGGATATGGCTGGGATTGAGGCCTGTCGCGAGATTGTCAGCGACGAACATATCGACTGGGAGTGCGAGGTGCATCGCAACTATCTGGAACAGAATCAGGGCTGCGACCCATCGGGCTTCCTCTCCCATCAGTGGGCT
This sequence comes from uncultured Prevotella sp., assembly GCA_905233555.1. GTDB lineage: Bacteria > Bacteroidota > Bacteroidia > Bacteroidales > Bacteroidaceae > Prevotella. Next base: position 9,305 of record CAJODF010000020.1, on the reverse strand, counting down.
TTTTCGATTGCCGACAAGGTGATGGTATTGGAGGATGATGTGGTACCTGCCCAGTCGTTTTTCCCTTTCTGTAAGGAGATGCTCGACAGATACGAGGATGACGAGAGAATCAATATGATTGCAGGGTTCAATATCGATGAGGTCTCGCCAGACTGCAACGATAGTTATTTCTTTACCTCTGCCTTTAGCATTTGGGGCTGGGCCTCGTGGCGGAGGGTGGCCCAGCGCTGGGATCCTTCCTACGGATTTATGAAGGATCCTGAGACGCTGCAACGCTTGGAGACCATTGCCAAAGAGAGACAATTGCGTAGCGATATGATGCAGATGTTCCGTGACCACAGTCAGAGTGGGAAGGAATACTTTGAAACTATCTACTGGGCTGATATGCTGCTCCACGACAGTCTCGCCATCATGCCTGCGAAGAATCAGGTGAGCAACATTGGACTGTTGGCTGACTCCACCCATTTCTCTGCAGAACTAAAAACGACGCCTCATCGTATCCGCAAGATGTTCACCATGCAGCGCCACGAACTGACCTTCCCTCTGAAACATCCAGAGGGGATTGTGGAAAACAAGGATTACTTAAAACGACTCTATAAAGCCAATGCCTGGAACCACCCGTGGATTAAAATCCAGAACTCCCTTGAAGAACTCTTCCTAAACCTGCGCTACGGCAATATCAGCCATATCTTCAAATCCATCTCCCGTCGCCTACGCAAATGGACAGGCACAGAGAAACACCGTTGATGTTATTGTTTATGGTAAGCAACCAATCCTTCCATGGGACTCTTGGCAACGTGTCCGATGGTAAAGCCTTCTGCACGGGCTGCTGCTGCCAACTGATCCGGATAATTCTGGGCCATGCTGCCTACGAAACTGACAGGCAGGTCGCGACGACCGTAGGGCTTGATGTTACGTTGGAAAAAGTTTCGGAAATTATCAACCACCAACTGCTGCAGCAGTGGACTGTCAAGATGCTCGCCAATAAATAATGAGGTGGTAGCCAGGAAGCGGTTGGCCAAAGATTCGTGATAGACCTTTCGAATCACGTCAGCCTGTGTCAGTTTCTCCTTGGCCAGATATTCATCGCGGATATCTGCAAAGTCCGGATTCTTGAAGATTGCATTCATAAACATTCGTCCCAGCACAGAACCGCTTCCCTCGTCGCCCAAGATATAGCCCAGTGCTGGGGTGTTTTGCACAATGCCCTGTCCATCATACAGGCAACTGTTGGCTCCTGTTCCCAAAATACAGGCAATACCCTCCTCCTGTTGGCAGAGGGCTCTGGCAGCACCCATCAAGTCGCTATATACCTCGACATTCTGTGTCGAGAGGACACCTGTCAGTAGTTGACGCATGTGGGGTGCATGAACCGGTGTACATCCGCTGCCATAAAACACCACGTTTAGATTTGATAGCAATGGTGTCTCAAGGACACCAGAATCTATCAGACGGGCTCGGGGGAAGGACGACAATTGTTGTACCAACTCTTGCCCGATAATCTGCCTGATCTGTTCAGGCGTCTGATGGATGGGCGTGATACCCTGGGTGTGAAACGTGGCAATTACGCCGTTACCATCACGGTCGGATGGGTTGAGAAGCGTCCAGTCAGTCTTTGTGCTACCACTGTCAGCAATCAGTATTATGCTTTTTTTCAACATCTTGATGGTATAATAAGTAATATTCAACGGCAAAGATACAACTTTATCTCGAAATTACAAAATAGTTTGCGTAAAAAATAACCTACCCCCATAAGATTCTTTTCAGATAATGGCGTTGATGGGAGAGAGGAGGAAGGAAGTCAGAAGCCAGCCATTATATACAAATAGGTAGAGTGTCAGCAACCCAACGGGGATCCGCAGCCAACGGGTGTGGACGCTACGGAACAGGAAGGCTGAGGCGATGGGAAGCACGAACATAAAGTGTGGTGCCATGATAAACACCTCGTTGAGGCCAAAACCTAAAATCAAGTGGATGAACATATCAAAGCCAAAGCAAGAGAGACAGAGCCAGAGGAAACGGCTTCTGCGTCCGCACCAGATGCCAATGATGAAAAGCAGCACCACCAGAGCTTCAACCACATAACTCCAAAGCCAGTCGTACACCACAAACACGGGCCTATGTACCAGCGTATCCTCCAAGAAATGATGCTGATGGAACTGAACGGACTCGCCAAAGAGATTCTCAGACATCGACAGCCAACGGGAAGTCGTGACGTCCGTCCATTTCAGAAAACCATGATCCTCCATCGGCTTTCCCGTCTTCTCTGCCTGACGGCGCAGTACTTCCTGACGCCTTGCCTTCCGTTTCTCAAATTGTTCCCTCTCCTTGGGTGTCATCTGGGCCACACGGGCCTTCAGTTCTTCGGCTTTTTTTATCTTCACTTCTTCACGAACCCTTTCCTTAGGGAGCACATACTGCTGATACTCCCAAGTGGCTGTGGCCCACAACAAAGCCGCAGGCAGGATGACAGCCAACAGCAGATACTTAGGACGGAAGAAATCCCTGAGATTCACGAAGAAGCCAGAGAGAAAGACCTTGATGCCGTTGCTCAGGGTGACACCATCTGTGATATAAAAGAGAATCGCCGACTGCCACCAACGGAACTCCCTGCCCTTCTTGATGCACACACCAGAGATATAGAGGGTGGTGAGCAACAGGAACATAGAGATGGTAAAATGGTCAGGCACAATGACAGACAACAGGATATAGGCGAAGGAGAAATAGAAGGTAGTCAATAGGGTAGCATCCCGACGCTCCAACTCAATTACCTCGCGATGGATGCGATAGAGGAAGATATAAGAATAGAACGAACACGCCATCAGCGGCAGAGCCACGACATACTGCACACAGTTGACGCCAAAAAGGGCAGTCAGTCCTTGGTTCAGCAACCAGAAAGGCCAGATGAGAAACGACAGCAACGGATGGCGATACACCTGATAAACGATGTCCCAATCGGTGACGCCCAGATAGGTCAGCGGGTCATAGCCAGAGAGATGGAGTTCGCGTTCGAAGACTTTCCAATAGGGTCCGAAGCCTGGTTGCATGAACAAATCATGCATGCGATAGATGAACAGCGCATTGAGCGCTACTATCACCGTTAGCACCACTACAGCCTGAAAGCGTTCCTCGGGTTTGACTTTGAAGAGTTTGAATGGCGTCATGACTCTTGGAAAGGTTTGTAGTGTGATTCGTCAGCGAAGGCGAGTAGTTCTTTGTCGCCTTGACTGTCGCCATAGGCTGTGAGATGATACTCACTGCGATTGGGATAGAGGGCGAGGATACGATTCACCTTCTCTTGGCCGTAGCAATTCTTCGTGAGGAAACGGCCTGTCAGAAGTCCGTCCTTCACTTCGACCTGAGTGCCCAGCACCTTTACTTCTGGAAAGAAAGGTTGTACCCAGTTGTCGATAGAGGCACTGACGATAAGCACTTCTTCTCCCTTGTCCAAAGCCTGTTGAATGGCCATGACGCCTTTGGGACGAAGCAGATGCCGATTGTCTGCAACAAAGTTATGACACAGGCTGTCGAATGCATCCAGCGTCAGCCCTTTGAAGAAATGTGCAAACACCTTTTGCTTGGCTTTCCAGTTAGGAAAGAGCCCCAACTTCATCAGCACCAGCAATGGCGCATAAAGGAGGAAACCCCTTACAAAGGCTCCTGTACCACAGGCGTATCGGATGAACTCAATGAGTGTATCCTTGGTGGTCAGGGTCCCGTCGAAATCATAGGCAACTATCTTTCTCATAATGTCGGTTTGGGGATACGTTCGATGATTTGTTTCACAGCCCACGAGAGGGCGATGGCCACAATGATATAGAGCATCAGTCCGTCGTAGATATCCTGTTTCCAGGCAACGGTGATGAAGAGTTTACGGGCTATCGGATGTGCCACGAACATCGCAGCCGAGATACCTCCGAACCAGACGAAGACCTTCAGCAGCCATTCCGGCATCGCTTTCACCATTGCCACACAGCCGATGATGATGAAGATGGGAATCCAGAACCACGTCTGGAAGTTGAAGCACATCGCGAAGACCAACACACAGGAGAGAATGGCGAGCAAGAACCAAGCAAAATGTTCCCAGCGTGGGAATAAATTGTTCCCAGCGTGGGAATCAAATGTTCCCAGCGTGGGAACTCTTGCGGCGATTAATCCTAATCCGAAGGGAAGCATACCTCCGATGAAGTTATAGCGCAGGCGATTGAGTGTTTCGCCGTCAGGTTCGCAGACGACTTGCAACAGCCAACAGACGGCAATGAGTGCTACCACCCACCACGAACTGCGTCGATGGAGCAAAAGCCGATAGACGATGTAGAGTTCCATCATCAGGCCGAAGAACCAATAGATGCCTGGCCAGATGATCTTATCAGGTTCTGGCAGCACGTTGATATACATGAGCAACTGCGCCAAGACGTTATCCCAATGGAAGGGGAACCGTCCTGGGGTCACCATATCGACACAGACAAACAGCACGAACCCCACAATCAACAGCCGAAGCAGTTTCAGATAACTATAGCGCAGGAACGGGATGCTTTTCGTCGGCAGGGAAGCCTCAGACTCGTATTTCTTCACCAGACCGAAGCCGCTGAGGAAAAGAAAGACAGGTACACCATAATGGCCGAAGTACGACAGCAGATGAACAGGCAACAGCGAATCAGGGTTGCTGATGACTTGCCACAATCGATCGTTGTTGGAAGTGAAGAATTGGTACTCGTTCTCCTGCACAATCTTGCCGATGAAATGGCAGTAGTTGTGAAGCATGATGGCCAGGATGGCTATCCCTCGCATTGCCGTACATTCCTTTCGTGTCAAAAACTCTTTTTTCACCTTTTCACTTTTTCACTTTTTCAATTTATTATAGTCTGTAACGCCCTTTAGGATACGAGGGCGCTTCATATCATACTTGGGACTGATGACATTCAGTTCCTCGCGATAGAGTAGTGTGGAGATGCCACCAAAATAGAGCAACAGATGGGGCAGCGCATCAATCATCAGCGGACGATCCTTGGCGTTCTGTATCGCCAGCCAGCCGTAGGGATGTTTTTCCCTATATTGTGGCGAACCCCATATCCAGAAAGGAATCTCCATCTCGTTGCGAGCTAGTCGATAGTCGATATTCGCCCCATGCATCCTGCCATACATATAAGGTGAGCCATCGAAGATTTCCTCACCATGATCCGGCACATAGATGACGAGAGCATCCTGATCCATAAACCGTTGTGTGATACTAGCCACGATGGAGTCATTATAGCGCAGCGAGTTGTCGTAATGCGACAGGATTTGTTTCTGTTTGTCATTTAGTTCTGGGCGGTCATACATCTGTGGGGTAAAGACGGTTTGCGTCTTCTGCGGATAACGGGCGCGATAATCAACATGCGAACCCATCAGGTGGAGAATCACCAGATTGTGTTCGATGGTTGAGTCCTTCAAGGCATCGTATTCTTTCAGCACCCCGTCGTCAAAGCGATGCGTCTTGGTGTTGCGACTGTCAAACTGCCGTTGGCTCAGTTCTGGGTCGTTCAGGAAGAACCCACCACTGAAGTCATAGACAGCCTCCTTGGCCTTGGGCTCAAACTGGTTGGTGACAAATGTCACGTGATAGCCCGCCTTACGGAACACCTCTGGGAAGAGCGGCTTGTCGCACCACTCGCCACTATCGCCAACGGCATAGAACGACAGCATGTGCTTGAAGACAAAACTCGTGAGGTTCCACGATGAAACGACATCCGTAAACTTCGCCAGACTACCCTCCACTTCGAGAGCCACCTGACGAGGAGTCGTCGGCTTCTGATAACCATACAGTTGAGAGTGGTGCTTGTTGTAACTCTCGCCAATCACCAGCACGATGTTCGGCACACGATAACTGCAACTATCTACCAGTATCTTATCACTCGCAGCCTTCAACTGCTCTATCTGAGTGTCGGCAAGTCCATTAGCGTATATACCGAAAGCGAGGCGATAGACGGGCAAATAGAGATTTGCTTTCTCCTTCTTGGTCATTTCGTGCTCCACCTCTCCGATAGTTTCGCAAGAGAAAAGTTCGTGTATCGCCACCTTATTATCCCACGTCTGCGAGATGCTGCTATACAACAGCCAAGCCACCACACAGCCCAATACCGCCTTAAAGACTTTGAAGAATATCGGATTCATCTTCGGCAGGATGAGTCGTTGGTGCATCCGAGAGAAGAATATACGAAGGATGGTCCAGAGGATATGCATCACCATCAGTAGCAATATCCATCCCACACTCGATTTTACTGTTTCCCAACTGAGATAGCCTGAAAGGAATTCCTTTGCCTCCTGCCCAGTCGTTTCCATCGCCAGCATCAGCATCGTCGGTGTAAGGGTCGATTCGAAGCGTTCGTAGCAGAACATATCCACCAAGGCTACACCATAGAAGAAAACGTAGAGCAGAGCCTTCACCCAGATACGTATTTTCTTGGGGATGAGGGTTAGGATGACACAGAGGAAGTAGATATCGAGGAACAACTCTGGGGCAGACAGTTCGTAAGGTTCGGCTCCTCTGTTCCTGAGATAGTAAGGCATGATTTCGAGTTGTGTACAGATCCATCCCAGCGCAAGCATAAACACGAAGAATGCGCCGTTCTGTTGGATAGGACTAAACAACCAACCTATCCACTTCAGCGGATCTATCTTGAACCTTCCTCTCACTTTTTCACCTTTTCACTTTTTCACCTTTATAGAGTCCTTTCTCCTTGATATAGTCTGCTACGGCTTTAGGCACCAACCTGCGGATGCCCTTTCCAGCCTTGATGCGCTGACGAATATCCGTACTACTGATGTCGATATAGCCAGTCTCGCCAGGGGTTCTGGTATAGACGGCCACCTCGTAGCAGCGCTTGATGTCCTCATAGTGATACCACCTGTCGAAGTGTTCCCAGTTATCGCCACCCATCAGCAGTACGAACTCTCTGTCAGGATAGTCCTTCGAAAGGGCTTGGAGAGTATTCCAAGTGTAAGAGGGTTTGGGTAGGTGCATCTCATAGTCAGAGGCAATGATACTATCCACACCATCGAGGGCCAGACGGGCCATCTCCATCCGCAGGGTATCATCGAGCAAGTCTGCCGCCTGCTTCAAGGGATTCTGGGGCGACACCATCAGCCATACCTCATCGAGCCCTGCTTTCTCTTTCAACTGCTTGGCCAGCGAGATGTGTCCGTTGTGTATGGGATTAAACGACCCCCCAAATATTCCCGTACGAATCATATAAAGTCTTTCACCAGTTCCAGTGCATCTTGCTCTGCTTGGGCGAGGTCATCGTTGATGACTGTTTTGTCGAACTTATCAACGAAGGTCATTTCAAACTCTGCACGGGCAATACGTTGGTCGATGACCTCAGGCGCATCTGTACCCCTGCCTTCCAAGCGACGACGCAACTCTGCAATCGATGGTGGCTGGATAAAAATGCTCAGAGCCTCATCGCCATAATACTTCTTGATATTCACACCGCCCTTTACGTCAACATCGAACACCACATTCTGACCAGCCTCCAACTGACGCTCTACTTGTGCCTTTAAGGTACCATAAAAGCGACCCTCATAGACCTCTTCATATTCTAGGAATTCATCGTTGTCTATCCGCTGGCGGAACTCCTCTGGTGTCAGGAAGAAATACTCCACGCCATTCTGTTCCGTTCCTCTTGGTGCTCTCGATGTACAGGAAATGGAGAAAGCCAGATTCAACTCCGGATGCTCTCTCATCAGCCACCCGATAATCGTACTCTTTCCTGTTCCAGACGGTGCCGAAATGATAATCAACTTCCCTCTTTTCATCTGTCTTGACCTCCTTGTTTTCCTGTCTACTTGTCTCCCAATCTCCTTACAATGCATTGAGTACTTGTTCCTTGATCTGTTCCAGTTCGTCCTTCATCTTCACCACGATGTTCTGCATCTCGGCCTGATTACTCTTCGAACCCGTCGTATTGATCTCGCGTCCCATCTCCTGGGCGATGAAGCCTAGTTTCTTGCCTTGTCCAGCAGCCTCCTCCATCGTCTCACGGAAATACTTCAGGTGGTTGGCCAAACGCTGCTTCTCCTCACTGATGTCGAGTTTCTCGATATAGTAGATTAGTTCCTGTTCCAGACGGTTCTTGTCGTACTCCACCCCAGGAATCTGCTGCAAACCACCTTCGATACGGGCCTTGATCTTCTCCACGCGTCCCTTCTCATAGGGTTCGATGGCAGCCAACAAAGCGGCGATATTGTCAATCTTCTCTGTAAACTTCTTTTGCAGGGCAGCGCCTTCCTGTTTGCGGAAATTCACAAGGTTTGTCAAAGCCTCACTGACAGCAGCCTTCACCACTACCCATTCCTCGTCATCGAGCACTTCCACATCTGTCTTCGTCAACACATCCGGCATACGGGTGAGGGTGTAGATCCAGTCCTCCGGCTCAGGGATGCCAACCTTTGCAGCGATGTCCTTCAACTGGTGGTAGTAGTTCTCCACGAGAGCAGCATTCACAGGAGTCGCATCCACAGCCGTTTCCTTTTCTATCCACACACTCATGTCCACCTTCCCACGGATAAGAGCCTCTGCCACCATCTGACGCACCTCCATCTCCTTCTCACGATAGAGGGGAGCAATACGGGTCTGCAAGTCGAGTTGCTTGGAGTTCAGCGACTTGATCTCTACATGAATCTTTTTGTCCTTGTAAGCCACCACGGCGTTGCCGTAGCCAGTCATCGATTGTATCATATCTGTACGTACCTATTTATATTTGGCCGCAAAGATACAAAATAATTATGATTTTGCACTATGAACAACGAATAATTTTCAAGATAAAGGCTGTATGACACCCTTGACGGGGCCTTTCTGCGAGTTCAAGCATGCCTCCCTGCAACATCATCATCCTGCGACTCAGTGAAAGACCAATGCCGCTACCGCCTCGCTTGGTGGTGAAGAAGGGTACAAAGAGCGACTGGCGGTTTTCGGCTGGGATGGGTTGTCCATTATTCCCTATATAGAGACTGATGTCATCTGCTTTATCGTCATCAATCACTTCCATTACCATCTTCTGGGCATGAGCCTCAATGGCATTCTTCGTCAGATTCATCAGTACCTGTCGCAACATTCCTGCATCGGCACGAACCACCAGATCGGTAGGAACATTCAATTCCCACATCAGTTCAGGATAGGCCTTACTCACATCATCAATCATCGAACTGAGATTGACATCGCCTAATACGGGCTTTTCAAGTTCAGACATCTTGCGATAGTTCACTACAAAGTTATTCAAGTGCTGCGATATCTCATAGATGGCCCTGATACCGTCTTCGAGTGG
>CAJODF010000019.1 GCA_905233555.1 uncultured Prevotella sp. | reverse complement strand
TCCCAAACCGAGTGTCTCGCGAAGGAGAGCGTCGAACCATTGTGTAACAATACTAAAATCAAACATAATCCTTCGCTTTTATCTGTCAATATCAGGAATTACAACGTCAATAGCAGCACACGTAGCGATGAGGTCGGCAATCTTCTGACCACGCAACATCGGGTCGAAGGCACCTACCAGCGAGAGTCCCATCGGACGCATCTTCATACGGTAAGGGCTCTTGTCGCCACGAGAGTCGAGATAAACACCAAACTCACCAGCCACGCCCTCGACAGAGAAGTACCACTGTCCCTCGGGACACTTGATGATCGGCTTCTGCTTCACATAGAAGTCACCCTCAGGAATATTGTCGATGAGCTGCTCAATGATGTTCAGGCTCTGGTACATCTCATTGATGTGAACAAGGTAACGATCCATCGAGTCACAGCCTGTCAACGTGCACTGCTCCCACTCTACCTTGTCGTACATATCATATGGGTGGTTCTTGCGCACATCGTTCTTCCAGCCTGAAGCACGTCCGGCAGGACCAGTCACTGCGTAGTTGATACAATCCTCAAGACTCATCGGACCGCAATTCTCCAGACGGTTGTGGGTGATGACATTATCACCGAAAATATCCATATACTCCTGAATGGTAGGACGCAGATACGTCACAAGATCCTTACAGTTCTTGACGAAGTTCGGATCGATATCGTCCTGCAGACCACCAATACGGTAGTAGTTCTGAATCAGACGACCACCAGTGGTTTCCTCCATACAGTTCAGTACATGCTCACGATCGCGCATACCATAAAGCATACCAGTGAGAGCGCCAAGGTCCTGAGCCACACAAGATGTGTAAAGCAGGTGGGAATCGAGACGCTGCAACTCATCCATAATCGTACGGATGTACTTGATGCGGTCAGTCAACTCTACCTCCAATGCCTCTTCGATCACACCTACCAGAGCGTGACGATGCTGCATGGCTCCAAGATAGTTCAGACGGTCAGTCAACGCCAAAGTCTGAGGATAAGTCATACCTTCCCACATCTTCTCAATCGCACGATGGATATAGCCCAGATGCGGATAGATGCGCTTCACGGTCTCACCGTCGAGCACTGTCTGCAGACGGAGCACACCATGAGTAGCAGGGTGCTGCGGACCGATATTGATGACATAATCATCGGCACTAAACAGCCTATTCTGCTTTGACTGCAGATTACCGTCCTTGTCGATGAAATACTCCAGACCGTAGTCGGGCTCTACGTCATCCTCCAGCGTATATTTGTCATTGAACTCCCAGTCCTTGCGGAAAGGATAACCCATGAAATCGCTACGCAGGAACAAACGGCGCATATCGGGATGGCCGAGGAAAACGATACCATAGAAATCGTAAACCTCACGCTCCAGCAGGTCGGCAACCTTCCAGATGTTAGAAACAGTGGGGAGATAGGCCATCATCTGACCATCGGTCTCGCCAGTACCGTTGCTCGACATGCCGTCGCCACAAATCTGAGTCTTGGCAATCTGCTTCACAGAGCAACGTTCGTGCGTCTTGGTATTCTCGAGGATATAGACACAGCCCAATCCTTCTTCACCGAAGTCCTCACCGACAATGGTCACCAGATAGTCGAAACCCTTCTGGTCCTTCAAGTTCTGCATCTCAGAGGCGAACTTATCGAAATCAAATGATAAGAATTCTAACTTCATACGGCAGCCTCCTCTACTTTAGCAGCCTCCTGGGCTGATTTCATTTCCTCAACAAATTCCTGAGGCACATCGGTGACAACGATTGTCTCACGACGATGATCGCCATGCTTCTCGCGGAATGTCAGTTCCTCATTCGATACACCCAGTGCCTTCTCCTCAGCAGTCTGCTTGTGATTGGCACCACCAAAGAATTTCTCGATCTTCACCTTACGCTGCAACTGCATCATGCCGTACATGATAGCCTCCGGGCGTGGGGGACAACCAGGGATAAACACATCGACAGGTACGATCTCCTCGATACCCTTCACCACATGGTAACTCGACTTGAACGGACCACCGCTGATAGCACAGCCACCGACGGCAATCACGTACTTCGGCTCAGCCATCTCGTCGTACAGACGCTTCAGGGCAGGAGCCATCTTGTGCGTAATGGTACCGGCACACATGATCAGGTCGGCCTGACGGGGAGAGTTACGCGTCACCTCAAAGCCGAAGCGGGCGAAGTCATAGCGTGCACAACCGCAAGCCATGAACTCGATACCACAGCATGAAGTTGCGAAGGTCAGAGACCACAGTGAGTTGGAACGTCCCCAGTTAATCAACTGGTCGAGTGAACCTGTCACCACATTGACGCCACCCTCATGGAGCTCGTCAACAATCTTCTCCAACGAGGCGTTGTCGTTCCACTCCTCGTAGGGAATACTCTTGATGTGGGGTTTCCTTACTTCCATTCCAAATCTCCTTTCCGCCAAGCATATGCCAAGCCTAATACCAGAACTACCAGGAAGAAGCCGATGCTCAGTAGAGCCATTGCGCCGAACTCCTTCACTACTACTGCCCATGGATACAGAAACACCGTTTCCACATCAAACATGAGGAACAGGATGGCGAAGAGGTAGAATCCCACCGATATGGGCAGCCACGAGCTGCCTCGCGTGGGGATACCACTCTCATACGGCTCACCTTTCACCTTCGCGTAGGACCGCGGTCCTATCAACTTGGCTACCACGTAAGCCGCAACCACCAATGTAATAGCCGTCAACAAGACGGTAATTAACAAAGTAAAGTTCATATTTTATAATGTTATAACAATATTGTTCTCGTTACCAAGCAGTTACCAGTAAGAAAAAGTACCTTCACAGCTTTTGTGCTGCAAAGGTACAAATAATATTTGTAAATTCAGCGAATATTTATAAAAAAATTCGATAAATCCCTAAAAAAGGAGAGAATTACATACCTGCGCTTCTCTCAATAATCTCAAGACACATGCGACTATTATGGTAAGGACACTTCCAAAAGCCCGCCTTATCGTCGATGGTATTCAGCGTTCCATCCGGATGGCGACTCCAATGCCATTCCCCATTCTCCCAGTCGATAATCTGGCTCTTGATATAACTCCAACCCTGAAAGGCACGCTCAAGCGCTTGCTCGTCGTCGAAATACTGATAGAGGTTGAACCACCCCACTACATTCTCCGCCTGGACCCACCAGTGCAGGTCATCATCCACATGACCCGTATCGAGATTCGCCTCATGGATCATAGAACCGTCAGGACGCAGGCCCTTTTCCGAAGCCTTTGCCACCTCGCGGACGATGGGTTCCACCTTCTCCAAGACTTTTGAGTCGCCCAGAACTAATGCGGCCTCGTGCATCAGCCACGAACACTCTATATCGTGGCCATAACTCTCAAGATGCCCAGCCCCACGGGTCCAATCCATCTCAAAGAAGAGATCGAGGTGATGGGTCTTTGGATTCAGTATCTTATCAGTGAATATATCTATCAGATTGCGCAAGGAGGCCTCCACGCTGATGATATCTTGCATGGGGATGGTAACGTCAATAGGCAACATCGACCCAATAACCGGCACGTAATCGCCAGACTCTTGGGCGTGCAACTCTTTCAGGCATCTCAGGAGGTTCGTGTAAGGCTCGATGATATGCAAGTGAGTATTCTGCGACTTGGGATAGTTGGCATCCAGTTCCGAGAGCCGCATATCGGTTATCTGCCCCCACTCTCTCGTGCAGGCCTCGATATAACCATTATGCGCACGGTCGAAGGCGTGCTCCTCTATACAGTCATAGAGTTGCAGGGCACACTCCAACGCTTCACGATCGCCTGTGGCCCGGACATACTCCGACAAGCCATAGACAGCAAAACCGATGGCATAGAACTGCTTCTTGGTATCAAGCGGACGACCGAGATAATCGACACTCCAATACACCCCACCATACTCTGCATCGATAAAATGTTCAATCAAATACTCATAGGACCTGTTGGCAGCCTCCAAGTATTCCGGATTGCCCAACACCCGATAAGCCGCCGAGAATGACCAGAGGATACGGGCATTGAGGATGGCTCCCTTCTCCGCCTCGGGATGGAGTACACCACTACCGTCGATACGTCCGTAGAAGCCCCCATGCTCACGGTCCACCATCTTATCAAGCCAGAAACGCAGGATGTTGTTTTCCACTACATCCTGCATTTCCTGTTTCATCACAGAAACCCCGTTCATATTATTTCTTGATAGGATACTTGTAGATCAGGAACATCATGATCAGAACGATGGCAGCAGGGAACAGAGAGAAGAGTGCCCAGACCATATTCCTGACAGATTCCATATCAGAGATGGTGACAATCGTCTGTCCCGTAGCAGGGTCTGTTCCGGAAACAAAGCCCGAGAAGCCTAGGAACAAAGCCACGAGCGAACCCGAGATAGCCGTACCAAACTTCTGAGCCATCGTACCCGACGAGAATATCAGACCCGTTGATGAAGTTCCGTTCTTCTCAGTAGCATAGTCGGCCACATCGGCATACATCGACCACAACAGCGGTGAGTAAAGACCCACACCGATGGAAGTCAGGATGACGATAGCCACCAGTACCCAGATATAATCGGGATCCATCGGTACGAAGAAGAACACCACGGAGAACACGATACAAATCAATGCAGCCGCCATGAAGGCCTTCTTCTTGGAACCAATCCACTCTGTGAATTTTGGTGACACACCACCGAAGATCATACAGGTAACCTCGCCGAAGGTCATAAAGACGGTATAGTTGATGATCAGTCCACTTACAGTCACATCGCCGTGCAGACAATACTCCAGCAGATAACCTGCCACCGCATAACGGAATCCATTGAAGAAATTCGTACAGATTCCTATCAGTGTCAGATAAATCCAAGGCTTATTCTTGAAGAGGTCGGCAAAGGGACGGAAAGAGAACTTTTCAGCACGTACAGGCTTCAGACGTTCCTTGGTCAGGAAACCGCAGGCTAGCGTCATCACTGTAGCCAGGATACCGAAGCCGGCACCCAACACAGCATACTGGTGCGCCTCAGAGCCACCCACCATCTTCTGCAGATACGGGAATGACAACAGTGTGATAAAGCCCATCGCATAGGCACCCACCATACGGAACGAGGAGAACTGGTTCTTCTCATTGTCATCGTCGGTCATCACACCCAGCAAAGAACCATAAGGCACGTTGACTGCCGTATAGACTGCCATCATCAGCAGATAGAGCGTATAGGCATAGATACGCTTGCCCACAGGTCCAAAATCTGGCGTGTAAAGCAGCAGGGCAAAGATCAGACCAAGGGGTACTGCACCATAAATGAGCCAAGGACGATAGGTGCCCCAGCGCGACTGCGTGCGGTCAGCCAGACTACCCATCAGCGGGTCAGTCACCACATCAAACATACGGGCAATCAACATCAGTGTTGCCGTATCAGCGACAGTCAGTCCGAACACATTCGTAAAGAAGAGAGGAAAAGCGATAGACATGATTTTCCAGGTGATACCACCAGCGGCTGCATCACCAAGCGCATAACCGATTTTTTCTTTTAAACTTGCCATAGTTATTTCATTTTATTTTTGTTGATGAGTTTCTTTATCGTCTCCACACTGGCGGCAGTCGTCAGACCGTCCTCCGGTGTGTGCATGCAATAGTCGATGAGTTTGTCGATGGTCGAGGTAGCCACATGCATACGGGTGTCGGCAGAGGCATAGTAGATAAAGACCTTACCATCCTCATTAGCAATCCAACCGTTGGCGAAGGCCACGTTCATCACGTCGCCCAAATACTCGTTACCCTCAGGCACCAGGAAATAACCACCCGGCTGGGCAATCACCCTCGTCGGATCATCGAGCGCCGTCATATACATATAAAGCACATAGCGCAGTCCGTCGGCCGTAGCTCTTACGCCGTGAGCCAGATGCAACCAGCCCTTCGGGGTCTTGATGGGGTGCGGTCCTTCGCCGTTCTTCACCTCCGTGATGGTATGGTAGTGACGGGCATTGATGATTTTCTCTTCCTTCACCTCAGCATGGGTGATGTCATCCACGAGTGCCCAACCGATACCACCGCCTGAACCCGTGTCGATGAATCCGTCTTGCGGACGGGTGTAGAAAGCATATTTGCCATCAACGAACTCCGGATGCAACACAACATTACGCTGCTGCGACTTCGTCTTCAGGTCAGGCAGGCGCTCCCAAGTCTTCAGGTCCTTCGTACGGGCAATGCCTGCCGTAGCTGTAGCGGCACTAAGGTTACCCGGCTGCGAGTCGTCGTGGCGCTCGGCACAGAACACACCGTATATCCAACCGTCCTCATGCTGTGTGACACGCATATCGTAAATATTCGTCGCAGGAATCACGTCGTCGGGCATCGTGATGGGCTCCTCCCAGAAACGGAAGTTATCAATACCGTTAGGCGACTCAGCCACCGCAAAGTAACTCTTACGATCAGCGCCCTCTACACGAACGATGAGCAGATACTTACCCTGCCACTTGATTGCACCCGCATTCAGCGTGGCATTACACATGATACGCTGCATCAGGTACGGGTTGTCCTTCTCATTGAAGTCATACTTCCACTCCAAAGGGATATGGGCGGCCGTCACCACTGGGTACTTATATTTCTCATAAATCCCATTCCCCCACTCTATGGGTTCATTCTTGCGATTCAGCAGCGCCTCGTGGTGCGCACGCAGGGCTGCCACTTTCTGTTCAAACTCAGTCATATTGTTATTGGATATCATTCAGGAACATCACGTTTTCTGCCTCTTTAAAGGCCTTATAGTCTTCGCCAGATGGCGTACCGGGCACCGGCCCGAACCATTCCTTCTCATAGTTACGCCAGAGCAGGAAATAACAGATGGGATACTTGTCCATCTGAACCTTCAGCACCCGCGAGAACCATGTGGAATCGGGGATATTCTTAAAGCCGCACTCGGTCATCGCCAAGAGTTTACCATTATCCTTCGCAAACTGCGTGAGGAAGGTCAGGTCGGCATTCAACTGCTTCACGAAGTCCTCTTCCGTGCCCCACTGATAGGCATCCTCGCCAATCAATGTCACACGGTCATTACCTGGATAGCGCTGCATAAAACGCTCCAATGTCCAGTTACCGTCGAGGTTAGGCGAATAACTCCAGAGCAGATTGTCGAAGCCACGCTCATTCATATAGTCCTGAAGTAGGTTCCACAGACCCTTGAACTCCTCGTCGGAGCAGAGTCTCTGTCCCCACCAGAACCACGAGCCGTTGTTCTCATGCCAAGGACGGAAGATGATAGGCACTTTCTGACCGTCCTCCGTATGAAGTGTCTCGATGAAATCAGCCACACGTTCCATCCACACCTTGAACAACTCAGCGTTCTTTCCGCCGGACAGTACACTCTTCACGACAGTTGTATCCGACACGTCCCAAGCAGAGCCATCGGGGAACTTCTGAGCCCCTCTGCCGCCGTCAGGCGCCGTCGTCATCGGATTACGCGGATGCCAACTGATTGTCACGATACCGCCACGCTTCACATGAGCCAGCAGTTCGTCGTGAATACGGGTGAAGGGCACACTATCGAGATTCTTATCGTCGCCCATCTCAATACCGCCGAGTTCGAAGCCCATTACGGCGGGATAGTCGCCTACGGTCAGTTTCACGTCGCTCTTGCCATCCTCGTAGGCCCATCCGATGCCGTAGAACGGGTCATCCTGATGTCCGGCCATATAGCCTTTCTGGCGAAGCGAGTCCAGACGCTCCTCCAACTGCTGGGCCAACGTCTGCTCCGGCTCAGCCTTCTTCGTGGTCGAACAGGCGACAATCACCAGTGCAGCCACTGCTATTACAATTGATTTCTTCATATAATCTCACTTTTTCAATTACTTACCTTTTCACCTTTACCTAAGATGCATCTGCTTTAACAACCATTCTTCCCACTCGTCCCACTGCTCCTGATACCAGAAATGCCACGTGGCCTGATAGAGCGAAATATCCTTCGGACCCTTGACAGTATTATAAGTAGCCCACGCCGTCGTCGGTGGCACTACGTCGTCATTGTAGCCGAAAGAGAACCACCCCTTCTGTTGAGTGGTAATCAGACGGGCAAAGTTCACACCGTCATAATAGCGCGAAGTCTCTATCTGCTTCTCCTGCCCCTTGCCTTTGTTCCAATAAAAATAATGTGGCCAACCACAGGCGGCCCCCCGCTGCCAGTTCGTATGGTCGCAAAGGGCGGCATGCACAGGGGCATAATAGGTGATGCGTTTGTCGAGACCAGCCGTCGCAAGAGTCAGGAAACCGCCTTGCGAACTACCTGTCACACCCATCTCCTTTCCATTCCACGGGGTATATTGCTCAATATAATCGAGCGCACGGATACAACCCATTATCACATGCTTGTAGTAACTCTTGTCACGGTCGTCCATGCCAAACTCCCAATAGCCCTTGAGAGCACCATTGTTCAGGTCGTCATAGATTCCCTGCTCCATCGTCACAGGGACACCATGGATACCGATCTCCAGCGTAATCGCTCCCTGCGAGGCCGTCCAGACGTCACCGCCATAGGGACGCACACCGGCACCGGGCACTCTCAACAATGCGGGATACTTGCCTTCCTTCACTGGCACACAGAGGATGCCATAAGTGCGGTTGCCCCAACTCATATTCTGGAAACTCACCTCATAGACGTTCACATCCTTCGTGCAGCGCTCTGGCAAGAGTCGCTTCGTAGGATCGAGGTCCGTCTTGCGGGCCTCAGCGATGGCATTCTGCCAGAACGACTCAAAGTCGACAGGCATCACGGTCGATGGCTGCAACTGCTCGGGCGAGAAGGCTGCACCGCAGGCACCCTTGTAGTCCTTACCGCCCACATGGGCCGTCACATCCACCCGGTAGAAGCCGGGCTGCTTCATCGTGCCCGTCAACTTCAACGTACCGTCCTTCAGCACCACACTTTTCTTCACGTCCTGATACATCTCAGGGCCAGCAGCATAGTCGATACTCACATTGTCGAGCAAAGTGCCCGACTTCAGCACATTCACCGTAAAAGTTGCCTTCTCACCTGTCTTGTAGGTCCAGTCCTGATGGTCAGGCTGCACCGTTACCATGATGTTGTTCCCCCGTATCTGTGCCGACAACGGGAGGAACACCAGAATCACAGCGAGAAGCGTCAGTAGTCTTTTCGTATTCATCTCTTGTTGAATTGTTTAAGTTATCGGCTGCAAAGGTAGTAAGAATCTTGCAAAGCGAGTGGCACTATCTTGACAAATGACGGCATTATATTGCCACACCCCGTTTTTTAACGTAATTTATTCATTCTCGCCACTTGCTGCTGCACCACCTTCAGGGTCGATTCGTCGCCCGCAAACACAGAGTTTAGCCCTTGCTGTTCCTGCGCCGGGTCACCAGTATAGTCGTCGCCCACCTGCCACTGCTCTTCGTGCCTCGGTTTCGCGTATCCGCCCCATCCCCAGAAGTTACAACCGGCAAAGTAGCCTCCCTGCTCGGCATTGTCGGCGACTAAAGAAAACACATACTGGTAGAACCCGTCGCGCCCCTCTGTCGGGGTGTCGAGGGCGAACTTGAAGTCGTCCCTCGGATAGCCGAACTCCTCCATCACCAACGGCTTCTTTAGTCGGGCACATATCTCCAAATGCCTGTCGATATAGTCTTTCGTGTTCGCCTTGGCCTGGGGCAGGTCTTCGATGAGATGATCCTGCCGCGCCCAACTCCAGTTGTAAGGCCAGAGGTGAATGTTACAGTAGTCGATATTCTTGTCTGCACAGATGCGCTCGTAGCAGTCCCAGTCGTTCTCGCAGCCCCACGAGCCCTCCGAACCGATGGAAATGAGATGGTTCGGGTCGAGCGAACGAATCAAGGCCGATGCCTCCGCCAACCACTTCTCGAAAGCAGGCAGCGCCTCCTTACTGAAAGCCCGGGGTTCATTACCAATCTGCCACGACATGATGGCAGGGTCGTCCTTATAGGCCACACCCGTATAGCGGTTTGTGCGACCGAGGATGAAGCGTACATAGTCGTAGAAAAGTTCGTGCGCCCGCTGGTTGGTGGCATATTTGCTCATCGCCTCCATGAAGGCGGGATAGCCGTCTTCATTGGGTCTCGGCTGCTTGCCGGCACCGGCATGCTCCAGATAAAAAGCGTAGCCGCCGCTCCATTCCCACGAATTGTTCAGGTAGAGCACGGCCACCATCCCTCGCTTGCCCATCTCCATCAACAGGTAGTCGAGGCCGGCAAGAATCGTGTCGTTGTACTCCCCCGGACGAATCTGCAGCGTAGGCTCCACCTTGGTAGTCACACCCCGCTCGCCGTCGCTACCCACAAGGATGCGCAGGTTATCGATGCCCATCTTCTTCATTAGGTCCAGTTCACGGCCAAGGCGTTCCCGGTCGCCCCCCTGCCCTTCCGAACCGAGGATGGCACCGTACCAGAAGTTCGTACCCACGTAGTAATAGGGCTTCCCGTCTTTAACAAAGTGTCCGTCTTTTACAGTGACGAACTTGTGTTCACCTCCGCAGGCTGCCAGTATCATCGCTGCAACTACAATCAGCGATAAGAAAGTCTTCTTCATATCTTGTCGGTATTAATAATTATAATGTCTGGCTGCAAAGATACGAAGAAATCCGGAACAAGAATAATCTGTATATGCTAAACTATGTTAAGCGTGCTCAATGGGAAAGGAATACCACCTCCATATTTGCAAGTTTTTTAAAAGAAACCTTGTCATTTCGGCTTTTTTTACTATCTTTGCAAACAAAAACCAATTGATATGAAACTATCACCTTATCGTCTGGGCCTTGTAACAGTAGTCGGCCTGTTGTTGTCGGCCATTGTCTCCACCTCATGTCAGCACGACATGAAGGTTGCCGGAATCGGGAATGCGGACTCCGTAAACTGGAAGGATTCGGCCTTACAGAATCATCATATGGTTATCGATTACTATAACAATAATGTGCATGACTCGCTCGTATTGATAGCCGAGAAGAACCTGAAACTGTGCCGCGAGCACGGACTCTGGCACCAGTACTACGAGACCTGGACGAAGTTGGCCGAGGAATACACCTGCGTAGGCCGTCCCGACAGTGCCCTTGCGGAAGCCAAGGAAATGCACGAAGAGGCCATGAGCCAAGGAGACGATTACGGCATTGCCGGTGCTGACTTCATCAAGGCACTGGTCTATAACACTCAAGGGAATCACCCAGAATGTGCCCGTCTGCTCAGGGCGGTGCTCGACAAACTGAATGACATGGACGAGCCCCGCTTCATGAATCGCGTATATGCCCACTACATGGTGGAATTGAGAGAGTTGGAGGACTATCCAACGATGGAACTGACACTTCGGGAATGGAGACAGAAACTCGATTCATTAGTCAAGTACAACACGGACACGTTCAAGATAAAGAAAAGAAACCTGATGTCGTTCATGTACATGTACCAGCGATCGAGTTACAACTACTATTACATCGTGAAAAAATACCGCGAGGCATCGAAGGCGGTAGATTCCATCGCCTACTACAATCAGTTGATTGGATGGACGGACGTGGCCCGCAACGAGGTGCTCATCGACCGCATCCGGCTGGCTGGGGCGCAGGGCAATTATGCGGAAGGTCTGCGGCTGAGCGACGAGCAGATGAGCCGTCTCGCACAGGAAGGAGGCTACAACAACAGTTATCTCGACGCCCTGAACCAGCGGCAGAGCATTCTGGCTGGCATGGGCAGATGGAAGGAGGCGTATGAAGAACTGGTAAAATGCAGTAACATTGAGGACTCCATTAGAACGAAATCCACGACAGATCAGTTGAACGAGTTGAACAAGCGTTTCGAACTGGACGAGGTGAAATATCAGAGTGAACGCGAGAAGATGCTGGCGGAGCGCAAGCAGTTGTATCTGGTACTTGCCATCATCCTGTTGGCGGCACTGGGCGGCGGGTTCTATGGTTACAGCCGTTACCGCTCGGCACGTCGTATCGCGAAGATGAAGGCAGCACAGGATCGCATCGAGGGGGAACTGAAGATTGCCCGCGACATACAGATGTCGATGGTGCCGAGCACGTTCCCGCAGCAGAAAGGACTAGATATGTATGCGTCGATGACGCCCGCAAAGGAGGTGGGAGGCGATCTATATGGTTATGTGATCAATGGCTCGTGGCTCTATTTCGCCGTGGGCGACGTATCGGGCAAGGGTGTGCCCGCCTCGCTCTTTATGGCACAGGTGACGCGTCTGTTCCACACGATGGCGAACCAGGGCATGGAACCGGTAGCCATCTGTAACAGTATGAACACGGAACTGTCGGGTGAGGACAATGTCAATGGCATGTTTGTCACGTTGTTCATCGGCCGATTCAACATGCAGACGGGCCATCTCATCTTCTGTAATGCCGGGCACAATCCGCCCGTCATCGGCGGTGGTGAGAACAAGGGCGATTTCCTTGATATGATTCCCAATGCGCCTATTGGTCTGTGGCCCGACATGGAATACGTGGGAGAAGAGATGCACAGCATGAAGGGACGCGCCCTCTTCATCTATACCGATGGTCTCACCGAGGCCGAGAATCTGGAACAGAATCAGTTCGGTGACGAGCATCTTTTAGATATCCTACGAGACACGCACTTCGATACCGCCCGTCAGGTGGTAGAAGCGCTGAAGTCAGAAGTGGAGAAACACCGCAACGGGGCCGAACCTAACGATGACCTGACGATGCTTTGTCTGAAGGTTAATTAGAGGGACAACAGAGATTATTGCTCGGTATGGAAATGGATGAGGCCATCGATGGGGCTGCGGGTGACGGCACCTACGGTGTAGCCCATAGAGCGGGCCACCTCGCGAAGTTCGGCCTGATAATAATGGGCAAGGCTGCCTACGAACGACACAACGAGGTCGCGACGCTGGTAAGGCGCGATGTTGAAACGGAAGAAATCGGAGAAATTGTCCATCACGAGGCGTCGGAGTTCCAGCCAGTCGGTCAGATGGCGGTGCACGTATTCCGACAGCGAGGCAAGAAAGCGGTTGGGCAGCGGCTGACGATAGACCTTATCGATGATTTCGGGCAGAGTGAGACCCGTTTCATATTCAAACCCGTTGACAATTTCTTCTGACAAAACGCCCTTATATAAATCATGCAGCAGACGTTTGCCGAGGGCGGCTCCACTACCCTCGTCGCCCAGCACATATCCCATGGCAGGCGTGTTCATCACAATTCTTACTCCATTATAAAGGCAAGAATTAGCGCCAGTCCCTAAAATACTGGCTATACCATAGTTATGACCACACAAGGCACGGGCCGCACCGAGCAAGTCGCTGTGAGCTTCGGTGGTCTCAGCCTTCGGGAAGGCCCCTTTCAGCACCTCTGCCATCGGAGCTTCCAATTCTGGTCTCACACCACTACCATAAAAGAAGACAGACTGTACTTCGTTGGCATCCAGATTCGGCAACAGTTCCTCATGGAGGATCTGCAGGATGGCTTCACGCTTCTGATGGACGGGATTGATGCCCTGGGTATTGAAACGCAAGGTGGTCTCTTGATCGACAAGAGCCCAGTCGGTCTTGGTGCTTCCACTGTCTGCTATCAGTATCATATCGCTTCGTTTTTGGGGTTTTCGGGTACAAAAGTAAACAAAAAATCTATAATTCCGTATGTTTTCGCAAGAATATTTCGTATAATTACGAAAATGTTTGTAATTTTGCAGGCCAAGAAAAGGTAAAAAGTTGAAAAGGTGAATAGCCAATGAAAAGATATATCATCATCCTCGCCCTGATGTTGGGCATCACGATAGAGGCCGGTGCCGTGCTCAAGGAGAAGAACCTTGAGGAGACGCTGACCATCCTGCGGTCGGAACTGACCAAGCACTACCATGAACTTACTTCGCAGCGGGAAGAGCGAGAAGAACAGACGCAGGAGGTGTTCCGTAACCTGACGCAGACGATGAAACAGTCGAATCAGAATGCTCTGATGCTCTATTCGCAGAAGCAGGAGTACCTCTTCGACCTGACCTACGCCTGTCATCAAGCCACCGAACAATATCAGCGGTTCCAGCGTCAACAGATGCCCTTCCGCGACTACCTGAAGAAGACCGACGTGGAAATTGCCCGCTACGATAGTCTGGTAAACAGTCTGAAACTGATGCCGACGAACATGCTGAGCGAACAGGCGAAGACCGACCGTAACGTCTGTCTGACGCTGGCCACAAGCATCATGCGCGCTTTAGAGGAGGATACGCAGCAGATGGAGGACTACATCCGCTACTACGACAGCACGGAACTCCGCTTGAAAAACATGAACGACTACGCCCAAAAGCGCTACTACGACATACAGACGAGCATCTTCGTGAACGGTGGCGACACCTATATCGACATTATCCGCCACCTGAAGGAGAAATGGCAGACGATGAAGGAGGTGGTGCAGAAAAAATATACCACCGACAAGGAGAGTCAGCGTTCCGATTGGAACGTGTATTGGATCTTCGGGCTTTTTGTGGCCATCGCCTTCTATGCACTCATCGCCATCGGGCTGAACCGGCTGGTGTTCCGCTTCATGCCCAAGCGGTTCCGCACGGAGGAGTTCCTAAAGAAGCGCTCGTCGATCATGTGGGCCACCACCGCCATCACGCTGGCAATCATCATGGGCGTGGTGAACCATAATATCGACCAGAACTTCTTTATCATGGCGAGCGGACTCTTTGTGGAATACCTCTGGCTGCTGGCCGTAATTCTGATTTCGCTACTGCTGCGTCTGAATAGTGAACAAATTAGGAGTGCCTTCCACATCTATGCACCTTTGCTGGTCATCGGGTTTGTGGTCATCACCTTCCGAATTGTCCTGATACCCAGTGAACTGGTAAGTCTAGTGTTCCCGCCGATCCTGCTGACCTGTATGGTGTGGCAATGGTGGATGGTGAGGAAGCACAACCAGAATATTCCCCGTTCGGACATGTTCTATTCGTATGTCTCACTGACGGTGTTCATCGCCTCGGTATGCTGCTCGTGGGCGGGCTATACACTGCTCTCTGTGCAGTTGCTGATCTGGTGGATTATGCAGTTGACGTGCATCCTGACCATCACCTGCATCTCTGACTACCTGAAGATTTATGAGGAGAGACACGGCTTCGACCAGAAACCCATCACACAAACATGGCTCTACACGCTGATACGCCAAGTGGTCATGCCCGTGCTTATCGTGTGGTCGGTGATGCTTAGTGTCTATTGGGCCACCGATGTGTTCAACCTAAGCGATATGTGCTGGGACTATTTCAACAAGAAGTTCATCAACCAGACGAATTTGCAGGTGAGCATCGTGAAAATTGCGACGGTGGTGAGCCTGTGGTTCCTCTTCAAATGGCTCTCGAAGACGATTCTCGCCCTGATGCGCCTGCACTTCGAGATTAAAGACCCCTCGACGGCAGAGAGCCGTGTGGTGATGGGCAAGAACGTGGTACAACTGATCATCTGGGGTGCCTGGCTGCTGCTGACACTCGCCTACCTGCATATCAGCGTAGAATGGCTGCTGGCAATCTCTGCCGGACTCTCCACCGGTATCGGTTTTGCCATGAAAGACATCATTGAGAACATCTACTATGGTACGATGCTCATGACGGGCCGTATCAAGGCAGGCGACTGGATTCAGGTGGACGGCACCATGGGCAAGGTGGCCAGCATCAGTTACACCTCGACCATCGTGGAGTCGCTCTACGGCGAGGTCATCACTTTCCAGAACTCACAACTGTTTACGAAGAACTACAAGAACCTGACCCGTAACCACGGGTATATCCTTGCGCTGGTACCGTTCAGTGTGGCCTACGGGTCGAAGGCCGGGCAGGTGAAGGACCTCATCGAGGATGCCGTCCACAACCTGAGGCACCACATGATAGACAACTCAAAGCGCGTGCGGGTAGTGATGACGGAGATGGCTGATTCGAGTATTAATTTCCAACTCGTGGTCTGGGTGGATGCCGTGAAAAAAGTCTATGCCATCAGCGACATTCTGACCTGTATTTACGACACGCTGAATGCCAACGGCATTGAGATCCCGTTCCCGCAGCGTGATGTTCATATAAAAGAGACAAAGTGAAAAATTTACCAAATTCTTTGGTAGTTAGATAGAAAATGCTTATTTTTGCAAAGCAAATATGATGAAAGAAGCCACAATCATTGCCGGCCCCTGTGTGATTGAGTCAGCGGAACTGCTCGACACAGTTGCACGTAAGTTGGTGGAAATCAACAAAAAGCAAGGGACAGACATCATCTTCAAGGCATCGTTCGACAAGGCGAACCGCACGTCGATACGTTCATTCCGCGGCCCAGGACTGGAGCGCGGATTACAATTGCTTTCCGACATCAAGACGAAATATGGGCTCCGAATCCTGACGGACATCCATGAGGCCTGGCAGGCCGAACCGGCAGGTGAGGTGTGCGACGTGCTTCAGATTCCCGCTTTCCTCTGTCGGCAGACCGACCTGCTCGTGGCAGCCGCCCATACGGGATGCATCGTGAACATCAAGAAGGCCCAGTTCCTGAGTGGAAAGGACATGTGGTATCCTGTTGAGAAAGCCCGTGAGGCTGGTGCAAAAGAGGTATGGCTGACGGAACGGGGCAATATGATGGGCTACAACAACCTGGTAGTGGATTTCCGCAATATCGCCGACATGCTGGAGATTGTGCCGACGGTCATCATGGACTGTACACATAGCGTTCAGCGTCCGGGCAGTGGCGACGGAAAGACCGGCGGTGACCGGCGCTTCGTGCCACAGATGGCACTGGCTGCCAAGGCCTTCGGGGCTACAGGTTGGTTCTTTGAAGTTCACCCCGATCCCGATAAGGGACTGAGTGATGCCGCCAACATGCTGGAACTTGACAAGTTCGAGCCGCTGGTGGAGAAGTTAATCGTTGAGAATTAAATTTTATGACTGCAAGAGACTACGCTATACAATGCATCAAGGATGAGGCTCAGGCCGTGATGGGACTGATTTCACAGATTGACGACAGTTTCGACGAAGCCGTTGAACTGATCTACCATTGCAAGGGAAAGGTCATCGTGACAGGTGTGGGCAAGAGCGGACATATCGGTGCCAAGATTGCCGCTACCCTCTCCTCGACGGGCACGCCCTCGTTCTTCATCAACCCTTTGGACGTCTTCCACGGCGACTTGGGAGTGATGGCTCAGGAGGATGTGGTGCTGGCCATCAGCAATTCCGGACAGACGGACGAACTGCTGCGCTTTATCCCCATGGTGCTGCACATGCAGATTCCCATTATCGGCATGAGCGGCAATCCAGAGTCGTTGTTGGCGAAATACTCTACCTGTCACCTGAATGTGAGTGTAGAGAAAGAAGCCTGTCCGCTGAATCTGGCTCCCACCAGTTCGACGATGGCGCAACTGGCGATGGGCGACGCCCTGGCTGTAGCCCTCATAGAAAAGCGCAACTTCCAGCCCCGTGACTTCGCCCAGTTCCATCCGGGCGGGGAACTCGGTAAGCGGTTGCTGACGACAGCTCAGGACGTGATGCGAACAGAAGACATGCCCGTGTTACCGCCTGAAATGCGACTCGGCGAGGCCATCATCCTGGTGAGCAAAGGCAAACTGGGACTCGGCGTAGCGGAAACAGACGGTCAGATCGTGGGACTTATCACCGACGGTGACATCCGTCGCGCTACGGAGAAATGGCAGGCAGAGTTCTTCGACCATACCGTGAGCGACATCATGACGCGTACCCCGAAGACAGTCAAGCCGAATACGAAGATTTCGGAAATTCAACAGATTATGAACAGATATAAGATACATTCGGTATTGGTGACTGACGACGACAGACATCTGCTCGGCGTGGTTGACCACTATTCATGTATGATTTAAAAGAAATACGGCCTTATGAAAACTATAAGAAAACTGATGCTCGCATTGCTGCTCACCCTACCGATGGTAGTGGCGGCAGACTACCTGTTTAAGACACTGGATGCCAGTCAAGGACTTACCAGTAGTCAGGTGAACTGTATCCTGAAGGACTCACGCGGATACATGTGGTTTGGTACGCCTGCCGGACTCTACCGGTATGACGGCTATGTGTTCAAGAACTTCCAGAGTGACTCACAGGACGGCAACTCATTGCCCAACAGTTACATCAACTCCATTCAGGAGACGCTGGACGGTAACCTGCTCATCCAGACAGCCTCTGGCTACTGCGTCTATCATCCGCAGACAGAGAGTTTCGAGCGCGACATGAAGCAGTATTTCGCCCGAATGGGTATCGAGACCATCCCAAGCATCGTTTATGTGGATCGTCACAAGAACCTCTGGGGAGCCATTCCCAACAAGGGTGTTGTCTGTTTCAACATGCAGCAGCAGACCTCTTATGAGTTCGGCTATACTGACGACGCTCACGGCGTACCGCAAGGATTGGTATGCTCTATCGGTGAGTGTAAGGACGGTGCCATCATCGTCTATGATGACGGACGCCTTGTATGTTGTGACGTGATGCATCAGCAACATACCGTCTGGGGCACCAGCGACATTGCCGCACAGAAGATCAGGAAGACCAAGTCGCTGAAGGTGTTTGCCGACGAGATGGATAATATCTGGCTCTACGGTCAGGGAACCCTCTTCAAATACAATAAGAATGCCGGCACATGGGACACCTCCCTCGGTAACCAACTGGGACTGACAGGTGTGGGCGTTGATCGTAACATCAACGGTATGGCTGGCGACAAGAAAGGAAACATCTGGATTGGCGGTGACCAACTGGGTCTGTTGCGCTATGACATAAATACCCACCAGATTGACAGTATCAGTCCCGTGAATATCAATGTCCGCCGTATCTTACGCAGCCGAATCAGTATCCAGAGTCTTTATGTCGATGACACTGACCTTCTGTGGGTGGGAACGGAGAAGAGAGGCGTCGCTTACACAGGTAACGATATCTATCGCTTCGGTACAACACACAACGGAGATGTTACCGCCATCGCACAGGCCGACAGCGGAAAGATCTGGTATGGAACAAGCAACAGGGGTGTCCTCGACTATAACGGTCCGCTGGCCAGTCTGAAGGTATCTTGTATGGCCATCACCCCCGACGGTAGCCTGTGGGTAGGTTCGATGCGCAACGGACTGACCCGTATCAAGGGCGGCACATCGACTATCTACTCGTTGGCAAAGGACAGCACCAGGACGCTGATCGACGACCATGTCAACGCCCTCTGCGTTGATAAGATCGGTAACCTGTGGATTGCCACCAACGGCGGTCTGCAAGTCTATAACCCCAGGATGAACTCCTTCTCGTCATACACGAGGGAAAGTGGTAAACTGAACACCAACAATGTGTCCTGCCTATATTATAATAAGGATGGTAAGACCAACGACCTCTTTATCGGTACCGCCGAAGGTCTGGTAATTATGAACCTCTCTAATACGGAGAAGAAAATATTGACAGGTAACTCCAACAATGTGAAGCCGTTTACCAACAATTATATCACGCAGGTGCTTCAGGACTCCCGTGGACTGATCTGGATTGGAACGCGTGAAGGTCTGAACATTCTGGATATGGAGACCGACAACCTACAATACCTGACGGAGAAGCAGGGACTCTGCAATAATAACATCTGCGGTATTGCAGAAGACAAGAGTCACAATATCTGGGTAACCACCAGTAGTGGTGTGAGCCGTGTGGTGGTACAGCGCAACCATGAGGACGCTACCTATAACTTCGGATTATACAACTACGACACGACCGACGGTCTGCAAAGCAACGAGTTCAATCATGGTGCCATCATCACCAAAAAGGATGGTGACGTGCTGCTTGGCGGTATCTTCGGAATCAACTGGGTGGTCCAGAAAGGGAAGGAAGACAACGATGCCCTGCCACGAGTCATGCTGACACAACTGTTCCTCGGCGAAGAGGAGGTACAGGTGGGACACACCTACGGAGGCAAGGTTCTTTTGGGTCAGGCTCTGAACGAAAGTAGCAGACTGGAACTGGGACATGACCAGAACACAATTACCATCAAGTTCGGTGCAGGCAACTACAACCAGAGCGAGCGCCTGCAGTTCATGTACTGGATGGAAGGACTCGACGACGACTGGAAGAACGGTAACGCCCTGACGCATGGTGTCACCTTCCAGAACCTGAGCAGCGGCAACTATACCTTACATGTAAAGGCCATCAGCGCAGAAGGTGCCGTCAGCAATCAGGAGCGCACCCTCGACATCCATGTCGAGAGTCACTGGCTGCTTTCGTGGTGGATGATACTGGCCTACGTACTGATTGCCGCCGTAATCATCTACTTCTGGCGCATCGGCGTAGAGCAAATCAAGGCCATCAGGTCACGCAAACATGCCGTCATTAACCAATTGATACGACAGCGTGAGGAAATCAAGGCTGCCAGTGATGACCTGCGCCAGCCGATGGCACGTATGACCTCCATCATTGGTAACTTGTCAGAGAAAGAGAAGTCGCTGGAGGAACGTGAGCAACTGAACGCCCTGCACTCGCAGATGCTGCAGATCATCACCCGTGTCAGCGACATGCAGACTAATCTTGAGAATCCTGAAGAGAAGGCCAAGAACGTGGTTCACGACCGTCTGGAACTGAACGGACGTGGTGAGATTGAATTGCCGGAGATTGTCAGCGAGACCCTGACAACGGATATCACTAGATCGAGGGCTGCCCTTGACGCTCCGACGATGAAGTTCTCCGTCGTGATGATCGATGACAATATGGACTTCCTGCAGTTTGTCACTGCCAGACTGAAATACGTCTATGACTTCCATGCCTACAATGACATCGAGAAGGCGGCTGACGATATCCTCGAGATGCGACCGGACGTCGTTATCTGTAAACAGGACATGCCAGGCATGACCGGTAGTGAATTGTGCAACCAAATCAAGACTAATGCGATTACCCAGAAGACGAAGTTCGTGCTACTCACAGACGGTGTGCTCACGCCGCAGGATATGCGCAAGCAGAATATCACGTTGTCGGCAGACGACTATCTGGCTAAGCCCTTCAACTTGCAGGAAGCCGTGATGCGCTTCAACAAGATTCTCGGACTCGGTCCTATCGAGATGGACAGCAACCTCATTGAAGGTGCTGAGACCCGTATGCTGGAGGATCGTAACGCCAGTATGACGACAGCAACGGAGAGTTACGACGATATCGGTACATACGATCCCAAGAACGACACCGTAGATGAAACCGATCCTATCCACAAGGTTGAGACAAATATCAAGAAGGGACCTGTGGTTCAGGAAAGCACAGAACTGGCCCAGCAGTTGGAACTGCTCAAGGAGGAAGAGATACAGCAAGATATGTCAGACTTCTCTATGCTTGACATGATGGATCAGCAACTCCTCAAGAATATCGAGCAGTACGTCATGCAGAACATGAGTCGTGGTCAGATTAGTCTGGAGGAGATGTCAACCGCCATGGGTATGGGACGCGTACCGTTCTTCCACCGTGTGCGTAACCTGACAGGTAAGACACCGACAGAACTTATCCGCGACCTGAGGTTGAAGCATGCATGCATCTTGCTGAAACGTACCAACATCAACATGAGTGAGTTGGCATCGAACATCGGCTTCATGACTGCTGAGAACTTCATCAACATCTTCCGCGAGAAGTTCGGTATGACACCGCTCGAATACAGACTCAAGCACAGAAAGTAACAGTGAAGAGAACAGTCTTATTTCTTATCACTTATCTCTTATCAGTTATCATGGTTTCCGCTCAGGCGGAAACCAGTGATTCTCTGATTGTAAAACACATGAGGGAGTACGGTGTACACTTCACCAACGACAACAATGTGAAGTTGCTCATGTCGGGTAAGGCGAAGTTTGCGGATATGTTCGAGACCATTCGTCAAGCCAAGAGCAGCGTCCATCTAGAATATTTCAACTTCCGCAACGACTCTATTGCCTCGTTGCTCTTCGACCTTCTGAAGGAGAAACGTAAGGAAGGTGTGGAGATACGCGCCATGTTCGACGGTTTCGGCAACGACTCTAATAACCAGCCCTTAAAGAAAAGTCACCTCAAGAAACTCCGTGCCGACAGCATCGACATCGTGGAGTTCGACCCTATCCGTTTCCCGTGGGTGAACCATATCTGGCCCCGTGACCACCGTAAGATTGTTGTCATCGATGGCAAGACGGCCTATACAGGCGGTATGAATGTGGCCGACTATTATATCGTAGGTACAGAGCAGGTGGGAGAATGGCGTGATATGCACTGCCGGATAGAGGGTTCTGCCGTGAACGACCTGCAGGAGATATTCGCCCGTATCTGGAAGAAAGCAACCAAGGAAGAGGTGACTGCTCCCAAATATTATAGTGGAGAGCCATCGGGCAATAAAATGGTTGGCATCGTCAACCGTGAGCCACACACCACGAATGAGATTATGCGTCGTCTGTACGTCCATGCCATCGACGATGCCCAGGACTCCATCAAACTCATCAACCCCTACTTCACCCTGATTCCTTGTATCAAGAAAGCCCTGAAGCGGGCTATTAAACGAGGCATCAAGGTAGAGATTATGGTATCCGCCAAGAGTGATATTCCCCTCACCCCCGACGTCGTGTTCCGCAACGCCCACCAGATGATGAAACTCGGTGCCAATGTATGGCTATACCAGCCCGGTTTCCATCACTCGAAGATTATGATGGTGGATGGGCGCTTCTGCACCGTTGGCAGCACAAACCTCGATGCCCGTAGTCTGCGTTTCGACTATGAAGAGAATGCACTCATCGTGAATCGCGAGACCACCAAGGAACTCGACGACATGTTCGACCGTGACAAGCAGAAAAGCGTGATTCTCACCGAAGAGGAGTGGGATCGTTTCCGCACGGGCTGGCAGAAGTTCCGTGGATGGTTCGGCAGTCTTCTTACACCATGGCTGTAGGAAGTGAAAAGTGAAAAGTGAGAAGTGAGAAGTGAAAAGGGATACCGTTATTTCTATTGCGAAGGGAATTGCCATTATCCTGATGGTAATCGCCCACGCTGAGGCACCAGGCTGGTTGTGTAAGTTTATCTTTGAGTTCCACATGCCCCTGTTCTTTATCACGGCAGGCTTTTTCTTCTCCACGAAATATCTCCACGACGAGGCTACCTTCGTCAAGAAACGTGTCAAGGGGCTCTATATCCCATTTGTCAAATGGGCGGTATTCTTCCTGATCATCCATAACTGGATGTTCGACATCGGCATCCTCAACGAGGTCTATGGTAACGAACAGGGTGGTGTGCTCCATCCTTGGTCAGCCCATCAGATACAGCAAAACCTTTGGAATATCTTCACGGCGATGGGTGGTTATGATGCTTTCCTCTGTGGGGCTTTCTGGTTTTTCAGAGGACTCTTCGTCGCCAGCATCCTATACCTTATTATATATAAGGTGTTGGATTGCACCCTCCCCCGTCGGGCAGAAAAAGCCATCCCCTACCTCATCTGTCTCGTTATGCTCCTGCTCTGCGGCTGGAAGACATGGGAGGGACTGAAGGTCATCAACCTCGTACAAGGTGGCTATCGCGACATGATGGGATGCTTCTTTTTCGGCATCGGATTTATCTTCCGTCAGTATGTCGATGGGTATCGCCAAATCATGTCGCATAAGTATCTGGCCATTCCCGCTACCCTTCTCTTCGGTCTCATCGTCTGGCTGTTCTCGAAATATCTGACGGCAAACATGAACTGGCGTTCCACCTTCCAACAGTTCCTGTCACTCCCCGTCCCTGCCATCCTCGGTTTCCTGATGACCTATAACATCAGCCGATGGATAGATGCCAGCAAAGGCTGGTTCAAGCGGTTCCTCGTCTATACCGGCGACCACACGCTTAATATCTTCGTCTTCCACATTATCTCCTATAAGGTGGTCAGTCTAATGAAGATCTGGTACTATGGACTGGACATCCGACAGATCGGCTGCCACATGGTGATACATGAACATTCCCAGCAGGACTATTTCTGGATACTCTACACCATCGCAGGCGTAGGCATACCTCTATTAGGAACCTGGCTTTGTGAGAAAGCCAAAGAAAGGATCAGAGCATATAGAGCATCATCTGCTGCTCAGCCTCAGTAATGCCCTTTTCCTTGATCAGCGCACGCTCACTCTCAAGAATGATATTCTTCCCTTCGCCCGTTTCCTTCAGATAACGATGGAAGCAATCGACGGCATCTGAGATATTCCCGCTGAACCAGAGACAATAGCCGTAGTTCAGCAAGTCTTCCATCTGTACCTTACCATTCAGCAACTGCTGATAGATCTTGATGGCTTGTTCATACTTTCCGTCGCAAGTGAGAGTCCATGCCAACACTTTGTTCACCCGGTAATCGTCCGGACGCTCGAAGTTCAGTTGATACAGTTCCTTCAGCGCATCCTGGTATCTCAGCAGTTTTGTGAGGCACACGGCGTGGTTCAGCAGAAAACTGCGTTTCTCAGGGCGTATGGCAAGCAGTTGCTCATAATAATCGAGCGCACTTTGGTAGTCTTCCTCTAAGAATCGCTGTTTGGCGATGCCGTAGAGTGCCTTTTCGTTCTTGGCATCCAACTCGAGCGCCTTCATGAAACAGTCGCCAGCCCCACCGCATACAAATACACCACCGTAGTTCTGTGCAATATAGCCTGTGATCAAATAGTACTTCAAGTCCCATTGCGACGCATCGGTATTGTTCAGCACAGCCTTTACCTCATCGATGCGCTTCAACTTCATCAGCGACGACACCACCTCGCCGAAATAGGGCTCAAGTGGGGTGTGCGACAAGAAACGATGTGCAAAGAAAAGACAGATGCGCTGTTCAAAGGGATTGCGGAACTGACTTCTGTAACTATACAACCGATAGAAACGATACAGATCCTGCAGGTAGGACCTCCTAATGAATGCCGGTGTTATCGACTCCTTCGACATCACATCCTCGATGGAAGCCTCGCCTCTCTCCAGCATCTCCAGCACATTCTTCGGCATTCGCTCCATCACTTGTGAGAAGGCCAACAGGAAAGAATATTTGTCGCTGTTGCAGAAGGTTCCCGCATTCATCATCGTCTGCAAGAAGCGGTTCGACGTGAGTTTATCAGTGACTGCCGATATCCCAGGGTGCTCCATATAAAAAGGCACGAACCAGTTGATGGCATCACGGAAGAAAGGGAAGCGCTTCATCTGCGAAAAGCCGCCGAAATAGATGTCTGAGCCCTGCTTCTGCATATCCTGCATCCGACGGTAACTCTCCTCGACTTTCTCCATCCGACGCTCCTCGGCATCAGGGTGCAGGATGTCTTCCATCGGGTCGTCCTCTATCTCCTCAATACCGTTACGCGTCACACGGAAGTTGCTGTTGTTCAACAGTTCCGGAATAATCTCCTGCTGGAGTGTCTGATTGTCTTTCTCGGCATTCATGCACAGATATATCTGCTGTTCCAGTTCCACCAGTTCCTGGCAGACCGTCTCATCCTCCAACAGTTTCTCTACTGCTTGCAGTTCCTCCTGATAAAGCACAGGCAGGATCTCGTCGCCAAGAGCCAACACCCATCCCACGAATGCCCGCTGGCGCACACCCTCATCGCTTGTCTGCCGATAAACATTCACCAGCACTTTCAGTTTCGATGCGTCGAAGCGATCTACTACTGCCAAGGTCATGCCGCTGATCAGCAGTTGCTGGTCCCGACTGTCGATGGTTGGTGTCAACAGCAACCGTTCCATCCCCTCCGTCTGTTCTGCACTCCATAGAGGCGAAAGCCACAGAGAGTCGAACCAATCCTTCATGAGGTTATGATGTTTCAGATAGACAGCCTTTTCCTTCTCCTTTCGTGTGTGAGGCGGTTCAAACTCCAGCATCGCCACGTCTGAGACAAAGCCTTCCAACTGCGCCTGCAACTCTTCCGTCGTCTGTCTGGTCACACCCATCTCACTATGTCCCAACTTCACATAGATATAGAGGGCATACATCCGCCTGAGCAGGTTTTCGTACAACGTCGTTGCCTGCTGGTCCTTGTAGCCACGCTTCCAGTAGTCTGTCATCAACTGGAAGTCTGACCTGATGGCATACAGTCTGTCCCTGTTGATGTCGAGTGGATGGATAGAGAGGTATATCTCCATGGCATCGAGGGCGCCGGAGAGATTCTTGTTCAGCAGATAGTCATAGACTTCTTGCAGGTTATTGTTGTACTCTATCATGGGCTACTTTTTGGAAAGCCATTTCCTGGCCTGTTCGATATCCTTCTCACGGGGTTTTTCGATATGACTGAACTTCAGGTTCTTAGGAATCGTATCGACGGCCTCACGCTTCACCTTGCAGTATTTCATCACAAGGTCGCGGTAGTGGCTGATGCCATACTTGTTAATCGAGTCAACCGCCGCATTATAACCTTTGATGAAGACCTTCAACTGTACTTTCCTATTCCTCTCGGCCAGCACCTTCGAACGCATCACGATGGCACCCATCTGCATATCCTGTTTGCGGGTGTCGAGGAGCACCTTATGCTTCAGCAGTCGTGCCTGGGCGGCCTGCGGTTCCGTCATCAACAAGGCATCCATCTCGTTGTTCTCCAACATCTTCAGACGCACATTCACATCATTGATCTGTATGCGGAACACCCGTTCAGGCTTCAACTTCGCACTATCCACAGCCAGATCACCCAACAGGTCTGTAACAGAATAACGGGTCATCGCCAACATCTTGTCGTCCAAGTGCTTCAGGTCGGTGATACGGGCCACACGATTGGAGATCAGTTGCCAGTAGGCATTCGTCGCCGTCAGATATTCTATCAGGGAGTCCTGCTTCATCATCCGCTCTGCCCTTACCAGATCGGTCACACCGAGTTCCACGCGGTCATTCAAAAGCGCCGTATCCACATCCATCTGTGCCGTGAATTGCTTCAGGCGGATGTCTGCGACGGTATCGAACATCTCATGGTCCTCCGCCAGATAAATCGGCAGACAGTCGAGCGTCGGCAATACAGCCACCTTCAGCGCAGCCGAGTCTTCCCGTTGCTGTTTGATGCGCTGCTCCCGGGAGATACGCTTTGTCTCTTCGTAACTCTGTCCACAGCCTGCCAACAGGCATATTGTTGTTATAATCCAGAATAATTTCTTCATAACGCGTGCAAAGATACGACTTTTTTTTCATTTTTCCCTTACCGCTTTTCACTTTTCACTTTTTTTTTGTACCTTTGTTGCCATTATGGCAAAAGACAAGATCGCATACGTATGCTCCAACTGCGGCCAGGAGTCGTCGAAGTGGATAGGCAAGTGTCCCGCCTGCGGGCAGTGGAACACGTTCAAGGAAATCAAGGTAGCGTCCAGTTCCTCCCCCAAGTTAGGGGAGGTCAGGAGGGGTCTGAACTCAGGCACTACTGCGCAGTCCTCGGCAGCCTCTGCCGGCAAGGTGCTCCGTCTCCGTGACATCAGTTCGAAGGATGAACCCCGCATCGACATGCACGATGCCGAACTCAACCGTGTCCTCGGTGGTGGTCTCGTTCCTGGTTCCATCGTTCTCTTAGGTGGTGAACCGGGCATCGGCAAATCGACGCTCTCCCTCCAGACCATGCTCCGCCTCCCGGAGAAGAAGATTCTCTATGTCAGCGGAGAGGAAAGCGCCCACCAGTTGAAGATGCGCGCCAGCCGCATCCCCCATGAGGAGAACGAGAACTTCATGATTCTCTGCGAGAACTCCCTCGAAGCCATCTTCGACCATATCAAGGAAGAACAGCCCGAACTCGTCATCATCGACTCCATCCAGACCATTATGACAGAAGACGTAGAGTCGTCCGCCGGCTCCATCGCCCAGGTGCGGGAGTGCGCCTCTGCCCTACTCCGCTTCGCCAAGTCGAGTGGCGTGCCTGTCATCCTCATCGGACATATCACGAAGGAAGGCACGTTGGCTGGTCCGAAGATTCTGGAACATATCGTCGATACCGTCATCCAGTTCGAGGGCGACCAGCACTATATGTACCGCATCCTGCGCTCGATGAAGAACCGCTTCGGCTCTACCTCCGAACTGGGCATCTACGAGATGCAGCAAAATGGACTCCGACAGGTATCCAACCCCTCGGAACTCCTGCTGACAGAGGACCGCGACGGACTCTCCGGCGTTGCCATCTCCTCGGCCATCGAGGGTGTCCGGCCTTTCCTTGTCGAGACACAGGCCTTGGTCTCTACCGCTGCCTACGGCACGCCCCAGCGCTCTGCCACCGGTTTCGACCAGCGCCGACTCAACATGCTCCTTGCCGTACTGGAAAAACGGGTGGGTTTCAAACTGATGCAGAAGGATGTCTTTATCAACATCGCCGGCGGTCTGCGTGTGACCGACCTCGCGATGGATCTCTCCATCATCGCCGCTGTCCTCTCCTCGAATGTCGATACGCCGATAGAAAGTGGCTGGTGCATGGCAGGCGAGGTAGGCCTGAGCGGTGAGGTACGCCCCGTGAACCGCATCGAACAGCGCATCGCCGAGGCTGAGAAACTGGGCTTTATGGATATGATCATCCCCAAGTACAATCTGCAGGGCTTCGATGCCAAGAAATACCACATCGCACTCCACCCCGTCCGCAAGGTGGAGGAAGCCCTCCGCGAACTCTTCGGATAACAAAAAAGCCACCTTCGCGGGTGGCTTTTATGATGCTTATCAATTTTCGTTATCAATCTTCGATGATGACTTTTCTACTGGTGCCGTCGGCGCGTCGCTCGATGCATAGGCCCTGAGGATTCTCCAACCGACGTCCCTGCAGGTCGTAATAGGTCTTGGGACCGGCATTGTCCGTCTGCTTCAGTTCCTTAATGGCAGCCTGGCTGTTTTCAAGTATGAAGATATAGGTGTTCAGGCTGGTTTCAGGCATGCTGACGGTCAGTTCCTGCGTCGGTGCATCGATGGTGATGGGCGATTTCTGACAGAGTTCATCTTTCGCATTACCGATAGACCTCAAGACCTCGCCGCTCTTCACCTTGTAAGGCAACGTAATCTGCAGTTCGTCGTCATAACCGGTGGTATTGATAGCCATGACGATGAGCGAGTCGCCCTTGATGTAAGCAGAAGTCTCAATATCAGCAGCCGTCTGGAAGGGATAACTGCACTTCGATTCGAGACGGGTTGAACCCGTGACGTGCTTCGAGAAGTGCGACATCACGTAGGCACGTGGCAGCAGTTTGTTCTTCGTCTTGTTATCAGCACCGTACTTTGACTCACCTGTACTGACAAACGACCAGTGGGCACGCATATACCAATAGATATAACCCGTGCATCCCACCAGCATACACTCATTGAGTTCCTGGGCGAATACGAGTTGATCCTCCCAGTTTGGCAAGTGGTCCAAAGTTTCTGACACAGAGTGCTCCGTCATCCACAACTCCTTGCCGTACTTCTGAGCCAGTTTGGCTGCATTCTGCATATTGGCAGGGATATTGTACGAAGCATGGGGCGGTTTATCGCCAAAGGGCGGATGACCGTAGATGTGACCTGCGATGATGTCGATCTGATCGCGGGCTACGGCATCGTTCAGCAACTTGTTGGAATACTGCGGGTCGAAACCTAAGGGCTCGGCACTTATCAAGCGTACGCCTGGATAGGTCTCGCGGTCGAGCATGTGGGCATAGTTTTTCACAAGATTAAGTTGTTCCTGCGCCGTGTAGAGACAACCGGAGTAATTGACCCACCAGTCGGGCTCGTTCTGGATGGAGACTGCATCCACATCGACGCCATTGTCGTGCATCCACTCCAGGAACATGTTCAGCCAGGGGAAGAACTCCTCATAGCAGTCCTCACGCAGTTTACCTTTCTGATTGCCCTGGTCGTCGCTGTTGCCGCCCTGAGCTGAGCCATTGGTCTTCAGATCTCCTGGGGGCGACCAAGGCGTACCGAAGACAATGCCTCCACGCTGCTTGACAATCTTGGCTGATGGCAACGAACCTTTCCAGTCGTAGGGGGAATCCCAGTTGTTCCACTCTTTCACAATGACGTCACCTTCCCAGTTCGGCGAAATCTCCATACGCATAATGTTCAGTCCGATTTCTGATTCGTCTCCGTAGAGCAGTTTCGCAGGCTTGGTGTCGTTGCCATAAGGTTCCATCGCACCGAAGCAACTGGCTGCACCGAATCCCGTAATCGTCTGACAGCGCTTATCACTCACGGTGAGCGTAATCGTGTCTGCATAGGCAACCGTCAGGGCTGCCAGCGCAAAAATTGAGGTAATTATCTTTCTCATTGGCGTTAGTAAATTGTTATTCGGCTGCAAAGTTACGAATAAGCGAGTAAAAATCCAATGGAAAACTATTAAAAAAGCAAAAAAAGCAAAATCTCTGTGCTTGAGTGCCCCTTTGTTCCATAATTTATTTGTACCTTTGCATGCACTTTTAAAGAAATCATTCACATTATTAATAATAGTACAATTATGACAATCAACGAATTTAATTTTGGCAATCGTGCGCGTTGACTTCAACGTGCCCCTCGATGAGAATGGTAAGATCACTGACGACACCCGTATCCGCGGTGCCCTGCCTACCCTGAAGAAGATCCTGGCCGATGGTGGTGCCACCATTATCATGTCACACATGGGCAAGCCCAAAGGTAAGGTGAACCCCAAACTGTCTCTCGGTCAGATCCGCGAGGCTGTGGAGAAGGCTCTGGGCGTGCCCGTGGCATTTGCTCCCGACTGCGCCAAGGCTGCCGACGCTGCCAAGGCCCTGAAGATGGGCGAGGCTCTGCTGCTCGAGAACCTGCGCTACTATCCCGAGGAGGAAGGTAAGCCCGTAGGCATCGAGAAGACCGATCCCGCTTACGACGAGGCTAAGAAGGCTATGAAGGCCAGCCAGAAGGAGTTCGCCA
The DNA here is from genome assembly GCA_905233555.1 of uncultured Prevotella sp. GTDB lineage: Bacteria > Bacteroidota > Bacteroidia > Bacteroidales > Bacteroidaceae > Prevotella. The sequence continues at coordinate 50 of CAJODF010000019.1, read as the reverse complement.
AGACCCTCGCTTCTTATGCTGACTGCTATGTGATGGATGCCTTCGGTACC
>CAJODF010000018.1 GCA_905233555.1 uncultured Prevotella sp. | reverse complement strand
TGATCATCTGCTCGAGATTTTGCGAAACACCCATTTCGACACGGCCCGACAGGCGGTAGAGACCCTTGCTGCCGAGGTGGAGCGCCATCGCGACGGTGCGGATCCCAATGACGACCTGACGATGATGTGTCTGCGTATCAATTAAGATTTTATTCTGCGAAAGTGAAGTAGAGGTCTTCGAGGGTGCAGAGGGATTTGTCTTTGAAGTCCGACTTGAAGACGAGGAAGATGGCGTGCTTGCCGGCGAGGTCATTTTCCTTAGCCTCGTCGGAGATGCCTCCAGCCACGTCCCAGACCTTCTTGTCCATGTTGGTCGTGAGTTTCATCTCACCGATTTTCTTGCCGCCCTGCGACTCCCAGGGGCGGTCCATCCAGATCTCGATGGTGCCCTCGATGCCTTCGGGAATGAGATGTACGACGAGCATCAGACAATTCGGATTCTTCAGCCGCTCAGCGTCGAAGTTGAAGTATTTGTAGCCCACGATGCTGCCGTCGGTATTGTTCACCACGCGATTGGTGTTGTAGCGCAGGTCGTAGGGGTCGTCGATATTCTTCGATGCGGTGAGGGCTTCCTGCGTTGCAGGATTCGTCTCGGCACCGTAACTGGCTTCTACATACGAACCATAGAACGTGTTGTTGGGCCACTCGTGGACAGCAGGCTTCGGACCTGTCAGCCAGCAGGCGATACCTGCGGAGTGACGCTCGAACGGATCGAGACCGTTGAGGGAGAAACCGTTGCTGTTGTACTCGCCCTCAGAAATCTCCACCTTGCCACCTTTGCCTTCCTCGACCTTCACGTCGATGGGAGCCACCATGGCCTGACGGGCATATTCGTCGGTACCCGTATGACGATGATAGAACACATACCACTGACCATTGATCTCGCAGATAGAACCGTGGGTATTGCCGTCGGGTACGGCCGAGGCAATCACGTTGCCTTGCTCATCCTTCTCGCGACCTCTGCCGTCGATGATGGTACCGCCGTAGGTCCAGGGGCCTAAGGGGTTGTCGCTGTAGCAGTAGGCGAGGGTATAGTTCGAGGTAGGCAGGCCGAACTCGCCGTCCTCGGTAAAGCGGCTATAGATAAACACGTACTTATCCTTGATTTTACGAATCGATGAAGCCTCGAAGAACTTGAAGCGTCCGGGTTGGTTACGCCCTGAGATCATATCCTCCACAATCTTGGTACCAGGCTTGACGGTAGCCATCGTGATAGAACGCTCGAAGCCCCAGTAGCCATAGACGCGTCCGTCGTCATCGACGAACACGGCGGGGTCGAACTGCAATACGCCGTCCACCAGATTGGGATTGTCCTTGCTCCAGTTGCACACCTCGAAAGGTCCGTCGGGGCGATCGCTCTTGGCAATCAGTCCGTTACGCCCGCCATTCTGGTCGTTGGGGAAGAGGTAGTAGGTCTTCTTACCCGTGCTGTCAGTCACCAGCGTTACATCTGGGGCATAAAGCACATCGGCGGTCTTGGCAGAGTCGAAGGGCTCGCCATCGCGGTTCTTATCCACAATGAGGATTACACCGTCGTAGCGCCACTGAGTCAGGTCTTCCACGGGAGCTGACCACACCACCTGGTCGCGTCCGCAGTAAGCCGACACCAGATCGTCGTGCGAACCATAAATATATACGCGTTGCTTTCCGGGGTTGTCGGGGTCTTCGAAGACATAGGGCTCACCGTCGGGGATATGCTCCCAAAGGGGCAGGTAGGGGTTGCCCGGAGTTTTGAGCGTGGTGCTGGTGGTTGACTGTTGGGGATTGGACTGGCACGAGAGAGCCAGCAGGGTGCAGCAGGCTGCTGCTACGATCACGTTAAGGGTCTTCATTTTCATTTCGCTGTTGATTTTGTTGTTATTGGGTGCAAAGATACGATAAAAGTTTGAAGTTTGAAGTTTGAAGTTTGAAGTTTTTGATTTCTGTAGCAGTTAAAAAGTCTTAATTGGTTATCATAAATATCAAATTACAAACTTCAAATTTCAAAAGAAATAACTATCTTTGCAAACGAACATTACGCAAACTTCAAAACAACAACAAAATGATGAACAACAAACACCTGACTCTTAACGCCAATCTCATTGTGGCGGCGCTGCAGAAACCTGCGGCGGAATTTACCAAAGCCGACATCATCGACTACATCGTCAAGAACGACATCCGCATGGTGAACTTTATGTATCCCGGCGGCGACGGGAAGTTGAAGACGCTGAACTTTGTGATTAATGATCTGGACTATCTGGAGACCATCCTCACCTGTGGTGAGCGTGTCGATGGCAGTAGCCTTTTCTCCTTCATCCAGGCTGGCAGCAGCGACCTCTATGTGCTGCCCCGTTTCCGTACCGCCTTCGTCGATCCCTTTGCCGAGATCCCTACGGTGTCGCTCCTTTGCTCCTATTTCGACAAGGACGGCAACCCATTGGAGAGTTCTCCTGAGTTCACCCTCCACAAGGCTGCTGAGGCTTTCCGTGAGGTGACGGGGATGGAATATCAGGCAATGGGTGAATTGGAATACTACGTCATCAGTGACGATGAAGAGGTGTTCCCGGCTCAGGATCAGCGCGGCTATCATGAGTCGGCTCCCTATGCCAAGGCCAACGAGTTCCGTACCCAGTGCATGCAATATATCGCCCAGGCAGGTGGACAGATCAAATACGGTCATTCAGAGGTGGGCAACTTCACCATCGATGGCAAGAACTACGAGCAGAACGAGATCGAGTTCCTGCCCGTACCTGTGGAGCAGGCTGCCGACCAGTTGATGCTGGCCAAGTGGATTATCCGTAATCTCGGCTACCAGATGGGCTATGATGTGACCTTCGCCCCGAAGATCACCACAGGCAAGGCCGGCTCCGGATTGCATATCCATATGCGGATGATGAAGGACGGCAAGAACCAGATGCTGGCCAACGGCGTGCTCTCTGAGGCAGCCCGTAAGATGATTGCCGGTATGATGGATCTTGCACCTGCCATCACAGCCTTCGGCAATAAGAATCCGACATCGTACTTCCGTCTCGTGCCCCATCAGGAGGCACCGACGAATGTCTGTTGGGGCGATAGAAACCGCAGTGTCCTGGTGCGCGTTCCCCTCGGTTGGGCTGCGGATGTGGATATGAGTCACAAGGCCAATCCCTTGGAGACAGAAACCAAATACGACACCAGCATCAAACAGACGGTGGAGATGCGTTCGCCCGACGGCAGTGCCGACCTGTATCAGTTGTTGGCAGGACTCTGCGTGGCCTGTCGTCACGGCTTCGAGATGGACAATGCCCTCGAACTGGCCGAAAAGACATACGTCAACGTGAATATTCACGCTGCCGAGAATGCCGACCGTCTGGCTACGCTAGCGCAATTGCCGGATTCCTGTGTCGCTTCTGCCTCCTGTCTCGAAAAGCAGCGCAAGGCGTTTGAGGAGCATAATGTCTTCTCGCCTGCGATGATCGACGGCATCATCGCCCAACTCCGTGCTTTCGACGATACGACCCTCCGCCAGACTATCGAGGGCTATCCCGAAGAGATCCAGAAACTCGTCACCCAGTATTTCCACTGCGGATAATAACAAAAAAATCCGTGAAAGCGTAACAACTTTCGCGGATTTTTTATTATCTTTGCAGCCAGATATGGAAGAAGCGAGCAAGATACCACAGGAGTGGAACCAGTTCTATTTGAAGGACGTGTCGTTCGTCAATATCATGACGAGGCGCATCTTCAACGTGCTCATTGTGGCGAATCCGTACGATGCCTTTATGTTGGAGGACGACGGACGTATTGATGAGAAGATTTTCGACGAGTATATGGAGTTGGGTATGCGCTACCCGCCCACTTTCACGCAGGTATCTACCACTGAGGAAGCCAATGAGGTGTTGAAAACCACCGACATCGACCTAGTGATCTGTATGCCGGGTAATGCCGACAACGATGCGTTTACTGTAGCCCGTGAGATCAAGGCGGCGCATCCGAATATTCCCTGCGTGGTGCTGACGCCCTTCTCGCACGGTATCACAAAGCGCATCGAAAACGAGGATATGTCGGTGTTCGACTATGTGTTCTGTTGGTTGGGAAATACCAACCTCATCATGTCGATCATCAAGTTGTTGGAAGACAAGATGAATATCGAGCATGATATCCGCGAGGCAGGGGTGCAGATGATCCTGCTCGTCGAGGATAACATCCGTTTCTACTCTTCCGTGCTCCCGAACCTTTATAATTATATCCTCGCCCAGTCGAAGCGTTTCTCTACGGAGGCCCTCAATCCCCACGCTGCTGCCCAGCGCAAGCGCGGACGTCCCAAGGTGGTGCTCGCCACCAACTACGAGGAGGCGATGGAGATCTATGAGAAGTATCATGAGAACACCCTTGGTGTCATCTCCGATACCCGTTTTCCGATGCACAGTGTTCGCGGACGACTCTCGCACGTGGAGGAGGGCGACCCCGAGGCCGGACTGAAACTGCTCCGAGAAATCCGTCGCCGCGACGAGTATGTGCCGCTGATTCTCGACTCGAAAGAGACCCTGAACCGTGCGAAGGCTGAGGCGGAGGGTTTCCACTTTATCGATAAGAACTCCACGAAGATGAATGTCGATCTGCACCACCTGATGGAAGACCACATGGGCTTTGGCGACTTTATCTTCCGCGACCCAAAAACGAAGGAGGAGATTTTCCGCGTGTCATCGTTGAAGGAGTTGCAGGATAATATCTTTAAGATTCCTAACGACTCGATGCTCTACCACGTGTCGCGCAACCACATGAGTCGCTGGCTCTGTGCCCGTGCCATCTTCCCTGTGTCGGCCTTCCTGAAACACGTCACATGGCACAAGTTGCAGGATGTGGATGCCCACCGTCAGATTATCTTCGATGCTATTGTGCAGTATCGCAGGATGAAGAACATCGGTGTGGTGGCTGTGTTTGACCGTTTGAAGTTCGACCGCTATGCCCATTTCGCCCGAATCGGTGAAGGCTCCTTGGGAGGTAAGGGTAGGGGCCTGGCGTTCCTCGACCGTATCATCAAGCGTCACCCTGAACTGAACCAGTTTGAGGGTGCTGAGGTGTCGATTCCGAAGACTGTTGTGCTTTGTACCGACTTCTTCGACGAGTTTATGGAGAAGAACAACCTCTATCCGATAGCCCTCAGCGATGCGCCTGACGAAGAGATATTGAAGCACTTCCTTCGCGCCCAGTTGCCCGACTCGCTGATAGCCGACTTCTTCACTTTCTTCGATGCGGTGAAGTCGCCGATTGCCGTGCGCTCGTCGTCGCTCTTGGAAGATTCCCACTATCAGCCTTTCGCCGGTATCTACAGCACCTATATGATACCTTATCTCGACGATAAGTACGAGATGTTGCGTATGTTGGCCTGTGCCATCAAGGGTGTCTATGCCTCCGTCTATTATAAGGATTCGAAAGCCTATATGCTGGCCACGCAGAATGTCATCGACCAGGAAAAGATGGCTGTCATCCTGCAGGAAGTAGTGGGTAAGCGCTATGGCGACCTCTACTATCCCAACTTCTCCGGTGTGCTCCGTTCGCTGAATTACTATCCCATCGGCGACGAGAAGGCGGAGGAGGGTATCGCCAGCCTCGCTCTCGGATTAGGAAAATATATTGTCGATGGTGGACAGACGCTCCGTGTGTCGCCCTATCATCCCACGCAGGTGCTCCAAACTTCGGAGATGGAGACAGCCCTGTCGGAAACGCAGACCCGTTTCTATGCCCTCGATATGTCGCACGTCGGTGGTGATTTCAAAGTTGATGACGGCTTCAACATCAAGAGCCTGCGTGTGAAACAGGCCGATGCCGACGGTTCCCTGAACTATATCGCCTCTACCTATGACCCCGTCGATCAACTCATCCGCGACGGTCTCTACGAGGGTGGACGTAAGATTATCTCTTTCTGTGGCGTACTCCAACAAGGCATCTTCCCCCTGCCCGAACTGCTCCAGATGGCGCAGAAGTACGGTTCTGAGGAAATGCGCCGACCTGTGGAAATCGAACTGGCAGGTAACCTGAATGCCGACAAGACCGGCACCCTCTATCTGCTCCAAATCCGACCCATCGTTGATTCCAAACAGGTACTCGATGAGGACCTGCAAAAGATTCCCGATGCCGACTGTCTGTTGCGCTCTAACAACTCCCTCGGCCACGGTATCTCGGAGGATGTCTTTGATGTGGTCTATGTGAAAACCGACGAGAACTTCACCGCCGCCAACAACCCCACCATCGCTTCGGAAATTGAACGCATCAACAGCCGTTTCCTTGATGAGGACAAGAATTATGTCCTTGTGGGTCCGGGACGCTGGGGCAGCAGCGACTACTGGCTCGGCATCCCTGTGAAGTGGCCTCATATCAGTGCCGCTCGCGTCATCGTGGAGACGGGACTGAAGAATTACCACGTCGATCCCTCGCAGGGCACCCATTTCTTCCAGAACCTGACCTCTTTCGGTGTCGGTTACTTCACCATCAACACCTACACCGGCGACGGCATCTTCCAGAAGGAGGTACTCGATGCAATGCCAGCCGTCGAGGAAACAGAATATGTGCGCCATGTCCGCTTCGAGACCCCCTTGAAGATTATGATGGACGGCAAAAAGCAAACAGGAGTAGTCCTGCTACCGCAGGAAGTGAAAAGTGAATAGTCTATGAATCTGAATCTCACATCAACGATTAAGGTGCCGGAGCATACGTTGCGCCGTCAGGTCATCGACCTGTGCAACAAGACCGGCAAGCCTGTGCTGAAGTTATTGACGAAGGATTATGAGGACAATGGGCTCGGACACCTCGTGGAGCAGTTCGACGGACAGGCGGGACTGGTGAATATCGAGGTGTTCAACGAGTTGCAGCACACCATCACAGGATGGCCTGGTGGCAAGCCGAAAGCCGACGACTCTACCCGTCCCGAGCGGGCGCTGCCATACCCCAAGCGTGTCATCGTCTTTTCACCTCATCCCGACGACGATGTCATCTCGATGGGTGGCACTATCCGTCGCCTGATGCAACAGGGCCACGATGTACATATTGCCTACGAGACCAGCGGCAATATCGCTGTTGCTGATGAGGAGGTACGCCTCTACATGCACTTCATCAACGGTTTCAACCAACTCTTTGCCAACGGTTCTGACGAGGTCATCAAGATACGCTACGGTGAGATTATGAACTATATTAAGCAGAAGGGAGAGGGCGATCTCGACAACCGTGCCATCCTTACCGTCAAGGGATTAATCCGTCGTGGTGAGGCGCGTAATGCCTGTGGCTATAATGGTATCCATAAGGATCATATTCACTTCCTCGACCTGCCTTTCTATGAGAGTGGGAAAATAGAAAAACTTCCCGTCAGCGAACAGGATGTCCGTATCGTGCAGGCACTCATTGCCGACATCCAGCCCCATCAGATTTATGTCGCTGCTGATCTGGCTGACCCGCATGGTACCCACCGCAAATGTACCGATGTGGTGCTGGCTGCCATTGAAGAAGAAAAACAGGCTGCAACGGCATGGCTCGACGATTGTCGTGTATGGATGTATCGTGGTGCCTGGTCGGAGTGGGATGTGGCTGATATCGAGATGTGCGTACCTATGTCACCCGAGGAACTCCGCGAGAAGCGTAATGCCATCCTCCGCCATCAGAGTCAGATGGAGAGTGCACCTTTCCTTGGCAATGATGAGCGTCTCTTCTGGCAACGGGCCCAGGATCGCAACCGCGATACCGCCCGCCGCTACGACAGTCTCGGACTCGCCTGCTACGAGGCGATGGAAGCCTTTGTGGAATACCATTTTAAAAGGTAAAAAGGTAAAAAAGTAAGAAAGTAAAAAAGTAAGAAAATGGAGACAGGATTCTTTCATAGGTTTGTGAATATGGGGAAAGGTCTTTTACCTTTTTACCTTTTTACCCTTTTACTTTTATGCGTTCCGGCAAGGGCGCAGTACGACGTGGTGCCGCTGCCGCAGAACATCAGCTTGCAGCAAGGCGAACCGTTTGTGATTGATAATACCGTGCAGATTATCGCCCCCGATGATCTGCAGCGTGAGGCAGCCTTCCTGCAGTCCTATCTAAAAGATCTCACGTCCCTCACGCTACCCATCGCCAAGAAGCGTGATAATAAGGTGCGCTACATCAATCTGTCTGTTGCTCCGACGATCACCCCGTCTGAGGCTTATCACCTCATGGTCAACCAGAAAGATATCTCCATCATCGGCGGTTCCGCTGCCGGTGTCTTCTACGGCATCCAGACATTGAGGAAGACGCTTGGGTTGAAGGTGACGAATGCTGCATTTCCTGCGGTTATCGTGAAAGATGCTCCGCGATTCTCCTGGCGAGGGATGCATTTGGACTGCTCCCGTCATTTCTGGTCAGTGGATTTTGTCAAGAAGTTCATCGACCTGTTGGCGTTGCACAATATGAACGTGTTCCACTGGCACCTCACTGATGATCAGGGCTGGCGTATCGAGATCAAGAAGTGGCCGAAGCTTACGGAGGTCGGCTCTCAGCGCTCAGGTACCATCATCGGCACCAATTCCGACCTTGACGACAACATTCCCTATGGTGGTTTCTACACACAGGCTGAGGCTCGCGAGATTGTGCGCTATGCTGCCGAGCGTCATATCACCGTTGTTCCTGAGATCGACATGCCCGGTCACATGCTCGCCGCTCTCGCCAGCTATCCTGAACTCGGCTGTACCGGCGGTCCCTATCAAGTGGGACATTATTGGGGTGTCTATAAGGATGTACTCTGCATTGGCAATCCTAAAGTCTATGAGTTTGTCCAAGATGTGCTCACAGAGATCATGGATATCTTCCCCTCCGAGGTCATTCACATCGGTGGAGACGAGGCTCCTTCAGACCGTTGGCAGCAGTGTAAGAAGTGTCAGGATGCCTACCTTAAAGATGCCCTTGAAGGTCGGCTCGGTGGGGATATGACGAGTGATATGACGGGTGTACGGGAAATGCCGATGTTCAACATGAGCGCAAGATATCAGGGACTCTTCACCCATCGCGTCTTCTACTTTCTCGCCTCGAAAGGCCGTCGTGCCTTGGGTTGGGACGAGATTCTCGACGGTAGTCCCCGCAATGCGATGATCATGTCGTGGCGAGGTACGGAGGGTGGTGCAAGGGCTGCCGCAACAGGTCACGATGTCATCATGACGCCCACTTCGCATTGTTACTTCGACTATCAGCAAGTGGAGGACACTGAGTTTGAGCCTAGTCGTTGCGGTGGCTTCATCCCCATTGAGAAAGTCTATAACTTTGACCCTGCCCCCGATTACCTCTCTGAGGTGGCTCGCAGTCATATCCTGGGTGTACAGGCCAATCTATGGACAGAGTATATGACCTGCGAGAATCTGGTCGAGTATCAGGCCCTGCCGCGTATGTCGGCCCTTGCCGAAGTGCAGTGGACACAGCCCGGGCGGAAGGACTATAACGTCTTTTGGCTACGTCTCACGCGCCTTACGAAACTTTTCGAACTATATCATTACGCTTACGCCAAGCATCTCTGGCCGGATCGTCAGATACCTAACCGCTGGCAATTTTAAATGTGATGGAACAGACAAACCCATATATCAAGCAGTTTTCTGAACTCTTCAAGGGTAAGAAGGTGATGTACGTGCACGGCTTCGCGTCGTCGGGGCAGAGCGGGACGGTGACCCGTATTCGCGAGGTATTCCCCAATACGACGGTGATAGCCCCCGACCTGCCGATTCAACCTCAAGAGGCAATGGATTTGTTGCGTAAGACGTGCGATAAGGAGAAGCCCGACTTGGTTATAGGTACGTCGATGGGCGGCATGTATGCCGAAATGCTCTATGGCTACGACCGCATCCTAGTGAATCCCGCCCTGCAGATGGGAGATACGATGAAAGAACACGGGATGATAGGGGCGCAGCACTTCTCCAATCCCCGTCAAGACGGCGTGCAGGACTTCATGGTGACGAAGGCGCTGGTGAAGGAGTACAAGGAGATGACGGAACAATGTTTCACCTCAGTGACACCTGAGGAACAAAGCCGCGTGTGGGGCCTCTTCGGCGATGAGGACACGACGGTGAATACCTACGACCTGTTCCGTGAACATTACCCGAAAGCTATCCGTTTCCACGGAGAGCACAGGATGAACGACCAGTCGTTTATGCACTCGGTGGTGCCGGTTATTCGGTGGATTGACGACCGGCAGGAGGGTAGGGAGCGCCCGATTATCTATATCGACGTGACAACACTCTTCGACAAATGGCAGAAGCCGACGAGTTCGGCGCAGAAGACGGTGCGGATGCTGTTGGAGACCTACCAGTTGTTCTTCGTAGCACCCGCTCCTGTGGAGACTGAACGATATGCCGGGACGCTGAGACTGCTTTACGACTACATCAATGTGCCCGCCTACGGGCATACCATTTTCACCAACCAGAAGCACTTGCTTTATGGTGACTATCTCATCGACACGGCGACGACAGACGGGATGGCGACACTGATTCGTTTCGGCAGCGACACGTTCAAGACTTGGGATGACATCGCGGTGTATTTCGAGCGCCTCGGCGGACAATAAGATTATTTTCTTAACTAACGATATGTCTAACTTAAAAATGAATGACAATGAAAAAGTATTATGCTGAGTTGATCGGTACGTTCGTACTGACATTCCTGGGCTGCGGCGCAGCCGTGAGTCTGAATTGTGGAAGCGACACGGCTTCTATTGTTGGAACGGCAATTGCCTTCGGTCTGGCTGTGGTGGCTATGGCTTATACCATTGGTGGTATCAGTGGTTGCCACATCAATCCCGCCATCACGTTGGGTGTGTATTTGAGTGGACGTATGAACGCCAAGGACTGTGGCATGTATATGCTCTTCCAGGTAATTGGCGCCATCATCGCTGCTGCCCTTCTGGCGCTGATTGTTTCCACTGATCCCGGACTGGCACGCGGAACGACGACGGGTGCCAACGCTTGTGCTTCAGGCAACCTCTGGAACGGTCTGATTGTGGAGTTCGTGCTCACCTTCATCTTTGTGCTGGTCGTATTAGGTGCGACGGCAAAGACCAACGGTGCCACCAACAACTTTGCCGGTCTGGCCATCGGTCTGGCGCTGATTCTGATTCATCTGGTAGGCATCAACTACACTGGTACCTCTGTGAACCCTGCCCGTAGCATCGGTCCCGCACTCTTCGAGGGTGGCGCTGCTCTGGAGCAGATTTGGATCTTCATCCTTGGCCCGTTGGCTGGCGGTGCGCTGGCAGCCGGTGTCTGGAAGTTGATCGACACAGAGAAGAAATAAGCACTATTTATTCAATGAACGGCATCGATAATCTGGTGCCGTTCATTGATTTTGTCAGGAAATCGTCATAAATGTATTTCCTACACCTCTATATTCCGTCCACTCTTTTATAGTGGGATGATTTTTATAAATTACTAACTATCAATAATTTGCATTTTCTCTAAGCCTATATAAATCCACTTTTCGCACTAATAACTATTTTTTGTAACTACATTATTACTAATTTTGCACCAGAATTCCTAACGCTGGATATTTCTAAACTCAATATTAATAATTAACTCACAAAGTATGAAAAAAAGCAGGTATCTATGGTTGTTGTTGGCACTAATGGTGTCAATAGTAACGCAAGCCCAAGGCATCTTGGGAACTGTGACAGACGATCTCGGGGAGCCCGTCATCGGTGCTTCCGTCGTCGAGAAGGGTAATCCCCAGAACGGCACTATTACTGACTTCGAGGGTCAGTTCAATGTGAACGTGAAGGCGGGCACTACTCTTGTTATTAGTTATATTGGTTGTATCACCCAGGAGGTGGCTGCAGCCAATGGTATGAAAGTAACCTTGAAGGAAGACACCCAGACGTTGCAGGATGTCGTCGTCATCGGTTACGGTGTTCAGAAGAAGAGCGTCGTGACGGCCTCTATCGCCAAGGTCTCTGCTGAAGACCTTGAAGGTAAGACCCGTCTGCGTGCCGACGATGCCCTGAAGGGTTTGGCAGCAGGTGTGAACGTGACCTCGGCCAATGGTCAGCCCGGATCGCAGTCGATGATCCGCGTGCGTGGTACAGGTACCATTAATGATACCAACCCGCTCTACATCATCGACGGTATGCCCGCCGATCAGTACGGTCTGGAGAGTGTGAACCCCAACGATATCGAGAGTATCGAGGTGCTGAAGGATGCTGCCTCCGGTGCCATCTACGGAGCCCGTGCCGCTAATGGTGTCATTTTGGTGACTACCAAGAAAGGTAAGATCGGCAAGGCTCAGATCAACTATAATTTCAGTTACGGTTGGCAGAGCGCCTGGAAGAAAAGAGACGTGACAGGTGCTACCGACTACGCCATCCTTCAGAACGAGAAGTACGTCAACGGTGGACAGGCTCCGCTGTATGCCGATCCTTACAACCTGACCGATGCCAATGGCAATGCCATCAAGGGCTTTGGTACTGACTGGCAGGATCTGCTGTTTAACGACAATGCCCCCGTCGTCCAGCACGACGTTTCGGTGAGCGGTGCTTCCGAGAAGGTGAATTATTACCTGTCATTGGGATACTACACCCAAGATGGTATCGTCGGCGGTAACTACGGCCGTTCCAACTACGACCGTCTGACGCTGCGTTCGAACAATCAGTTTAATATCTTCGATGATTCCAAGGAGCGTACCTTCCTGAACAAACTCGACATCAGTGCCAACCTTTCCTATATGCGTACGCATAGCACAGGTATCGACGCCAACTCTACATGGGGTTCGCCTCTGGGTTCGGCCCTCTATCTGGCCCCCACACTGCCCGTCACACTGAAGGGTGCTGTGGCTCAGGATATGATTGACCGCTACAGCGCCTACGACCTGTATCGCGATGCTAACGGCGATCCTTACACCATTCCCAACTATGTGGGTTCGTATCAGGAACAGAACAACCCCATCGCCATGATGCAGGGTAATCCCAGCCGCGGCTGGAGCCATAAGTTCATGCCGAAGTTCGCCATCGACCTCCAGTTGTGGGACAACCTGAAGTACCACTTCACTTGGAGCGCCGAGCAGAGTTTCTGGGGTACCGAGGCTGCAACAGTTTCCAAGTACTACCTCTCTGGTAATAACAATTCCGACCATACGCAGGCTTCGTCTGAGAAGGCCGACGGCGTGCAGTGGCAGATTGAGAATACACTGACCTACGACAAGGAGTTCGGTAAGCACACGATTGGTGTCGTGCTCGGTCAGAGTGCCCTGAAGTACAAGGGCAGTTATCTCGGAGCCTCTCATTGGAACCTGATCAACGTCAACAAGCCCTACGTCGATTACACGACTGGCGGCAGTATCGAGACCACGACTGATGCCGACGGTAATATCACTGGCGTGAAGAGTCTTGTCAGCGGTTGGGCCGGTCCGTACGTCGAGCACCGTCTCGCCTCACTCTTCGCCCGTCTCAGTTACAACTACGACGAGCGCTATATGTTCCAGGGCACCATTCGCCGCGACGGTTCAAGCCGCTTCGGTTCGAACAACAAGTACGGTGTGTTCCCCTCTTTCTCTTTGGGATGGAACATCATGAATGAAAAGTTTATGGAAAACACCCGCGACTGGCTGTCAAACCTGAAGCTGCGCGCCAGCTGGGGTAAGAACGGTAATGAGAACATCGGTGACTTCCGTTACACCGTGCTCACCACCACCGGCGGCACCAGCAACTACTACTTCGGTCGTCAGGCTGTGATGACCTACGGTTCTAAGGCCAATGGTCTTGCCAACGAAAACTTGAAATGGGAGGAAAGCGAACAGACCGACATCGGTATCGACCTCGGACTGTGGAACAACAAACTGACCTTTACAGTCGATTACTATATCAAGAAGACCAACGGTATGCTGATGACCATGCCTATTCCGTCGTACGTAGGTGAGACGAAACCTATCGGTAATGTCGGTGACATGGAGAACACCGGTGTCGAGTTCGAACTCGGTTACAAGTGGAATATCGGCGATGCCAACTTCTCTATCAAGGGTAATGCCTCGTATCTGAAGAACAAACTGAAGAATCTGGGTAACGACACCGGTTTCCTGAACTACGGCATCTCGCAGTTCAGCGATGGTGGCACCCGTGCCGAGAACGGCGAGCCCTTCCCGTATTTCTATGGTTACAAGACCGCCGGTGTACTGCAGAACCAGGCAGAGGCAGATGCTTACAATGCTAAATACAATGAAAACTCTCATCCTGGCGACCTGATCTTCGTGGATACGAATGGCGATGGTGTTATCACCAGCGACGACCGTACCAAGATTGGTAAGCCGACTCCCGACTGGACCTTCGGTCTGAACTTCAATGCCGACTGGAAAGGCTTCGACTTCAACCTCTTCTTCCAGGGTGTCAGCGGTGCCGACATCTTCGATGCTACCTGGCGTCAGGATATCGCCTCTGGTAATTATCCCACTTGGGTGCTGGATCGCTGGACCGGTGAAGGAACATCTAATAAGTTGCCTCTGCTGAAGTTGGGTGACTCACGCAACTGGGTATGCAGCGACATTTATGTACAGGACGGCAGTTATCTGCGTCTGAAGAATATTGCCCTGGGCTACACACTGCCCCGTCAGTTGACCCGTAAGATTAACATTGAGCGCTTCCGCCTCTATGTACGTGCCGAGAACCTCTTCACTTGGACCAAGTACTGGGGCTTCGATCCTGAAATCGGTTCGGGCAGCACCTCGATGGGTGTAGATTACGGTGTATATCCGCAGGCTCGCATCTTTACGGTAGGTTTCAACCTCTCACTTTAATAAAGTTGAATAATTGAAAAGTTGAAAAATTGAAAAAATGATAATTATGAAAACTAACAGATATAAAAAGGCAGTAGCAGGACTGGGTGCCTGTCTCCTTGTCTCCTTGTCTCCTTGTCTCCTCGCTTCTTGTAGCGACGACTTCCTGGAGGTACAGAATCCTACCGGAGAGCCTCTGGAGGAATATTATATGACCGACGAGCATCTGGCCGAGGCTTGTGTCTCTGCCTACGCTCCGCTGCACTGGCCCGACTGGGACGGAACAGCCTATAACGACCTGACCTGCGACGCCGAGATTCTTGGCGACGACTTCTGGGTGGGCGGTGCCAGTATCTCCGACAACCAGCACTGGCATAAACTCTTCAACTTCGAGGGCGACGGCAATAATACGCTCGGTACCCTTTGGGGTGACTTCTATAGCGGTATCAAGCGTTGCAACGACGTGATCAAGTACTGTTCTTGGGGCGGCGGCACAGAGGCCAACCGCAAGTCGTACGAGATGCAGGCTCGTCTGCTCCGCGTCTATTATTACAATATCCTGTGGCACTACTATGGCAACGTGCCCTTCTATCTGGAGAACCTGACAGAGCCTTATACCGCCCAGCAGATTTCGGCGGATGAGATCTACAACCAACTGCTGCCCGAACTCGAGGACATTATTAAGTCGGGTGTGCTTCCGATGCGTTGGGAGGCTGCCGAGAGCGGACGCGTCAGTCAGGCGATGGCCTATATGCTTTTTGCCGAGATGGTGATGTATCAGAACGACAGTGCACGTTATCCTACAGCCCTTGGCTATATGAAGCAGATTATCAGCGATTCTAACTACCAGTTGAACCCTGACTTCAAGGATCTGTTCGACGAGAGTGGCGAGTGGTGTGCCGAGAGTATCTTCGAGATTAACTACGAGGACGATAACGGTCAGCGCGACTGGGGTACCCCGCTGCATGCCGGTGGTACTGTGTTCCCCACACTCTGCTCACCCAACGGTTGGGCCGGTGGCGAAGGCTGGGATAGCGGTAACGACGGTTGGGGCTTCCTGCCCATGCGCTTAGAGGCTTATAATATGTATGCCGAGGGTGATTCCCGTCGCGATGTCACCTGCTGGGATGTACGTGGCTACACTTACACCGAGCGTTATCAGGACACTCACATCTGGCACGGCAAGTATCGTCCGCAGAGTGTCAACAATCAGGACTGTCCTTCGTCGAAGAATCTGAACTACAACAACAACAAGCGTATCTATCGTTATGCCGAGACACTGCTGAACGCTGCAGAGTTGTTGCTCCAGACTGGCGGCGGTGTGTCTGAGGCCGCAGGCTACGTCAATGAGGTTCGTGCCCGTGCTGGTCTGCCCGCACTGAATGGTGTCACCATCGACGATATCATGACCGAGCGTCATCTGGAGTTCTGTGGTGAGGGTAAGCGCTACTTCGATCTGGTACGTGCCGAGGGTATCAGCGGCGCCACTCAGAAGGCTTCCACCGTGCTCAAGCCCGACACTTACGGTTATCGCACCAACTCGTGGACGCCCAGCAAGAAGCATATCCCACTGTCGCAGAGCGAACTGGATGCCGATCCCACACTGAAGCAGAACAACTATTGATAATGCATAATTAATAATTCATAATTCATAATAAAAATGAAACAGTTTTTTTCAAATATAAAAGGGATGCGCAGCCAATTATGCATTATGCATTATGCATTGTGCATTTCAGCAGCCGCACTGCTGATGACTGCCTGCTCGCCGGAGAGTTTCGACGGCGCAGACCCCAATGGGCTTCCGTCGGTGAGCGGCGTTGATTTCAATCTCAGCGTCGATCAGGAGTCCAACCAGATGATTGCCACATATACCCCGCAGGCCGGTACTTACCCTGTGTGGATACTGAATGGTAGTACATACTCGACCCTGCAGGAAGTGGGTTTCCAGAACCCTGAGGCCGGTACTTACACCATCGACCTGAAGATTGGTAACCGCAACGGTTTCAGTCAGGGTACCATCAGCAAGACCTTCACCTTCAACGAGACGAAGATCGACTATACATCCGACTTCCGTAAGATCACCGGCAAGGAGTGGCGCTTCGCCAATAAGGAAGTGGCCCACCTGGCTTGTGGCCCTGCCGGAACAGACGGTACTGAGTGGTGGAAAGCCGCTGCCGACGAGAAGAAGGATTTCGGTATGTATGACGACCGCATCACCTTCACCGCCGACAACCGTAAGGGTGGTACTTTCAACTACAATGCCGGTGAGGACGGTCTGACTTACGTGAACACTGGTACGACCAAGTGGGGTCATGAGGATGCAGACTTCGACGCCGTGATCGGTAACCAGACATCATCATGGAGTTTCGAGGTATATGATTGGACGGATGCCGCCGGACAGGTGACGAAGCAGACCTATATCCAGTTGGCTCCCAACACGGCGTTCCCCTACATCTCCAGCGATGCCCAGTATGAGGACCCCCGGTTCCGCATTGAGCAGTTGACAGCCAAGAAACTGGTGCTCATCTATGAGACACCCGACCGCAGCATCGCATGGCGCTTCATCTTCACCTCTGAGGAGGCTGAGAAGGAGTGGGCCGGCTATGATGCCAACAGCGACTTCAATATGTGGAAGGGCATTACGCCTGTCATGACGTTCTACTACAATCCCGATCCAAGTTGGGGCAATGAGCAGACGGATGTCTTCGCATCCCTCTTCCAGGATGCCGGCAACGACTATATGATCACCGTTCCCAACGAGTGCTTCGCCGAGTGGCAGGCTCAGGTGCACTTCCATACCGACCTCGTCACTTCCGCCGCCGTGAACTATGACTTCTCTTGTGTCTTCATTTCCGATGCGGACATCGACGGTGTCGTGGTGAAACTGACCAACGAGGACGACTCGGAGGCGATTATCGATGAGCACAACATCAACCTGAAGGCCGGTGAGGACTATATCTTCTGGGTCAGCAACGTGCCCGGACTCGATATGAGCCCCGTGAAACTCGTGATGGACTTCGGACATGCCAAGGGTGAGACGAACATCAATGTCACGAATATCGTGCTGAAGGATCATGCCAACGACGATGGTACCGTACCGCCAAATAACGATAATCCTGACAATCCCGACCAGCCCACCGTCAAATGGGTGGAAGTGGATTCGCCCGACAATCAGGGTGCCGACTTCAACAAGATCGGTGAGATGCAGTTCTGGTGGGCCAACGGCAGTTGGACGCAGATTGGCGATCCCTACTTCTCCTATGCCAACGGTGTCTATACCATCGTGGCTACCGAGAACGGCGGCAGCGAATGGATGGCACAGAACTCTATCCACAATGCCGTGGTCAACGTCGAGGCCGGACAACTCTACGACATCCGAGCCAAGATCGAGGCCAGCGACGACCTGGGCCGCTACACCTTCAAGATCTGCGACGAGGGTGACGACGACAATACCTTGATCTACAAGGGCGACCTGAAACTTGAGGCTGGTGAGCAGTATGTGGAGTTCATCGGTGTGAAGGCCCAGAAGGGCGGTGAGGACAGCGGCTTTACGACCGCCAAGCTCTTCATCGACCTGGGTGGTGCGCCTGAGGGCTTCGAGTTCAAACTGAGCGAGATCATCATCCAGAAGCATCAGGAAGGTGAAAGCGGCGAAAGCGGCGAAAGCGACGCCTTGTCGTACGATGATCCCGGTAATCTCTGGAAGGCTGTCGATGACGGTACTGTCAAGAGCGAGTTCGGCTACTGGTTTGCCAACGACAGTTGGACCCAGATTCCCAACAACGAGGCTACCCACAGCGGCGATACCTACGTCATTGTCCTTCCTGAGGGCATGGGCGGCAGCCAGTGGCAGGGTCAGTTCCATATCGATACCCAACTCACCGCTTCTGCTGCATTGGCCTACGACTTCCAGTTGGTGATCGAGGCCGACGACGACTGTCCCGGTGTAACCATCAAACTGACCGACTCCGGCGATACCAACTTCTTCTGTGAGGGTCGTCACGACATCACAGCCGACGAGCCGTTTGTCTATACTCTGAAGGGTGCTACGTTGAAAGAAGGTACCGATGCATCTGCCATCCGTCTGTTCTTCGACTTCGGAGGCTCACCCGCTGGTACCAAGGTTAAGATTAGTCAGATTGTCTTTAAGGAGGCACAATAAATGAAACGATTCATGCTAAATACATTTTTGCTCTCTCTCGCCGTGGCCCTGACGGGCTGCGGTGGGAGTAGCGACGACCCCGAACCCGCAGTGCCTACTGTCACGGCATCGCCCGAGACCATCAGTGTGCCGACAGATGGTGGCACCTATACAGTCAACGTCACCACTACCGGTAAGGAGTGGGGGGCTTATACGGAAAGCGACTTCATCACCGTCGAAGCCAAGAATACGGCAGCCCAGTCGGGCACAATCACTGTCACGGTTCCTGCTAATCCGACGACCAGTGCCCGCACGGGCGCCGTCACCATCATGTCGGGAGTAGCCCGTAAGAGTATCAGCGTCACGCAGGCGGCCGCTGAGAAACCGATGTATAATGCCCCCGAGGGCTATACCTTGGTGTGGCAGGATGAGTTTGAGACTGGGTCGGAGTTGAATGCCAACGACTGGACCCACGAGGTGAAGAGCAGCGGTTGGGTGAACCACGAACTGCAGAACTACGTGAACCATAAGACCCCCGATGGTGCCCTGGTCACTCAGGTGAAGAATGGCACCCTGCGTATCACCGCCCTGAAGGAGAACGGTAAGATCTACTCGGGTCGTGTATATGCCAAGGTGAAGAGCGGTTGGCAGTACGGCTATATCGAGGCCAGCATCAAGTTGCCGAAGGGTAAGGGCACATGGCCTGCCTTCTGGATGATGCCCGTCAACTTCCGTTCGTGGCCTGCCGATGGCGAGATCGATATCATGGAGGAGGTAGGCTACCATCCTGACTATGTATCGTCGAGCCTGCATGCCAATGCACATGTCCATTCGAACAATACGCAGGTGACCCACGAGATGAAGTGTGCCGGTGCCGAGGGTGAGTTCCATACCTACGCCATCCTCTGGACATCGAAGAACATCACCACCTACGTCGATGGCAATGTGCAGTTGACTTACGACAACCGCGGTCTGGGCCGCGACGACTGGCCCTACGACGATCCGTTCTACGTCATCTTCAACCTCGCATGGGGTGGCGACTGGGGCGGTGCCCAGGGCGTCGATGAGAGTGCCCTCCCCGCCACGATGGAAGTAGACTATATTCGCGTCTTCCAGAAGAAGTGAATAGTCATAAATGATTAGTTAGCAATATGAATGTGAAAACAAATAATAGGCAGTGGATATTGAGAGTGGCAGTGATACTTATCACTTATCACTTATCACTTATCACTTCTATGGCTCAGCCTCCCGTTTGGCTCGATGAGAGCAAGCCCATAGAGCAGCGCATCGACGATGCCCTCCGTCGCATGACCCTCGACGAGAAGATTGCCGTGATCCATGCGCAGTCGAAGTTCTCCAGCCCGGGGGTGAAGCGTCTCGGCTTCCCCGACCTGTGGACCGACGACGGCCCTCACGGTGTGCGCCCCGACGTGCTCTGGGACGAATGGGTACAGGCCGGACAGACCAACGACTCGTGTGTGGCCTTCCCGGCACTCACCTGTCTCGCTGCCACGTGGAACCCCGCGATGGCACGCCTCTATGGCGAGAGCCTCGGCGAGGAAGCCCTCTATCGCAAGAAGAGCGTCATCCTCGGCCCAGGAGTAAATATCTTCCGCACACCCCTCGGAGGCCGTAACTTCGAGTATATGGGCGAAGATCCCTATCTTGCCTCACGGATGGTGGTGCCCTACGTGCAGGGACTCCAGTCGAAGGGCGTGGCCGCCTGCGTGAAGCACTACTGTCTGAACAACGACGAGGAGTACCGCCATCAGGTGAACGTCATCGTCAGCGACCGTGCCTTGCATGAGATCTACCTGCCAGCCTTCCGTGCCGCCGTGCAGGAGGGTGGGGCATGGAGCATCATGGGCGCCTACAACCTCTATCAGAACCAGCACAACTGTCATAACGCCACGTTGCTCAACAAGATCCTGAAGCAGGATTGGGGCTTCGACGGCGTCGTCATCTCCGACTGGGGCGGATGCCATGATACCGATGAGGCTGTGAAGAACGGTCTCGACCTCGAGTTCGGCACCTGGACCGACGGTCTGACAATGGGCAAAACCAACGCCTACGACAGTTACCACATGGCCGTGGCCTACAAGCAGGCTATCCTCTCGGGGAAATACTCGACGAAGGAACTCGACGAGAAGGTACGCCGCGTGTTGCGCCTTTTCTACCGCACCACCATGCAGCGTGAAAAGCCCTTCGGCTTCCTTTGCAGCGAGAGTCATTACGACGCAGCCCTGAAGATCGCCCAAGAAGGCATTGTGCTGCTGAAGAATGAACAAAACCTGTTGCCGTTGGATCTTTCGAAGATGAAGCGCATATTGGTGGTAGGTGAGAACGCCATCAAGATGATGACCGTCGGCGGCGGTTCCTCTTCCCTCAAAGTCCAGCGCGAAGTCCTCCCCCTCGACGGCCTCCAACAAATTGTAAATGGTAAATTGTCTAATTGTAAATTAGATTATGCTCGTGGCTATGTCGGCGACACCATCCAGAGTTTCGACGGCGTGTCGGTGGGGCGTTCGCTCTACGACACCCGCACCCCTGTCCAACTCACTGCCGAGGCCGTTGAGAAGGCCCGCGAGGCGGATGTCGTCATCTTCTTCGGCGGACTCAACAAGGCTGCCTATCAGGACAGCGAGGGCCACGACCGTCAGCAGTATGGTCTGCCCTACGGACAGGACGAACTCATCGAGGCGCTCGTGAAGGTCAATCCCCGCCTGGTCTATGTCAACATCTCCGGCAACTGTGTGGCCATGCCTTGGCTTTCGAAGGTACCTGCCGTCGTGCAGGGCTGGTTCGTGGGCTCACAGGCAGGTACCGCCATTGCCAGTGTGCTCTGCGGCGATGTGAACCCCTCGGGCCGTCTGCCCTTCACCTGGTATGCCTCACTCGACCAGTGCGGCGCCCACGCCCTGAACACCTATCCCGGCACCTGGCGCGAGGATCATCAGATCATCGACGAGGAATACAAGGAAGGCCTCTTCGTGGGCTACCGCTGGACCGACCGTTTAAAGTTGAAAAAGTCAAAAGGTGAAAAGGTGAAAAGTGAGCCCCTTTTCCCGTTCGGCTATGGTCTGAGTTACACCACCTTCCAGTATGGCAAGGCATCGGCCGACAAGAATAAGGTGACCGCCGATGGACAGATCACCATCACCGTGCCCGTCACCAATACCGGCAACCGTGCCGGTGCCGAGACCGTGCAACTCTACATCCGCGACGTCAAGTCGTCGGTCGAGCGTCCCTACAAGGAACTGAAGGCCTTCCGCAAGGTCTTCCTCCAGCCCGGCGAGACACAGCAGGTGAGCCTCACCATCGATAAGGCCGCCCTGAGTTTCTACGACGACAAGGCCGCCGCCTGGACCGCCGAACCCGGCGATTTCGAGGCCCTGATCGGCCCCTCGGCAGGTCAGATCACCAGTCGATATACATTCTCATACACAGATAGTTTATAGATAATTAGTTAGTAATAGAAAAGTTAGTTGTAGAAAACCGGGCGCTGTGAAGCGTTCGGTTTTTTACGTGCCGAAAGCCAAAAAAGCAAAATTGTTTTGGTGGTTTCACAAAAAAACACTATATTTGCAGCGTTGAAACACTAAAATGATATAGATATGAATCTAAACGAGAAATTTGTCATCACGATTAACCGCGAACTTGGCAGTGGCGGTCGTACCATTGGCCGTAAACTGGCCGAGAAACTGGATGTTCCATATTACGACAAGGCGCTCATCCAGGCCTTGCAGGAGAAATACCATCTCTCCGTCGATGAGATTGAGAAGTTGAAGGGCCGCAGCCACTCGTGGTGGGCCGAGTTCAAGCGCACGCTGAGCATCGGTGTGCTCCAGAGCGAGGCGAACTACTACCAGGTAGAGGTCGGCAGGGAACCCGATCTGCTGACCACCGACGAGATGTTCCAGGCCGAACAGGAAATTCTGAAGGGCATGGCCGCCGATGAGTCGTGTATCGTGGCAGGTCGCAGCGGCTTCTACGCGTTCCGTAAGCACCCCAACCACCTGAGCATCCTCATTCAGGCCTCTATCGACGCCCGTGTGGCGCGTGTCGTCCGCAAGCAGGGTGTGACTCCAGAGGAGGCGCGTAAGATCATTGAGAAGGTCGATAAGATGCGTGAGAACTATGTGAACAAATATACGAAGACCTCGCGCTACGACACCCGCAACTACGACCTCGTCATCTCTGCCGACGGCAAGACCGAGGACGAGGTCGTCGATTTCATCTTGCGCTACATCGGAAAGAAGTAAAGTAAAAGTATAGAGGAGCTTATGAGCTCCTTTGATAAACCTTTGGGATGTGATGGGGAATAATAGTGGCTCCCCCGGCCTCGGTTTTGAGGGCGGGGAAGTTAAGAGTGTTTTAGAACTATGCCAACTCACTCAGATTCCCGTCTATACTGGGGATGTAGCCGTATTTGTAGCTGTGCGTTACAAAAACGCGGGTGTTCGGCAAAAAAAATCCTCGTATTGCGCGCGCGGTTTACATTTTTTTTTGTAATTTTGCACCGCAAAAGTGGAACATTGAAGATTAAAGTATAATGAAGAGAATTGTTTTATTGACGGGAATGATGCTGGCGGTGACAGTGGTCTCGGCCCAGAAGCAGTGGACGCTGCAGGACTGTATCGACTATGCGCTGACCAACAACATCACCCTGAAGAAGTCGCAACTCCAGAAGGAGAGTGCGACTGAGGACCTGAAGGGTGCCAAGGCGGCCCTGCTGCCCTCGGTGACTGCCTCGACCAACCAGAGCCTGAGCTACCAGCCCTGGAAGGATACGGGCATGATGACCGTGACCAACGGTGTGGTGAACTCGAACATCAGGAAGACCTCGTACAACGGTAACTACTCCGTGAACGGACAGTGGACGGTGTGGAACGGCGGGCGCAACACGAAGACCATCACCCGCGACCAGTTGGCCGAGCAACAGGCTGACCTGCAGATGCAGGAGACGGCTAACACCATCCAGGAGCGCATCGCCCAGATTTACGCCCAGATACTCTATCTCGACGAGAGCGTGAAGGTGAGCGAGCAGACGCTGGAGACGAGTAAGAAGAACGAGGAGCGCGGACAGGAGATGCTGAACGTGGGTAAGATGTCGAAGGCCGACCTGGCGCAACTCACCTCGCAGCGCGCCAACGACGAGTACGGCATCGTGGAGGCCAAGAGTCAGTTGCTGAACTATAAACTCCAGTTGAAGCAACTCCTGGAGATCACCGACGAGGAGGCCTTCGACGTGGCCATCCCCGAGATCAGCGAGGCTCAGATACTCTCCGAGATCCCCGGTCTGCAGGCTGTGTATGAGCAGGCGCTGCTGAGTCGTCCGGAACTGGAGCGTTCGCGCCTGGCCATCAAGAGCAGCGGCGTGAGCCTGGGCATCGCCAAAGCCGGCTGGTTGCCCAGTATCAGTGTGTCGGGCGGTGTGACCACCTCGACCAACTCGCTGAACAGCAAGGGGTGGGGCGACCAGATCAAGACGAATGTGAATACGAACGTGGGCCTGGGCGTGAGTGTGCCCATCTACGACGCCCGTTCGACGAAGACCGCCGTGAACAAGGCGAAGATACAGCAACTGCAGGCGCAACTCGACTTGCAGGACCAGCAGAAGACACTCTACAGCAATATCCAGCAGTTCTGGCTCAACGCGACGACGAACCAGATGAAGTACAAGGCGTCGATGAGCAGCGTGGAGAGTGCGCAGATGAGTTACGACCTGCTGTCGGAGCAGTTCCGCCTGGGACTGAAGAACATCGTGGAGCTGTTGGCCGGCAAGGACAATCTGTTGCAGGCGCAGCAGAACCAGTTGCAGTCGAAGTACCAGACGATTTATAATAAGCAGATGCTGACGTTCTATCAAACAGGGGAAATAAAATAATAAAGATATGAAGAAGATTGGAAAGAAAGGATGGATTGCCATCGCTGTGATCATCGTGATCATCCTCGGAGTATGGAAGTGCTCGGGAGGTAAGAAGGAAGAGAAGGTGACGTTTGAGACTGCCAAGGTGGAGAAGGGAAATATCCAGACCTCCATCACCGCTACGGGTACCATCGAACCGGTGACGAGCGTCACCGTGGGTACGCAGGTGTCGGGTATCGTGAGTCACCTCTATGTGGATTACAACTCCGTGGTGAAGCGCGGACAGGTGATTGCCGAACTGGACCGTACGAACCTGATCAGTGAGTTGAACGCCCAGAAGGCCAATTTGGCCTCGGCACAGAGTTCGCTGAACTACCAGGAGAGTAACTTCAAGCGTTACCAGACGCTCTACGAGAAGGGACTGGTGAGCGCCGACGAGTTTGAGAGCGCCCGTCTGCAGTATCAGCAGGCTAGGGAGCAGGTGGCACAGAGTCGTGAGAGTGTGCAGCGTGCCCAGACGAACCTCGGCTACGCCACGATCACCTCGCCCATCGACGGCGTGGTGCTGTCGAAGGCCGTCGAGGAGGGTCAGACGGTGGCTGCCTCATTCAATACCCCTGAGTTGTTTACCATCGCTCAGGACCTGACGAACATGCGGGTGATTGCCGACATCGACGAGGCCGACATCGGCGGTGTGAAGGAGGGTCAGCGTGTGTCGTTCACCGTGGATGCTTTCCCCGAGGATACCTTCGAGGGCAATGTGACGCAGGTGCGCCAGCAGGCTACCACGGAGAGTAATGTGGTGACCTACGAGGTGGTGATCAGTGCGCCCAATGTAGATTTGAAACTGAAGCCCGGTCTGACGGCCAATGTGACCATTTTTACGCTCGAGAAGAACGACGTGCTCACGGTGCCTGCCAAGGCGCTGCGCTTCCAGCCCAACGAGGCCCTGCTAAAGGACGGCCAGACCATCGAGGACTGCGAGGGTCAGCGTAAGGTGTGGACCCTGGAGGGCAATGTGTTTAAGGCCCATAAGGTGGAGACCGGTACGACCAACGGTGTGACGACGGAGATCACGGGTGGCATCGCCGAGGGTACGGAGGTGCTGACCGACTTCGAGATCAGCGGTGGCGAGATGGCCATGCCGCAGGGTGCGCAGGGGGGCAGTAATCCCTTCATGCCGCGTCCGGGCAACCGTAACAGGAACGCCCAGGGCGGACAAGGCGGCGCTAACGGCGGCGCTAATGGCGCTGGCGGTGGAGCACCGAGGAGACAGTAGAAGTGATAAGTGATGAGTGATAAGTGATGTGAAACATCATAAGTGAAAAGTGATGGATGATAGGAAAGTTGTCATTGAACTGCAGAATGTGAAGCGCTACTTCCAGGTGGGTTCTGAGACGGTGAAGGCCCTGAGGGGCGTCTCGTTTAAGATCTACGAGGGCGAGTTCGTCACCATCCAGGGTACGTCGGGCTCGGGCAAATCGACCCTGCTGAACCAGTTGGGTTGCCTCGATACCCCCACCAGCGGAGAGTACTTCCTCGACGGCATCAGCGTGCGCACGATGTCGAAGACGCAGCGCGCCAAGTTGCGCAACCGCAAGATCGGCTTCGTGTTCCAGAACTACAACCTGCTGCCGAAGACGACGGCCCTGGAGAATGTGGAGTTGCCGCTGATGTACAACTCCAGCATCTCGGCCGACGAGCGTCGGGAGAAGGCCAAGAAGGCTTTGGAGGCCGTGGGACTGGGCGACAGGATGTACCACAAGTCGAACCAGATGTCGGGTGGACAGATGCAGCGCGTGGCCATTGCCCGTGCGCTGGTGAACGATCCCGCTGTGCTGCTGGCCGACGAGGCGACGGGTAACCTCGACACGCGTACGTCGTTCGAGATGCTCGTGCTGTTCCAGGAACTCTACAAGCAGGGGAACACGATCATCTTCGTGACCCACAACCCTGAGATTGCTGAGTTTGCCTCGCGGAATATCAATCTGCGCGACGGCAAGATTCGGGAGGATACAGTGAATACCAACATCAAGTCGGCGGCGGAGTATCTGGCTCAGTTGCCGCTACCAGTAGATGATTAATATAATGGAATGGAAAGGAAGTTATAAGGAAGTTAAAGGGAAGTTAAAAGGACATATGTCATGCGACTCCCCCAAGGGCATTAGTAATGTCCTTTTAACTTCCAAGCGAAGCGATAACTTCCCTTTAACATCCCTTTAACTTCAATATACAATGAATATTCTAAATCTATTCAAAGTGAGCCTGCGGGCGGTGGCGAGCAACAAGATGCGCTCGTTCCTCTCGATGCTGGGTATCATCATCGGTGTGGCAGCCGTCATCATCATGATGGCCATCGGACAGGGCTCGAAGGAGAGCATCCGCACCGAACTCTCCACGATGGGTACCAACCTGCTGACCATCCGGCCGGGTGCCGACATGCGAGGCGGTGTGCGTCAGGACCCCTCGGCCATGCAGACACTGAAGATGGCCGACTACGAGCGCATCGTCAGGGAGAAGAAATTCGTGACGAAGGTGTCGCCGGAGGTCACGGCCTCGGGACAGGCCATCTACGGCAACAACAATACCAATGCCTCGATGTACGGTGAGTCGATCGACTACCTGGAGATCCGCCAGTGGACCATCGAGGAGGGTGAGTGCTTCACCGAGGAGGACATCAAGAAGGCCGGCAAGGTGTGTGTCATCGGCGCGACCATCGTGAAGGAACTCTTCGGCGAGCATACCGACCCCATTGGCAAGACCATCCGCTTCAAGTCGATTCCCATGCGTGTGGTGGGTGTGCTGAAGTCGAAGGGCTACAACTCGTGGGGCATGGACCAGGACAACGTGATCATCGCGCCATATACGACGGTGATGAAGCGTATCGCCGCCCAGACCTATTTCTCGAGTATCGTGTGCTCGGCGGTGACGGAGGAACTCTCTGATGCCGCTATCGAGGAGCTGACGCAGATACTGCGCGACAACCATAAGTTGAAGGATGAGGCCGCCGACGACTTCACCATCCGTTCGCAGGCGGAGATGATGGAGACGATGTCGAGTACGATGGACACGGTGACGATCATCCTCGTGGTGGCTGCCGCCTTCTCGCTGTTGGTGGCAGGTATCGGTATCATGAACATCATGCTGGTGAGTGTGACGGAGCGCACGAAGGAGATCGGCCTGCGTATGGCCGTCGGTGCCACGGGGCCCGTGATCTCGCTGCAGTTCCTGATCGAATCGGTATTGATATCGGTGACGGGAGGCCTGATAGGTGTCCTTGTGGGTGTGGCGGCGAGCACGTTCGTCGCCTCGTTCGGCATGCCGTCGAGTGTGCCCGCATGGAGCATCTATGTGTCGTTCCTGGTATGTGTGTTTATCGGCGTGCTCTTCGGCTATATCCCGGCGCAGAAGGCTGCGAATATGGATCCCATCGAGGCCATCAGGCATGAGTGAAAAGTGAGAAGTGAAAAGTGATAAGTGAGAAGTGAAAAGTGAGAAGTGAGAAGTGAATAAGAAGGTATATATATTCTTGCATGTGGGTATTTGGGCGTTTATGTTTTTATCGCCCCTGACCTATCTGCGAGGGAATGGTATGTCGGCACTCTACTATCTGATGACGTGCGTGTCGCCGTTCCTGATGATGGTGGTGTTCTACGTCAACTACCTGTGGCTGACGCCGAAGTGCTTCGTCATCGGTAAGCGCCGTTACTATCTGCTTTACAACACGATCATGATCGTGGCCTTCGGTATCATCCTCCACCCGTGGGTGAACTTCACCAATGACTTGTTCAGTACCTATCTGCCACGCTATAAGGAGAGTTCGATCGACAAGATATTCTTCACCCTTCGTGATATATTGAGTCTGTCGATGTCGGCGGCGGTGGCGACGGCTATCGTGCTGGCCTCCCGTTGGCAGCGCAATGAAGATGCGCGTCTGGAGGCGGAGGCGGCCCGTAGCGAGTCGGAACTGAGGAACCTGCGTTCGCAGATCAATCCCCACTTCCTGCTGAACACGCTTAACAATATCTATGCGCTGACGGCCTTCGACACCAAGCGGGCCCAGGATGCCATCAAGCAACTCTCCGAGATGCTGCGCCACATGTTGTACGACAATCAGTTTAACCAGGTGCCCCTGCAGGATGAGATCAAATTTCTCGATAGTTACGTGAACCTGATGAAGATCCGACTGCCGGCGAATGTGGAGGTGACGTTTACGAAGAACCTGCAGATCCCCGATATAAAGATCAGGCCCCTGATGTTTATCTCGCTGGTGGAGAATGCCTTCAAGCATGGTGTCAGTACGACGGAACCGAGTTTCGTGAATATCAGCATCACGACGGCGAAGGAGCAGGTGGGCGAGGACGAGGTGCACGACACCGTGACGTGCGATATCAAGAATTCCAACTACCCCAAGACGACTCAGGACCGGAGCGGACACGGAATAGGTCTGATGCAGACCCAGCGCCGCCTCGAACTGGGATACCCCAACCGCTTTGAGTGGGTGAAGGGTGTGAGCGACGACGGGAAGACTTATCAATCAACTATTAAGATCAGATTATGACGATTAAATGTGCCATTATCGACGACGAGCCATTGGCTTCGGGTCTGTTAGAGAGTTATGTATTGAAGACGCCCTATCTGGAACTGATAGGCATCTACAACAGTGCCCTTGCCGCTATGAAGAGCCTGAGGGAAAATCCGGCTCAGTTGCTTTTCCTCGATATCCAGATGCCGGAACTCAGCGGCATCGAGTTTGCAAGGATCCTGCCGGAGGATACGCGTGTCATCTTTACGACGGCCTTCCCGCAGTATGCCATTGAGGGCTTCAAGGTGAATGCCATCGACTATTTGCTGAAGCCGATCTCCTATGAGGATTTCCTCCGCTCTGCCGAAAAGGCGCTCAGTTGGTTCGGTGTCAAGTCGAAGGAGGAACAGCCCCTCTTCGGCGATCGTGTCATCTATATCAAGAGTGAGTATAAACTGCAGCGTATCCTTCTCGACGATATCCTGTATATCGAGGGTGTGAAGGACTATCTCTGCTTCCACCTGAAGAATGGGGAGACCCTGACCTCGCTGATGAGTATGAGGAAACTGGAGGAATTGTTGCCCCATCCCGAGTTCCTGCGCTGTAACCGCTCGTTTATGGTGAGGATGCCGGAGGTGCGTACCATCGATCGTCTCAGGATTGTGTTTGGCGATGTGTTCGTGCCTATCACGGAGAACTACCGTGAGCGCGTGATGAGTTATCTGGAGAGTCATACGATAGCATAAAGATATGCGGTGGTTCCGGCTCATATCCCTTGTGACGGTCCTGACTGCCCTTGCGGGATTGCAAGGTGCTCAGGCTGCCGATGACATCTATCAGAAGATTGATGAGGCCATCGCCCGTTCACCGGAATATGTGGCGCGCCATGAACTGAAGATCGGCGAGGTGCGTCGTGCCCTCAGTGCGGAGACCACTCCTACGGGCCGTTTCCAGAGTAATTACCGTCTCTACGAACTGTATAAGCCCTTTGTCAGCGATTCTGCCATGTTCTTCCTCCGTCAGTGCATCAATCTGGCCGATGAAAACAAATGGTCGGATGAGGCAGCCCGTTGCCGTTCGTTACTGGCCATCCGGTGCTCCAACATCGGCATGTACGATGAGGCGATCTGTCTGCTCGATTCCATTCTCCCGCAGTCCATGACCGATTCCCTGGCGCTCGGCACTTATTACGAGGCCTACAACACTGTCTATAGCGAATTGCAGTATTATACCCGTCTGCCGGAGATGCAGGCGCGCTATCTTTCCCTGGCGCAAGAATACGAACAACAGATGTTCCGTTATCTGCCGCCAACCCATGAGACGTGTTTCCTGCGCCGTGAGCAGCGGGCCCAGGGGGAGGGGAAACTGGAGGAGTCGATGCAGATCAACGACGCGTGGCTGAAAAGTGTCGAGGAGGGTTCGCATCCCTATGCGCTGGTGGCGCTCTACCGCTATATCGAATATAAGTTGCAGCGCGACACCGTGCAGATGATGCATTGGCTGACGGAATCGGTATTGGCCGATATCCGTAATGCCGCCATGGACCAGGGCTCGATGTGGGAACTGGCCAATGAACTGATGCTCCGAGGCGATATCGACAGGGCTTCGCAATATATCAGTTTTACAAGTGATTGTGCTAACCGCTATGGTTCCCGACAGCGCAACTGGCAGATTGCACCCTTGTTGTCGCATATCGCCAAGGAATACAAGTCGCAGAGTGAACGGACCACCCATCAGTTGTGGGTCGCCGTTGCCATTGTCAGTATCCTAGCGCTACTCTTGCTGGGTGTGCTCTTCTTCCTGCATCGCCGCAACAAGCAGTTGGCTATGGCCCGTAATGCCCTCCATGAAACCAACGGGCAACTCGCCACCCTCAATGGAGAACTCAAGAGTGCCAACGAACAACTGTCGGAAAAGAATGCGCAATTCTCCGTTCTCAATTCCCAACTCTCCGAGAGCAATCGTGTGAAGGAAGAGTATATCGGACGCTTCATGAGCCTTTGCTCGCAGTACATCGACAAACTCGACAACTATCGGAAGATGGTGAACAAGAAGATGAAGAACAAGGAACTGGAGGATCTGTTCCGTCTTTCCAAATCGACAGAACTGAAGGAAAAGGAACTTGAGGAACTCTATGAGAACTTCGACACTGTGTTTCTCCACCTCTTTCCTAATTTCGTCGATGATTTCAATGCCTTGCTCGCCCCTGAGGCACAGGTGCGTCCCAAGGAGGAGAACCGTCTGACGACGGAGATGCGTATCTTTGCCCTAATCCGTCTGGGTATTGAAGACTCCTCAAAGATTGCAGAGTTCCTGCACTATTCCGTCAACACGATCTACAACTATCGTGCCCGCATCAAGAACGGTGCCCTAGGTAATCGAGAGCATTTCGAACGTACTGTCAAGGAGTTGGGACTGCCGAAATAATTGTTAACTGAGATTAGCAAATAGGAGGTTCCAGAGGTGTTCATTTGCAAATAAAACAAAAAAATAACCAAGCGGCAGCAAATTCTTCACTTTTCACTCTTCACTCTTCACTTTATTTTGTACCTTTGCATCCGAAAATTACAGAACGTAAATATTTAAATATTTAAATTTCAAATTATTATGGTAAACTACAAGGATTTAGGACTCGTGAATACTCGCGAGATGTTTAAGAGAGCAGTGGCCGGTGGCTATGCTATCCCCGCTTTCAACTTCAAC
>CAJODF010000017.1:32841-34379 GCA_905233555.1 uncultured Prevotella sp. | reverse complement strand
AATGATTATTCATCACGCTGCGTATAAATTATACATTTGATAGAATTTATGGAACTTAGGATTGACATCAATAACCGCAGAAAGCAGTTCGCTGGCATCAGCAGAGATTATCTCTGCGATTTCCAGTATGGTGTCAAGTATCAGTTCCCATATTCTGTCCGTTATAGACAGCTCGAGAGTATTGCCAGTAACGTCACGGAAGAGAGCCCCGATAGTCTCGTATGCCTCAAACCGCTTCACCGTGCAAAGTATGTTGTACTGCATCATGGTCAGCGTAAAGCTGGCGATCTGTGCAGAGAAGTGTACACTCTGACACTTGCCGAAGTCGAGCAGTTGCTTGCAGTCGTGATATGCCACCTCTGTAGCCCATCTCATGGAGTAGGTGCGGTAGGCCTTGAGGAAACTGAGCGAGAGGTCTGTGGTAAGCAGTCCGTTCCATTGTCCATTCTTGCCTCGCTTAGAGAAGAAGAGCCTGACGGTAGTACCAGCAAATTTGACGTCTATAGTACAGTAAGTGCACTTCAAAGTCCTGTTATGCTTGACTTGTCCTTCTTTATGAAGGCGCTTGATAATCTGACCGGCCTTCAAGTCCCCCCACCGGGTGTGGTACTTGGTTTTGCCGAGCTTAATCATGCCCAGCAGATGGCACTTGATGTGACGGCTGGTAATCAGTCTTACGAAGTCAGCACAGGTAAACCAGCTGTCCAC
The DNA here is from genome assembly GCA_905233555.1 of uncultured Prevotella sp. GTDB lineage: Bacteria > Bacteroidota > Bacteroidia > Bacteroidales > Bacteroidaceae > Prevotella. The sequence continues at coordinate 33,671 of CAJODF010000017.1, read as the reverse complement.
CAGCAGATAGTCGAAACGGACACCGCGTTTGATGGCATACTTTACCATTTCGATGGCCTTCTCGGTCTTCTTCATGGTGTACTCCTTGATGCGCTCCTCGACACATTGGCCGGTATAGTCGGCAGAGAATCGTTCGCTGCGCTGTTTGTCCGTGAGTCCCTGCTTCTTGTCGGGCTTCCGGCCTTCCTCACCATGAAGAGAGAAGTCGAGGAACAGCTGGCTCAGTCCATCGGTATAGAGCAGAGTCATGCATTTGTAGCCGAGGATGGTCTTGTGCAGGATATGGGAGAACACCTTGCCGATAAGCTCACTCTTGCGCCCACTCTTCGGATCATCCGTATCATCAATAATCAGGCAGACAGGCTTGTCATGCGGCGCCTCAGTACTACGGCTGATTTTTCGAAGCAGATGAAGGTTCACTGCATACAGCAGCTTGCGCCACTTGATATTACCATTATTCATAAAACGATAGAACATGTCTTTCTCACAACTGAACAGGCGGCTTAAAGAAGAGCCCGAGTATTGGTATGCATTCCTGACGACAAAGAACGGGAACAGTATCAGGAGATTAAGGACCTGCACGTTTGTGAACTTGCAGTTCTCCTTCTTTTCTGTTCCGATTTGGCTCGGACGTATGTTTATGCACTCCATAACACCCATAATTGCATTAATTGCACGATTTTTATCATTTTCTGAGAAAAAACTTCTCAGGTCTGAAATAATTGTTGTAACTTTGCTCACGGCTTTGATGTTTGAATTTTACTTTTTGGCGATTGTAAAATTACTCATTTTCAGTGAGTTGACCAAACATCGAGGCCATTTTTATTCCT
>CAJODF010000017.1:0-32782 GCA_905233555.1 uncultured Prevotella sp. | reverse complement strand
AAAGTAATGTATAACCAACTCTTTGTATATTTGCAGCGCTCTTTTGGACTGGTATACTATTGAATTATTTGTTGGTATACTTTTGCGTTATCATTTACAAACGTGCACGATATTGAGCGCGACATAGACCATCCTGACATGATGTACGACCACATGGAGCGTATCGTCAAGATGAATCCGGCAGTGAAGAGCAGTGCGATTCTGTTTTTGCCAGACTACTACCCTGGGAAGAAAGGTACCTTCACGCCAATGATCAGGCGCGATTCCACAGGACAGATGTACATCGCCCGGACTGACAGCGTGTATGGCTATTTTCGTGCGCCATGGTATCAGGATTGTTTGAAGAGCGACACTGGCATCTGGGTAGGCGCACACTTTGAACCGAACCGTGTTGCAGAAGCCAACCGGCGAACGATGTTTACCACCTATGCCACAGCAGTTCACAACCATCAGGGACAGTCCGTGGGCCTGCTTTGCGTCCAATTGTCGCTCCAGTCGATGCATCGCGACTTTATCAGAGAGATCAAAAAGATGAACGATAAGTACGAGAAGGGACACAAGCATAAGTCGTACTGTTTTATCATCGACCATCATGGAAATTATATCGTGCATCCTGACGAGAGCCGTATGCTGAATGAAAGTTTCGTAGAACAGACGAAACAGACCCCCGATACCCTCGACGACCGCGTGGTGGCGAAAATGGTGAAAGGAGAAAGAGGAGAGGCCATGATGAATGTGGATGGCGTGCACTCCTGGATCTATTACCGCACCATCAAATATGTGGATTGGACGATGGTCATCGTGGTGCCAGAAGAGGTGATCTTCTACAACGGACAGATACTGAACACCATCATCCTGCTGACGATGCTCATCGGACTGGTAGCCATCTACTTCATCTGCCGCCACCTAGTCAAGCAGACCACCAAGCCCCTGCACCTCTTCGCCATGTCGGCCGACCAGGTGGCACTGGGTAATTTCTCGTCGCCACTGCCAGAGATCAAGACCAGCGACGAGGTACGTCTGTTGCACGATGCCTTCGAGAACATGCAGACATCGCTCTCCATCTATGTGGAACAACTGCGGAAGACCATCACGCTGAAGGCGGCACTGGAACAGGAACTGAAGATCGCCCAAGGCATCCAGATGGCGATGCTACCGAAAAACGCCCTGTCCTCTTCAGAGCGAAAAGACATCGACCTCTATGCCTCGCTGACACCAGCCCGCGACGTAGGTGGCGACCTCTACGACTATTTCCTGCGCGACAACCGCCTGATCTTCTGTATTGGCGACGTGACGGGCAAAGGTGTTCCTGCCGCCCTTCTGATGGCGGTGATGAGGGCGATGTTCCGCAGTGAGGCGCGTCGAGCCGACAGTGCCTCTGCCATCGTGGAGACCATGAACCGCAACCTCACCGAAGAATCGACTGCAGGCTACTTCGTAACGATGTTCGTGGGTATCCTAGACCTCAGCACAGGCCATCTCGACTACTGCAATGCTGGACACGAGGCGCCCCTCGTGGATGGAGAGCCGCTACCCATCAAGCGCAACCTGCCCATAGGCGCACTGCCCGACTGGATCTACGAGGGACAGGAGACACAGATGAAGGATGGCGATATGCTGTTCCTCTATACTGATGGACTGACGGAGTCGATGGATGTCGAGGGTCGGCAACTGGGCAGGAAGCATGTGCTGCAACTGGTTCAGGCGCACAGCAACGACACGACACAGCAACTGGTGGAACACATGGAAGCAGAGGCACACCAGCATGCAGGTAAGGCTGAACAGAGTGACGATATCACCCTGCTGGCGATTAAGTGGCAGCGTCAGGAAAGCAAAGCCAACAAACTGGTCATGAAATCCTCGATGGACGATATCGGACGTCTGCTGCCCTTCGTCACTGAGGTGGCCCAGCAGGCGGGCATAGACGAGAAGGAGACGAAGCGCCTGCGTCTGGCAGTGGAGGAGTCGGTGGCCAATATCATCAACTATGGCGAGGCTACAGGCATCACGCTGCAGGCAAAGGTGGAGGACGGGCAACTGGTGCTGACCATCGATGACGACGGGAAACCCTTCGACCCCACTGAAGGTTCCGCCACAGACCTCTCTGTACCTCCCGACCAGCGGCCCCCAGGCGGAATGGGTATTATTCTGTTGCAACAGATGACTGACGGACTGGCATACCAACGGTCCAACGAACACAATATCCTGACACTCAGGAAAGGAGTGAAAAATGCGCTCGAGCTCTGCTCGCTTGCTACCGAAGGGACGCAAGAAAAGTGAAAAGTGAAAAGTTAAATAGTTATGTTTGCAATTACGATTAATGAAGTAGAAGGAAAGCTGGTTGCGGCGCTGAACGGTGACCTTGACAACGTAGCCAGCAGTCAGGCTGAAAAGGGCCTTGCACCAGTTTTCGAGCGTACCGACTGCGATGTCGTGCTCGACTGTACCGAACTGAATTACATCTCCAGTAGCGGCCTCCGCATCCTGCTCAATGTCTTCAAGCACACCCGTGCCAACGGACATACTTCCACCCTGAAGGGAATGGCTGACGAGGTGAAGGAGGTGTTTGAACTGAGTGGATTCCTACAACTGTTTAGAGTAGAGTAAGATGAAAGCAGAGGAGATCAAACAACTTCAGGAGGAGAATGAATTCCTGAAGAAAGAGGTAGAACGGCTCAAGGACGAGTTGGTGCGTATGGTGAGCCGCAATCTCGACCTGACGGAACGGCTGGAGTACGATGTGGAGTTGAAGCGTCGTACGGAGGTGGCCCGTGAGATTATGGAGGGCAATGTGGAACGTCAGCGGAATGCCGACCTGCAGGACGACGGACAGTTGATGGCCATCATCGAGATGCGCGTAGAGAAAGAGCGTCCGCATCTGCGCCCAGAGTTCAACGCACAGGATCTGGCGGAGATGTTGGGTGTGACCCAGGCCCGTCTGGCACAACTCTTCCGCAAGCAGACCATCCATCGTACGCCCGACGCCTATATCGACAACCTGCGCGTGCTGGCAGCCCTGCGCCTGCTGCGCGAACAACCCAACTACACCATAGCCGTCGTGGCTGAGGAGGCTGGCTTCTCGAATGTACGTACCCTGCAGCGTCGCATCCAGGAAGCCATCGGCATGAGTCCCGTGGATTATCGTCTGATGCTGACCCGCGACCTATAGTCCAACTATCGATATCATCGCCCGAAGGCAATAAAAGGGCAGGTTCTTTCGTTATATGTAGGTATGCGAAAGATTTTCATCATAGCATCTGTGACCATCTTCTCCCTGCTGCTCACTGGCTGCGGGGCGGATCAGGCTATAAAGAAGGCAGAGAAATTCTATGCCGTAGGCGAGTACTACGACGCAGCGGCACAGTATAAGAAAGCCTACTCTGGAACGCCCTCGAAAGAAAAAGAGAAACGCGGACAACTGAGTGCGAAGATGGCGGAGTGCTATCGGAAAATCAACAATACCAACAAAGCTATCACCGCCTACAAAAACGTGATCCGCTACAAGCAGGCCGACTCGTTGACACACCTGCGACTGGCCCAGCAACTGATGAAGGCAGGCAACTACAAGGAGGCTGGAAAGAACTTCCAAACTGCCATCGACTCGCTGCCCGACAAGGATCTGCTGAAACTGGCGAAGAACGGTGTGGAAGCAGCGAAGATGGCGCCCGAATGGAAGAAAGAAGGTTCGAAATATACCGTAAAACGCATGGATCTCTTCAACTCGCGTCGCGACGACTTCTCCCCTGCCCTCGCTGGCGAGGAGAGCAACCAACTCTTCTTCACCTCCACCCGTAATCAGGCACAGGGCGATGAGTACAGCGGTATCACGGGTTCGAAACCAGCCGATATCTTCTGGGCACAGAAGGACGAGAAAGGCAAATGGGGCAAGCCCCAGAGCATCGACTCGGAACTGAACTCCGCCTTCGAAGAGGGAGCCTGCTGTTTCTCGTCCGACGGCAGGACGATGTACTTGACCCTCTGCAAATCCGACCCGCAATATCCCCGCTATGCCGTCATCGCCGCATCGAGTCGCAGTGATGCTGCCTGGAGCAAGCCCACGGAACTCAGTATCGGAAAGGATACCCTCTTCAGTTATGCCCATCCTGCCATCTCACCCGATGGGGAGTGGCTCTATTTCGTCAGCGACATGCCTGGCGGCTATGGAGGCCTCGACATCTGGCGTTGCCGACTCCTCAGCAACAAGGAGGTGGGTAGTGTAGAGAACTTAGGCGAACCCATCAACACGGCAGGCGACGAGATGTTTCCCACCTTCCGTCCCAACGGTGACCTCTATTTCTCTTCCGACGGACATCCGGGCTTAGGCGGACTGGACATCTTCATCGCCAAGACCAAAACCGTGGGTTGGACGATAGAACACCCAGGATTTCCGTTGAACTCGCAGGGCGACGACTTCGGTATGACCTTCGAGGGACGTTTGAATCAGGGCTTTTTCTCATCCAGTCGTGGCGACAACCGCGGACTGGACCATATCTACAGTTTCTTCAATCCCGAAATCGTGCAGACAGTAAAGGGCTGGGTGTATGAACAGGACGGTTACGAACTGACTGCCGCCCAGGTGTATATGGTAGGCAACGACGGAACGAACCTGAAACTCAGCGTCAGGGGCGACGGCTCCTTTACACAAGAGATCAAGCCTGGTGTGGATTACGTGCTCCTCGGCACCTGCAAGGGCTATCTGAACCATCAGGAACAACTGCGCGTGGAACCCGTGACGGAATCAGAGGAGTATGTGCTGCAGTTCCCACTCGCCAACATCGCGGCACCCGTGCTGATCGAAAACATCTTCTACGACTTCGACAAGGCGACGCTGCGCCCAGAATCGGCCACTGCCCTCGACGAACTCGTGAAACTGTTGAACGAGAATCCCAACGTGACCATCGAACTCTCGGCCCACACCGACTATAAAGGTTCCGACCAGTACAACGAACGCCTCTCGCAGCGTCGTGCGGAGAGTGTGGTGAACTATCTGATAGAACACGGCATCGCTGCAGATCGCCTGACTCCGAAGGGCTACGGTGAGGGCAAACCCAAGACCATCAAGAAGAAAGTGGCAGAAAGATATGCGTTCCTCAAGGCGGGCGACGTGCTGACCGAAGACTTCATCGCCAAACTACCCGAGGAACAGCAAGAGCAGTGCAACCAGTTGAACCGCCGTACCGAGTTTACAGTGCTGCGGACAACTTACGGTATGTTCGATACGGAAGGTAAATTAATACAAAGGCCGCAACCAAAAGAAGAACCACAGGATTCAGAGGAATCTCAGTCGTCGGAGCTGTGGTAAGGAAGACGCTCAGCGAGGTGAGTACCCCTTGAACGGCTACCATGATGCTGGCCTTCAGGGCCTGCCAGCCACCAAAGATGAAGAAAAGCACCACACTCATCACCACACAGAACACCGTCCAGAGGAGCGACAGCCTGTGGACCTTTTCCACCTGACTTTCGGGCAGGTTCATCATCACCCGCTCCGTGAACCCATTGTCCTCAATCTGCTGCGCTGCAGCCTGCTTGAAGAACTGCTCGATTAATACATTGTCTTTATCGGTCATATCCATTGGCTTTTAAATAATCTGTCAATTTATCCTTGCCCCTTTTCAGATGCGACTTCACGGTATTCTGGGGCAGTCCCGTGATATCGCTGATTTCATCGATCGGATGGCCATCGATCAGTTGGAGCGTGATACAGGTGCGCTCCACCTCCTTCAGTTGCGAGAGGGCCTGATAGATGTCCATCTGCAGTCCGGCATCTCCCGACAGCGCTGACATCCGAGCCACCTCCGGCGTATCGATGTCGCCCGTCTGCTTCTTGCTGCGCACCTCGTCGTAGAACACGTTATACGCGATGCGGAAGAGCCACGTGGAGAAACTCGAGATGCCCTTGAACTTCGTGATGTTCACGTAGGCCTTGATGAAGGTCTCCTGGGCCAGATCGTCACTCAACTGCTCATCGCCCAGTGTCTGGTTCAGGAAGAACCGTCGCACAGGTGACTGGTATTTCCTTACAAGTTGGTCGAAGGCCCGCTTGTTGTGGAAAACCGCCACCTGCGTCACGAGGGCTATGTCAGTGAGTGCCGCCATTTAGTAGAGTCTTTTCTCGGGCATCACGAGCCAAAGCACGATGTAGAATATCAGTCCACAGAAGGCTGTGAAGATGGTGAGGAAAGCATAGGCGATACGCACCATCACGGGGTCGAACTCCATATACTCGGCGATACCGCCGCAGACACCTGCTATCACTCTGTCGTTAGAGCGCATCAATCTCTTTGTCATAGTTCTGAAATATTTGAGTTGTTGTTATTGTTGTTTTGCTGATTGTTGAAATTGTTCTGGGGCGTGTTTCCCGACTGACGGGCCACGAACCACTTACCCAGTCCGATGAAGAACACCAGTGCACCGATGCCGATACCGAGTTCTCCGAGGATGATGCCGAGGAAGATGGCGAGTCCCACGCCCACGAACATCTGTCGGATACCTGCCTGATACTCACTGGCCAGGAATTTGCCGTCATTATCCTTCAGGATCTCGTCGGGGATAGGCTGTCCGTTCTGGATGGCCATCTGTGCCAGTTTGTAGCGCTCCTTTCTGTTCCTGTTCACAAAGTAGAAGATAACGATGATAATCAATAGCGGAGCCAGGAGGAAGATGACGAAGATAGCGAAGAAACTCACTGCCATCCAGGGGGCGAAGAAGCCGCCTACGCTGTCCAACACTTCCTTCAGTTCTTCTGCGTCACTGCTGCTCGAATAGGTCGTTCCACGGCGATAGGTAATGTACTTGTCGTCCTCAGCATCTTCGGCATCAGCCGCAGATGTAGTGTCAGAAAAGGCCTCAATAGCATCCTTTTTGTTCTTGGAAGAATCCACCTGCTCCGTACGGGGCGTGTGGCGATGCTTCTGTGCTACTGCCTCGGCATTCTGTCCGAGTGTGAGCACCATTGCGATTGCGATTAAATACTTTTTCATATCTCTCTTGTTTTTTTTTTCTACAGCCGTTTGACGTAACAAATCATAAATTAGTTGCAAAGATAACAAAATAATCTAAGAAAATCTGTGGAATCTGTGTCTTTTTTAGTAATTTTGCGCAGAAATTATGCGCAAGATATGCAATTACCAGAGGATTTTGTACAGGAAACGAGACAATTGATGGGCGAGGAGCGCTTCAGTCGTTTCATGGCGGCATTCGACGAGGATGCCCCCGTCAGTATCCGTCTCAATCCCTTGAAGGTCTCTCACGCCGCAGGCGAAGGTGTGCCTTGGTGTCCTGAGGGGATCTACCTCGAGGGCCGTCCGCAGTTCACCTTCGACCCACTCCTCCATGCAGGCTGCTACTACGTCCAGGAAGCCGCCTCGATGTTCGTCACCCACGTCCTCCGTCATACGCTCCGCTCTCACTTCTCACTTTTCACTTCTCACTTTTCACTTCTTGATTTGTGCGCTGCTCCTGGCGGCAAGTCAACGGCTCTGCGTAGTGTCTTACCAGAGGATTGCGTGCTGGTGAGCAACGAGCCCATCCCCACCCGCGCGCAGATACTCTTGGAGAACATCACGAAATGGGGCGCCAGGAATTGCATTGTCACCAACAATTATCCGCGTGATTTCAAGAAGGCAAAGGCACGCTTCGACCTCATTCTCTGCGACGTGCCCTGCTCTGGCGAAGGCATGTTCCGTAAGGATCCTGCCACCATCAGTGAGTGGAGTCTGCAGAATGTGGAGAAATGCTGGCGGTTGCAGCGCGAGATCGTCGCTGACGCCTGGGAGTGTCTCAATCCAGGCGGCATACTGATATACAGTACGTGTACCTATAATATAAAGGAGAACGAGGAGAACGTGCGCTGGATCATGGAGACCTACGATGCAGAGCCCGTCGCCATCCCCACGGAGCCCTCTTGGCACATCACGGGGTCGCTGCTCCCAGGCTTCGATGCCCCCGTCTATCGCTTCATCCCTGGCATCACCCGCAGCGAAGGACTTTTCATGTGCGTCTTGCGGAAAAGAGGAGAGTGGAAAGAGGCGCTCGACCTTAGGTCGCTTGCTACCGAAGGGACGCAAGAGAGTGGAAAGAGAATACTTAAGACTAAATTGCCATCACCTTTGAAGGAGTTGTCTGCCGCAGAACAATTCTCATTCCTCTTTCCACTCTCCACTTTCCACATAGATCTCCCCTACTCTGAGGCCCTGCAATACCTCCGTGGCGAAGCCCTCGTGCTGCCACCCGATACGCCCAAAGGCCTCGTCACCCTTACCTACAAGGGCATCCCCCTGGGACCAGCAAAGAACATCGGCAATCGCGCCAACAACCTCTACCCGAAGCCCTGGCGCATCAAGACCACCCATCTCCCCTCTACGCCTCCAGAAATTGTAAAATTACTAAATGAATAAATAAATTGTCAAATGAAACAATATCTCGACATCCTCAACCGCATCCTCACCGAAGGCACTGAGAAAGGCGACCGCACAGGCACTGGCACCATCAGCATCTTCGGTACCCAGAGCCGTTACAACCTCGACGACGGTTTCCCACTGCTCACCACGAAGAAACTCCATCTGAAGTCGATCATCTACGAACTGCTGTGGTTCCTCAAGGGCGACACCAACGTGAAATACCTGCAGGAGCACGGCGTACGCATCTGGAACGAGTGGGCCGACGAGAACGGCGAACTGGGCCCCGTCTATGGACACCAGTGGCGCTCGTGGCCCGACTACAACGGCGGCACCATCGACCAGATACAGTACGTGCTGGATCAGTTGAAAAACAATCCCAACTCGCGCCGTATGATCGTCTCGGCTTGGAACGTGGCAGAAGTCAACAAGATGGCCTTGCCCCCGTGTCACACCATCTTCCAGTTCTATGTGGCTGGCGACCGCCTGTCGCTGCAACTCTACCAGCGCTCGGCCGACACCTTCCTAGGCGTGCCTTTCAACATCGCCTCTTACGCCCTGCTGCTCCAGATGATGGCACAGGTGACGGGTTTCAAGGCTGGCGACTTCATCCACACCACAGGCGATACCCACCTCTACCTGAACCACATCGAACAGGCTAGACTCCAACTCACCCGTGAGCCGCGCCCACTGCCCACGATGAAGATCAATCCCGATGTGAAGTCACTCTTCGACTTCCAGTACGAGGACTTCGAACTCGTCGGCTACGACCCGCATCCACACATCAAAGCAGAAGTGAGCGTATGATTAGTATTATCGCAGCGGTGGCTCGGAACCGCGCCATCGGATATAAGAACAAACTCATCTACTGGTTGCCCAACGACCTGAAGCGTTTCAAGACGCTCACCACGGGCCACACCATCATCATGGGGCGCAACACGTTCCTCTCCCTGCCGAAGGGTGCCCTGCCCAATCGCCGTAACATCGTCCTCAGCCGCAGCACCAAGGCGTTTGAGGGCTGCGACGTCTATCCTTCCCTCGAAGAGGCCTTAGAGCACTGCACCCCCGACGAGGACATCTACATTATCGGCGGCGCCAGCGTCTATCGCCAGGCCCTGAAGATCGCCGACCGCCTCTGTCTGACGGAGATCGACGACACCCCAGCCGAGGCCGACACCTTCTTCCCGCCCTACGACGAAGGTTGGCAAGAAGAAAGCCGTGAAGATCATCCTGTCGATGACCGTCACGACTTCCCCTACTCCTTCGTCGATTACGTCAGGGCTGAGCCTCGGTAAAAGCCTCCATGATGGCCGTCGGCCTGTGGTCCTTAAAGGCCCCCAACCGATAATGGGTTTCCAACTCAGGCGCCCAGTAAAACACGCCCTCGCAGTGTCCGCCCGTCTGGGTGGCAGCGGCTGATATCAATCTTTTCAGAAACGCCTTCCCCTCCTCAGGACGCGCCACCTCATAGCCCGTCTCCACAATCATCATCTTCGTGTGGTAACGCTCGTAGAGGGCGTTCATATTCGCTATGCACTTCTCCAGCGTCTCGTCGTCCGAGGTCGTCAGTTTCGCCCTCTGGTCCCAGTAGGGATAGACACTCAGGCCTATCATATCCCACTTCGCCCCGTACTGCCGCAGACCGTCGAAGATGAAATGATAGCGTTTCGGATCGCAGCCGCCGTCGAGATGGACGATCACCTCCGCCTTGGGAAACACCTTCTTCACAGCCTTGTAGCCTGCCTGCGACAGACCCGCATACTGCTTCATGTTCGTCGAGGCACGCCCCATCTCCCAGAGGAATCCGTTGGTGGTCTCGTTGCCCACCTGCACCCACCTCACGTCGATGCCGTTATCCTTCAACAGTTTCAAGGTCTCGCATGTATGCTTCGCGAGTGCCTTCTTCATCTGCTTGTAGTTCAGGTCCTTCCACGCCTCAGGGATATTTTGCTGCGCAGGATCGGCCCACCAGTCGCTGTAGTGGAAGTCGATCATCACCGCCATCCCCAGCACCTTCGCCCGAAGCGCCATCACGAGCACATCTTCCTTGCTACAAAAGCCCGCCTTCGGGTTCACCCAGACCCGCAACCTTACGGCATTCAGTCCGAGTTCCTTCATCAGCGCCGTGTTCTCCCGTTCCTCGCCCTTGGCATTATAGAGTTTCGTGCCCCTGGCCTCCAGTTCCCTCGTCCCACTGATGTCCGCCCCCAGCCAGAACGTCCGCTGCGACTGAGCGTTCGCAGGGAGTCCGAGCCAGACGACCATCAAGAGCCACAACAGATGCTTCATATCATTTCCTTTTTGTTTGCAAAGATAGTTAATAATCTCGAAACACGTCAAAGATTTCGAAACTTTTCACATAAAATACTTGATAGTTTCGGGAAAAATGAGTAACTTTGCAAAGTAACAACCCAAAAATGAAATATTATGTGCAAGGTAGGTATTCCCAAAGAGATTAAAAACAATGAGAACCGCGTGGGCATGACCCCTGCGGGAGTGGCAGAACTGACACGTCGCGGACACGAGGTCTTTGTGCAGCACACGGCTGGCGAGGGCAGCGGATTCAGCGACGACGAGTATGTGAAGGCGGGAGCGAAGATACTGCCTACCATCGAGGACGTGTATCGCGAGGCAGAGATGATCGTGAAGGTGAAGGAACCCATCGAACCGGAGTATGCACTGGTGCGGAAAGGACAACTGCTGTTCACCTATTTCCACTTCGCCTGCGAGAAAGAATTGACTGATGCCATGATCAAGAGCGGAGCCGTCTGTCTGGCCTACGAGACGGTACAACTGCCAAATGGTTCACTGCCTCTGCTACAGCCGATGAGCGAGGTGGCAGGACGCATGGCGGTGCTCAATGGCGCCTACTACCTGCAAAAGACCAAGGGCGGCAAGGGTAAACTGATCAGTGGCGTCCCTGGCGTATCGCCAACAAAGGTGCTGGTATTAGGCGGTGGCATTGTCGGTGAGGCAGCCGCACTGATGGCAGCAGGCATGGGGGCAGAGGTGACTATCACGGATGTATCGCTGCCACGACTGCGCCAACTGGACATCGAGACGCCAGCCAATGTGCATACGCTCTACTCGTCTGAACATAATATCCGTCAGCAGTTGCCGACGGTGGATATCGTGGTTGGCTCAGTACTCGTGCCTGGCGACAAGACACCTCACCTGATCACCCGCGACATGCTGAAACTGATGGAGCCGGGAACAGTACTCGTGGATGTGGCCATCGATCAGGGCGGCTGCTTCGAGACCTCTCGTCCCACGACACACAGCGAGCCCGTCTATACGGAGGAAGGTATCGTACACTACTGCGTGGCAAACATCCCTGGAGCCGTGCCCAATACCTCAACACTCGCCCTGACAAACGCCACCCTGCGCTATGCCATCGCCCTCGCCGACAAGGGCTGGCAGAAGGCCTGCAAGGATGACCCCGCACTGGCGAAGGGATTGAACATCGTAGAGGGAAAAGTAGTGTTTAAGGCCGTGGCCGATGTGTTCGGACTGCCTTACGAGCCGTTAGCCTAAGAGCCAGACTCACGAGCCAGACTCACGAGCCAATCGATTCAAGAAAAAGGTGCTACTCAATGAAGAATAGCACCTTTTCAGCATAGAGGTTCCTGATCCCGCTGGGTTGTTTAATTTGTCTCAAAAATGGGACTTCGGGACTTTGGGACATGGGACGTTTTGCCATATTTTTACTTTCCGAGGAGGGGAGAGCAACAGAAGGAAGAGATAATAGTATTATGATATATATAATTATTCAATATAATATATAATATATATATTATATATTATATTGCTATTTTCATTTTGGAAAATTGAAAACCGCTAAACGTCCCAATGTCCCATGTCCCAAAGTCCTGTTTTACCCTATTTTCGACCCTTAATATTTTTATCTGCAAAACTGCACGAAAAATAGGTTCAAAAATGGTGGATTATCGCCTTTCTATTTGGAAAACCTTTGAAATTTTCGTACCTTTGCATTATCAAAGAAATAAAGCGAAATTTGCGGCCCAGGCAGGCGACAAAAATTTCCGAGCGCGCAGGCAATTGTTACCTAGGCTAAGCCAAAAACGGAGTCTAATCGGCGACAAGAGAAAAAATTAAACAATTAATTAACCCTTTAAAAAATGAAGAATTATGGCATTGAAAGTAAAAGCAGTTGAGAAGAACATTAAGTTCACAAAGAGCGACGAAGTCAAAAGTGAAAAGAAAAAGGCTGAGATTTGATTCTCAGCCTTTACTTTTGCGATGTGATTGTTTGTACTTTATCTTTCTGTGCAATCGTAGCCGATGTTGATGCTCTTTTTCGGACCGTTTAGCCAGAACTGCATCCCATCGACGTTGATGGAGGTGGATTTCCTTATGTCGCAGTCGAAAAGATTGTTGAAATATTTGGTGCGCTCCTCCGTATCCGACGAGTAGGAACTGGCATGCATGATTTCTGACGGATTCCTGGCATTATCGTTCTTCACCAACAGTTCCTGGAGATTCCCACCTACGTAGATGCCCGCGCACTTTCCCATGGCATTGAATATTTCTCCTAAGGCGGTAGTGGCATACTCACCCGGATGGCAATAGACACGTCCACCGACAAACTTGATGGTGTCGCAGAAGGTGCCGTCGTCGTTGGCAGCGCCGATGGCAGGAGCATAGGTTCCTGCTTTGGGTTCTAATCGAGGTACATCCAGCGTAATGACACCGCACTTGCCTTTTATGGCAGCACCGATAGCCGGAGCACCGTAGCCGCCCGCGGTAGAGTACACTGCGTCAGGACCTGTTAACGTGATGGGACCACAGGTGCCTTGAGTGCCTGCTCCCAAGCCAGGGCCATTAGAACCGCCTTCGGCATTTAAAAGTGCTCCTACAATCACAGGACTGATGAGGATGCTGCCGCAGGAGCCTCCCTTGCCGCTGCCGATGGCTGCCGCATTATTACCTCCAAATGCCATAAGTACGCCACCGTACACGACGATGTTGCCTGCCTTGGCGTACTCAGGATTATCGCTGGAACCGCTGCCGATGGCTGCCGCGCCCTCACTACCATAGACGTACATATTCCAGGTGCGGTCTTCTACGCCGATGCGGACCGTGCTGCCTTCAGGCACGAAGATACCGGGACATCCGCCCACGCCGCGTACAATAACGTCGCCACCGGTCATATGAATGTCGGCCGACCCCAGACAGGTGATACCCGCAAAGTGGTCCTCGCCGTTTTCTACAGGCGAAATATTACAAAAGTTTAAAGCCACGGCACCGCCGTCGGCAATATAGAGTTTGATGTTTTTGGTCAGGGTACCGGTGACAGCCATTTCACCGTAGATCGTGAAGTCCTCAGTCAACTGACCGATGTCAAGGCCAAAGGGTTTGCTGTAGCCGAAACCGAGTTGTTGCAGCCAGCGCTGGCAATAGAAGTCCTTGTCGTAGATAATGGGATCTAGGGAGTGCGGAATGCCCGGTGCATCCACCGAGATGTGGCCGTCTTTGTAGGTGACGTCCCAAGAGTCCTTCAGGATGGGCAGGCCGGCACTGGCCATCGTGATGGTGATGGTGTTGCCATTGATGGTGTAATTGAACGTGCCGCCGCAGAAGAAGTCGGGGATGTCGATGGCGTTGTAATCCTTATCGACGAAGATGATGCTCCAGAATCCGGTGCCGTCGGCTCTGAAGTCAGCATACTGTACCAACTTATAGTAGTCGATGCTGACGCCGTCGGCATTGATCGAGCCTGGCGTGTTGTTCTCAGCATACCACTTGCCGACGATCTTCTCAGCCGACACATTGTTCACGGGTTTGTCCTCCTTGCTGCAGGCAGTCAGCCCAGCAAGCATCACGGTCAGTAGCAAGGCCGCTGCGACCTTCATGCTACAATGGAATAGTTTTGTTGGTTTCATACTCACAAATTATTAATAGATACTGCAAAGATATAAAAAACTATACAGCATAAATCAGAATGCTTCATGTATTTAACAAGAATTAGCAATATCACTCTGTTCTCGCTGATCACAGACTGATGTTGAAGCCGGCGATGAGCCAGCGGCCGGGTTGTTCCACTAAGCCGTAGTCGTGGTAGCGCGTGTCGAGGAGGTTGTTGGCTTCAAGATAGATTTTCCACGTCGGCTCCTGCCATGTCAGGCGGGTGTCGAGCAGGAAGTAGGGGCTGTAGTCCTGTACCGTGCCGTCGAAGTCGGTGTAGGAACCCACCCGATCCTGCCATCTGGCGTTCAGGTTGAGGCTGAGCCTGTCTGTCAGCGGGAGCCGCAGATTGCCCACGAGTTTGTGGCGCAGATATTCCAAGGCGTATTGTGACACGATGCCACTTTCTTGCTCTTTGTCCTGATGAATGTAACTATAACTGACCTGAAGGAGTGATGAGTGATAAGTGATAAGTGATAAGTAGAGGGAGGCGGAGGTTTCGAAGCCGATGCTGTTCAGTTTGGTGTGGTTGACACTCTGCCAGACAGCCTCATCGCCCTTCGAGGTGTCCATGATCCAGTCGATCATGTTGCTCCCATTGTGCTTCCACAATGTGGAGTGAATAGTGATGAGTGATGAGTGATAAGTGAGCCCTGCCTCGAGGGCGCGCATCTCTTCGGGTTTCAGGTGGGGATCGGCACTGTAGCCCTGTAGTTTGTAGTACATCTCCGTGAATGATGGCATACGCAGAGAGGTGTTGTACGAGGCGTGGAGCGTCCAATGCGGGGTGGGACGGTAACTGATGTCGATGCCTGGATAGACGGTCATGTTCATATGGCTCCACGTGTTCTTGACGGCGACGAATCCTGCCGAGAGGGTCAAATCGCGCAGCAAGAGGTTGTGCTCCAAATAGCCGCTGATGTTCGTGCGGTTCACGCCAAGGGTGTAGTCGCGATCGGTACCACTGATATGGTGTGTCTGCTGGAGCGGCTCGCCGAGGTTGCCGCTGACCAGGTCTTCGTTGCGCAGTTCGGCTCCGAAGGCAGTCCGGTTGTGGGTGTTCCAGTCGAAATAACTACTGAGACTCACCCCATAGACATCCGTGCGGTTGTAGTTGTATGGCATCTTCTCGGGCTGTCCGCGATACCCCTCGTAGCGATCCTTGTTCTGGTTCCAGTAGATGTTGCCTCCCAAGTGCAGCCGTCCCCGTTTGGTCTGTCCCTGGATGGCTGAGTAGAGTTTCGTGGTATGTTCATACTGGTCGTCGGCCTGCCACTTGGGAGAAGCATAGAAGGTACTGGAGCCCCAGCCTTTGTCGGCAATGCCGAGGTGCCAGTGCAGCCGGATATCCTCGTTCTCATATTGTCCCTGATAGAAAGCCTTCGAGCCGCTGAAGTCCGTGTTGAGGCGACCTGTCCGAGAACGGCTGTAGCCGTCGCTGCGGGCGTAATTGGCAGATATACTAGAGGAAAGAGGTGATCGCGAAGCGCTTGCTACCGGATGGGACGCAAGAAAGTCGAAAGAGGAAAGAGAAAACTTTAAGCCGACATTCAAGTATCCGTAGGAGCCGCCCTCGATATGCGCCTGCACATTTCTCCTGTCTTCTGACTCCTGCCCCCTGACTCCTGTCACGATATTGATCGCGCCGACGAGTGAAGAGGTGCCGTAGATGCGGCCTGCAGGACCTTCGAGCACTTCGATGCGGACGATATCGCTGAGATCGACAGGAAGGTCCATCGCGTTGTGGCCCGTCTGCGGGTCACAGATGTTGATGCCATTCAGCAACAAGATAATCTGGTCTTGTGTGCCGCCTCGGATGGAGATGTCTGTCTGTGCACCAATGGGTCCTCGTTGACGGACATCCACGCCGACGGCGTATTTCAGGAGATCGTTAATACTTTGTACTGGAGCCTGCGCAATGTCTGCACGATCCAGTACAGTGACCATTTTCGCAGCCTGACTCTTCGTCAGGGGCGCCCTCGAGCCAGTCACACTGACTTCCTCGAGCATCATCTCGCGGGCTGTCGTGGTGGCGGTGGAGTCTGTCACGACGGGATCCGTCGAGACACTCTCCGCAGAGGCGTAGGTCAGCGTGGCTACGGAGAGCACGCTGCAGACCACCTCTCGTCCCAGACAGGCAAAGAGCGAGTAGCCCTTGTTTCCGAAATGATGGAACACAAGGACTGGGCGCTTCAAATTGAACGTTGGTTTGTACACCCTATTTTTTGAGTTTGAAGGAATTCTCGATGCTGCTGAGCTCGGCAGAGAATGCCTTATCGACCTTCAGGCGCTTCTCGACGGTGTTACAACTGTGAATCACCGTTGAGTGGTCGCGATTGCCGATGAGTTGTCCGATACGCCCTGCAGGCATCTTGGTATATTTCGTAGCCAGATACATCGACACCTGGCGCACCTGCACATAGTCGCGCTTGCGGCTCTTGCTGAACACGTGCTGCTGCGACACATTGTAGTGCTTGCACACCTTCTCCAGGATATCGTCGATGGTGAGCGGATGGTTATCGACCTTCACGGCACGCTTGATGATACGCTCGGCCAGACGCATGTCGAGGGCGGTGCTATAGACGATGGAATAGGCCATCAGCGAGTTCACCACACCTTCGAGGTCGCGCACGCTGCCGTTGGCTGTCTCAGCAATATACTGGATCACATCGGCAGGGATCTTCAGACCATCGCGACGACACTTCATATTGAGGATGTCGATGCAGAGTTGCACGTTGGGCTGCTCCAACTCGGCGATGAGTCCGCAGGAGAAACGTGTCAGCAGACGATCCTTCACGCCCTGCAGATCAACAGGAGGACGATCGCTGGCCAAGATGATCTGCTTACCGATACGGAACAGATGGTCGAAGATGTGGAAGAAGGTATCCAGCGTCCTTGGAGAGGTGGCCCACTCCTGGATGTCATCGACAATAAGCACGTCGATGGACTGGTAGAAATTGATGAAATCGTTGGTGGTGTTGCGGCGCACGGCATCGGTGAACTGCACCTGGAAGAGACGGGCGCTGACATAGAGCACACGCTTCTTCGGATAGAACTCCTTGCAGCGCACGCCAATGGCATTGATGAGGTGGGTCTTGCCACAGCCTGAGGGGCCATAGACGAAGAAAGGATTGAAGGCCGACTTGCCCGGATGCTCAGCAATCGAGAGGCCCACCGTGCGAGGCAGTTTGTTGGAATCGCCCTCGACGAAGGTCTGGAAGGTCTTCTTCGGATCGAGTTGGGGATTGAGCCCCTGAGGCACGGCGGCATCCAAGGTCGTAGGCGTCTGATTGCCACGGACGGTAGCATGCGGAGCCTCCACCGATGTAGGTCCGTCGCTCTCCACCTCCTGAGAAAGTCTGTTGGACTTGTCAGTCACAATGCGGTAGCGCAAAACGATATTGGTTCCATACACTCGCGCGAGTACCTTACTTAACAGTCCCACGTAGTACTGCTCCAGGTACTCGTACACGTACGGACTTGGAACCTGCACCAGCAGCGTATGCTCCGCCTCGGAGAAGGACTCGAAGACGATTGGCGCAAACCACGTTTTAAACTGTTGCTCTGTGACGTTAGCCTGGATGATTTGGAGGCAGTCGGCCCAAAGCGCCTTATGACTTTTCGACATCGGCGATTGTATCTTTTTTTTAATTCGTTTTGTTTCTTTTCAACGATTTGTGATTGATCGTTGGTTTTCGATTGCAAAGTTCGCTATTTTTTTTGAATTATGCAAATCCCCCAAAAATTCACAGTGTGTTTACAATCGGTCTAAGTGCCTAAGAAATGGCGGGTTAGAATGTTTCACGGAAATTGTGCGAAAAAAGGGTCTTGCATATTCACAATCTGCTGACCGACAAATACTTAAGCATTTTGAAACCTTTCTTTGCACACCTCTTTCAGACTGCGCAACAGAGCGCAAAAAACCACTATTTAAGGGGGACTTCCACGATAGATTGTGGAAAAGGATTAAGCAACACCGTTAATTTAGACAAAATTTAAATTACTTGTCTTTTCTGCCAAAAAGTGAGAAATGCACATAGCGCATCGGATGCTGCTTCAAATCGATCACCAACGAATCGACATGACCCATTGTCGAGGTCATATTTCGATAGAGTTGCTGGTCGCGCATCAGCAGGCCGATCGTACCCTCATTACTATTGAGTTTGGCAGTCATCTCCTCCACATTCTGAAGGGTATTGTTCACCTTGGCCAGCGTCATGGCGATATCGAGGTCGCTCAGGTGCTTGGTCAGCGTCGTCGTATTGTCGAGCAGGCTATCGACCCTGGTCAGCGTACCAGGCATCTGATGGTTGAGCGCGGCAGTAAGGCGGTTCAACTCATTGGTAGTCGTCACCAGGTGACCCGTAATCAGATCGACATGGTGCAAAGAATTGGCGATGGCCGGATTCATCAGCAGCATGTTCACGCTGGCCAGGATAGAATCGACCTTAGGCAGCATTTTTTCTACTTGGGGGAGCATATCGGCAGCCTTGCCAAGGGCGCCAGCCTGTTGCTTACCCATGATGGTATCGCCAGGTTCCAAGATATCCTCACGATCCGGACCGAATTTCAGTTCGAGTTTCACATTTCCCAGCAGGTCGCTGGCAATCTCTGCCGTTGATGCCTTCGGAAGGCGGAGATGCTTGTCGAGGCCAAGAACGGCCACAATCTTCTCCTGATCATCGTAGTTGAAGATGACATCCTCCACGACGCCGACGCGATAGCCGTTGGCATAGACGGGACAAGAGGCAGACACGCCTGTGATATCCTTAAACTCTACATAATAACTATCGTCGGTGGATAACAGGGTCAGGCCCTTCAGGAACTTCATTCCAAAGAACAACACGACGATTCCCACCACTGCCACGAGGGCGATCTGCACTTCCTTTGTGAAATAATTCTTCATATCTTGAACTATTTAATGATGACTATCTTATTTTCTACTCTTAAACTCCTTGATGGCGTCCTGCACGTTCACCCGCTTACCATCTTTGAAGGCGATGATGAATGCCTCTGGGAACTTGCTGAGCAGGTTCTTCCGCAAGCGGTTGATGGCATTGTAGTCCTCTGACGACCCTACGGTATATTTGTACAGGCCACTTTCCTTGTAACTACTGGTATTCGTCACACCCTTGAACCGCGAGTCGCTGGCTTTCAAGGCCTTGGGCGACGTCAGGATCTGCACCTTGAAGATGGGCCGCGCTGACGTAGGTTTCTGCTCGGGCGTCTTGACCTCTGGTTGTACTGGCTGGGGTTCAGGCTGGCTCACTGCCTGGGGTGCCGTGGTTTCAGGCGTCTCAGGTTGTGTGGGCAGCACGGGCTCCACGACAGGCTCGGACTTGGGCTCAGGCTGGGGTTCGGGCACAGGTTTCACCTCTGGCTTCGGCTCTGGTTTCGGCTCCGTCTTCGGCTCTGCCATATAAGGCACCGTGATGCCACCACTGAACCGTTTCTTATAGGCCATAAAGGCATTGAAGATGCCACGGGCATACTGCTCGGTGGCCAGAGAGGTGTTCATATATTGTTCCTCATCGCGGGTGGAGATGAAACCCAACTCTATCAGACAGCCAGGCATAGAGGTCAGGCGCAGCACTGCCAGATTGTCCTGATGGGCGCCCATATCCTGACGCCTCGTCGCCTGACAGACGTATTTCTGCATGTACTTGGCCAGTTCGATGCTGTTCTCCATGTTCTTGTCCTGTATGAACTCAAACAGGATATCGCTCTCCGGAGAGTTCGGATCGTAGCCGTGATAGGTCTGCTTGTAGTCTTTCTCCAGGAAGATGACCTCGTTCTCGCGCTTTGCCACTTCCAGATTCTCCATCACGCCATTGTTCTTACCCGTGCGACGGCTCTTGCCCAAGGTGTAGGTCTGGAAACCGCGGACCGTATGGCCCTTAGGCACGGCATTGATATGGATGGAGATAAACAGGTCGGCCTTGTTCTGGTTGGCAATCTCCGCCCGTTTATACAATTCGACGAATTTATCGGTCTTACGGGTATAGATGACTTTCACATCAGGGCAGTTCTGCTCCACCAGTCGTCCGAAGGCCAAGGCGAACTTCAGCGTGAGGTTCTTCTCCTTGACACCAGCATTACCGATGGCTCCTGCATCGCCGCCACCATGTCCTGCATCGATGACCAGCGTGAATTTGCGGTTTGCAGCCGTTGCGATGGCTGCAAAACAGAAAATCGTTATCAGAACCAACAGTATTTTCTTATACATACTCTTCCTTTAACCTGCAAAAATACGCATTAATCACCAAAATGCCGAATTCTTCAGTCAGTTTTATCATTTATTAAGTGAATCTCCACCCCAGCCCCGTCGCAGTCGGCTCCCATCGGCGGGTTCTCCTTCGTCAGTTCCAGATCGATTGAGGTGACCTGCGGAAAGGCCTTTATCACGGCATCTGCGATGCGCCCAGCCACCTGTTCCAACAGGTTGGAAGGCGTCATCATCTCCTCGCGGACCACCGCATAGAGGGCTGCATAATTCAGGGTGTCAGCGACCTCATCACTCTGCATCGCCTTTTCCAACGGATAGCCCACCCGCAGGTTGACGAGGAAGTAGGCCCCCACCCTTCTCTCCTGGGGCATCACCCCATGAAAGGCGTGGAAGCGGACGTTCCGCAGATGGATATAGGAGGCTGTTATCCGCATCGGCTCGATCCACAGTTCTTACAGATGAGACATCCTTCCTGATAGATCAGGCTCTCGCTGCCACAATTCGGACAGATCTGTCCCTTGGCCTCAGTGCCGTCTGTCACATATTTCTTCAGAGCACGCTCCACACCGTTCTTCCAGGTGTTGATGCTCTCGCTCTTCAACTGGAGCGACGAGACGAGTTTGATCACATGGTCGATAGGCATGCGGTAGCGGAGCACGCCGGAAATCAGTTTGGCGTAGTTCCAATACTCAGGATTGAACTTCTCCGACAGTCCCTCGACAGTGGTCTTATAGCCCCGTTTGTTCTCAAACTGGAAGTCGTAGCGCTTCGTGCCGTCAGGGTTCACCTGCTTGATGATTTTTCCATGTGTCACTGTCTTGGGCAGCATGATACCTTCGTCGTCGTCCTGAAGACCCGTGAAGATCTCATAGGGATAGCCATCGAGCAAACCCACGAGGGCCACCCACTTCTCCTTGTTGTTCTGGAAACGGACCACGTCGCACTCCAATACGGGGGGACGCACTTCCGTCACTTCCGGATGCTTGCAGGGCTGCTCAGTCTTCTTCTCTTCCAGGTTGTTGTCCTTGGCCTCCTCTTCCTTCTTCGTCTCCTTCTTGACAGAGATCATCACACCCGAGCGACTGCCATCGCGATAGATGGTACAGCCCTTACAGCCCGAGCGCCAGGCCTCGACATAGAGTTTATTGACCAGGTCCTCATCGACATCGCTGGGCAGATTAACGGTGACGCTGATGGAGTGATCGACCCATTTCTGGATTGCCCCCTGCATCTGTACCTTCATCAGCCAATCGACATCGTTGGCAGTAGCCTTATAATAGGGTGAACGCTGCACAAGTTCGTCGATTTCCTCCTGCGTATAGTGCTTTTCGGTATCGATGCCATTGACACGCATCCACTCCATGAATTTCGGATGATATACGATATATTCCTCGAAGGAGTCGCCCACCTCATCGACGAAGTCCACATGGGCGCCAGCGTCGCCTGGGTTCACCTTACGACGGCGCGTATAGACAGGCAGGAATACTGGTTCGATACCACTGGTGGTCTGCGTCATCAAAGAGGTCGTACCCGTCGGCGCAATCGTCAGACAGGCAATGTTACGACGACCATACTTCACCATATCCTTATATAAATCCGGATCGGCCTCCTTCAAACGGCAAATGAACGGATTCTTCTCCTCACGCTTGGCATCGTAGATCTCGAAGTGACCACGCTCCTGAGCCATCGTCACTGAAGAACGGTAGGCATTCAGGGCGAGTGTCTTATGAACCTCCACAGAGAAGTCGGTAGCCGGCTGCGTGCCGTAGAACAATCCCATGGCAGCAATCATATCGCCCTCGGCTGTGATGCCCACACCTGTACGACGACCCTTGCCGCTCTTCGACTTAATCTTCTCCCAGAGATGGATCTCGGCACCCTTCACCTCCATCGACTGCGGGTCCTCGTTCACCTTCTCCAGTATCTGGTCGATCTTCTCCAACTCCAGATCCACGATATCGTCCATCAGGCGCTGGGCCTGCTGCACGTGCAGTTTGAACAGGTCGAAATCGAAATAGGCCTCTTTCGTAAACGGATTCACCACATAACTATAGAGGTTGATGCTTAGCAGACGACAGGAGTCATAAGGACAGAGGGGAATCTCACCGCAGGGATTCGTAGATACCGTGCGGAAGCCCAGGTCGGCATAGCAGTCGGGGATGCTCTCGCGCAGGATGGTGTCCCAGAACAGCACACCCGGCTCAGCACTCTTCCAAGCATTGTGCACGATCTTCTCCCAGAGAGCCTTGGCAGAGATTTCTTTCTCGAAGGCCAGGCTGGCCTCACCAGACTTACCCGGATCTGTCGTAGCGTCAACGGGGAAGCGCTGGATGTATGGCCTGTCGTTGATGGCTGCCTCCATGAACTCGTCGTCGATTTTCACTGACACGTTCGCACCCGTCACCTTGCCTTCCGTCATCTTGGCATCGATAAAGGCCTCCGAATCCGGATGCTTGATGCTCACGCTAAGCATCAGGGCACCACGACGTCCGTCCTGTGCCACCTCGCGCGTACTATTACTATATCGTTCCATGAAAGGCACCAGACCAGTGGAAGTCAGTGCGGAGTTGTTGACTGGCGAGCCTTTCGGACGGATATGACTCAAATCATGTCCCACGCCACCGCGGCGCTTCATCAACTGCACCTGCTCCTCGTCGATACGTAATACGGCTCCGTAGGAGTCGGCATTGCCGTCGAGACCAATCACGAAACAGTTCGACAGCGAGGCAATCTGATAATTATTGCCAATGCCTGTCATCGGACTGCCTGCAGGTACGATATATCTGAAATGGTCGAGCAGATGGAAGATCTCCTCCGCCCCCATCGGGTTCTTGTATTTCTTTTCGATACGTGCGATCTCGTTGGCGATGCGCCAGTGCATGTCCTCGGGCGATTTCTCATAGATATTCCCGAAACTGTCTTTCATCGCGTACTTGTTGACCCAAACGCGGGCTGCCAACTCGTCGCCACCGAAATAGTTCAATGAAGCCTGATAAGCCTCTTCATAGGTGTATGTCTGCATATCACTTCTGGTTTTTAATTAATCCTCAATCACGATGGGTTTGTATTTCGGCACAAGTGTCTTCATGATGCACCAGCCGATGATATAGGCCACAGCGCAGATGGAGAACACCACCATGTAGGCGGCAGGCTTGCCTTCGAAGCCGAAGAACGTATAGGCACTGCCCTGACCGGCTGCCCAGTCGAAGAACTGACCTGACGAGAGGTTGATGGCATAAGAGGCGAGACCGCCTGCCATCGTACCGATACCCGTTATCGTGCCAATAGTAGATTTGGGGAACATATCGCCAATCGTAGAATAGAGGTTTGCACTCCAAGCCTGATGGCCTGCGCCCAACAGACCAATGAGGATAGCGGGCCACCAGGCGCTATAGGCACCGAGCGGCTGAGCCAGAAGACCCAACAGCGGGAAACAGGCAAATATCAGCATGGCACGCATACGGCCTAAGTAGGGGTTCATGCCACGTTTCTCGACAAAATAGGTGGGCAGATAACCACCACCGATGGAGATGACAGTCACGATGAGATAAAGCGTGAAGATCAGCAGGACACCCATCGTAGAGTCGGAGGTGTAGCCGTACTGGTCGCTGAAATAGGCAGGTGCCCAGAAGAGGAAGAACCACCACACGCCATCCGTCATGAACTTACCCACGATAAACGACCAGGTCTGCTTGAAGGTAAAGCACTTCCAGAAAGAGATGGGCTTCTCTTCCTTGATATCCTGTTTGTTCTGCACTTCTGCAATATCCCTGTCCTGCTCGATATAGTTCAATTCTGCCTGATTGACGCGGTTACTCTTGTGGGGTTTCTCATAGAACGTCATCCAAAGGCCCATCCAGACAAAGCCCAGTACACCAATGATGATGAAAGCCATCTCCCAACCCCAGACACGAGCCAAGAGGGGGATGGTGGCAGGTGCTGCCAGCGCACCTACAGAAGCACCGCTATTGAATATAGAGGTGGCAAAGGCACGGTCTTTCTTGGGGAAATATTCGGCTGTCACCTTGATGGCAGCAGGGAAGTTGCCTGCCTCACCGAGGGCCAATACCATACGGCACGACAGGAACAGATACATCGATACGGTGGCGATGGCAACAGCGGCATCACCCGTCAACTGACCAAGTTGAGCCACAGAACTGTAGCCCTCGATCTCCATTGCAGCCCAGCCACAGCCTGCATGAAGACAGGCACCCAACGACCATACGAAGATGGCAATGAGATAGCCTTTCTTGGTGCCCATCCAGTCGATGAACTTACCCGCAAAAAGGTTTGCAATGGCGTAGAAAACGGAGAAATAGGCCGTAATCATACCATAGTTGGCATCGGTCCAATGGAACTCAGGTGCGATAAAGTCTTTCCATGTCAACGACAGGACCTGACGATCCATGTAGTTAATCGTGGTTGCCAGAAAGAGCAACGCACAGATGACCCAACGGAAATTAGACATCTTGGTTGTTTGTATAGGAGTCATAATATTGTTATTGATAAATGGTTATACTTTGTTGGCCTTCTTGCGCTGGTCGTGGTCGAGAATGGTCTTACGCATACGCATCGACTTCGGTGTGACCTCCACCAGTTCGTCCTGTTTGATATATTCGAGGCATTCCTCCAGCGACATAACGGTTTTCGGAATGATACGAGCCTTCTCGTCAGTACCAGAGGCACGGACGTTCGTCAACTGTTTGGCCTTGCAGACATTCACCACGAGGTCGTTGTCGTGAACATGCTCGCCAACCACCTGTCCAGCATAGACATCTTCACCCGGATCGATAAAGAACTTTCCGCGATCCTGCAGTTTATCGATGGCATAGGCAAAGGCATTGCCTGTATCCATCGAGATCATCGAACCGTTTACACGACGCTCGATCTCGCCTTTATAAGGCTGATATTCCTTGAAGCGGTGCGCCATGATGGCCTCACCCTGAGAAGCAGTCAGCACGTTGGTTCGCAAACCGATGATACCACGCGATGGGATGTCGAATTCGATATTCACACGCTCACCTTGATTGTCCATCGACGTCATCTCTCCTTTGCGACGCGTCACCATATCAATCATCTTCGAGGCAAACTCCTCTGGGACGTTGATGGTGAGTTCCTCAATGGGTTCGCACTTCTTACCGTCAATCTCCTTATAGATCACCTGCGGCTGACCCACCTGCAACTCATACCCCTCGCGTCGCATGGTCTCGACGAGTACGGAGAGATGGAGCACGCCACGTCCAGATACGATCCACTTATCCGTAGAGTCCTCGAAAGGCTCCACCTTTAAGGCGAGGTTTTTCTCCAACTCTTTCTCCAAGCGGTCGTTGATATGACGCGAAGTGACAAATTTTCCTTCCTTACCAAAGAACGGCGAATCGTTGATGGTGAAAAGCATCGACATTGTCGGCTCATCAATGGCAATCGGCTTCAACGGCTCCGGATTCTCCAAGTCGCAGAGGGTATCACCGATCTCAAACTTTTCCAATCCGATGACAGCACAGATATCACCACAATCGACAGAATCCGTGCGGATGTGTCCCATGCCCTCAAAAGTATGAAGTTCCTTGATCTTTGTCTTCTCCATCGAACCATCACGATGAGCAATGGTCACTTGCATGCCATCTTTCAGTTGTCCGCGATGCACACGTCCCACGGCGATTCGACCCAGATAACTCGAATAGTCGAGCGAGGTAATCAGCATCTGAGGTGTTCCTTCTATCTGCTGGGGAGCAGGAATGACCTCAATAATCTTATCTAATAAATAGGTGATATTGTCAGTAGGTTTCTTCCAGTCTTCTCCCATCCAGCCATTCTTAGCCGAGCCATAGACAACTGGGAAGTCCAACTGGTCCTCCGTCGCATTGAGTGAGAACATGAGATCAAAGACCATCTCATAGACCTCCTCCGGACGACAATTGGGCTTATCAACCTTGTTTACGACTACGATGGGCTTCAATCCGATTTGGAGTGCCTTCTGCAGCACAAAGCGTGTCTGCGGCATCGGGCCCTCGAAAGCATCAACGAGCAACAAACAGCCATCGGCCATGTTCAGCACACGCTCCACCTCGCCTCCGAAGTCGGAGTGTCCCGGAGTGTCGATGATATTGATTTTTACACCTTTCCAGTTGATACTGACGTTCTTTGAAAGAATGGTGATGCCACGCTCCCGTTCCAAATCGTTAGCGTCTAACACCTGATTACTAAGGTTCTGTCCCTCACGGAAGAGATTACCTGCCAGCATCATCTTATCTACCAACGTTGTCTTTCCATGGTCAACGTGGGCTATAATTGCAATATTACGTATATCTTGCATATCTTATTCCTCTTAATTTTGGTGCAAAGGTACAACTTTTTTCTGAAATATTTGGTTTTTATCTTAATTATTCGTACCTTTGCACCCGCATTTCGGAAAATCCGGAGCATTTGATGACGTAAACCGGCTGGTGATTAGCCTGAAAGCGCGTCTGAAAGATGTTATTGCAAACAACATTAATCACATTTAAATTATGTATTTAGACAAAGCAAAGAAGGAAGAGATCTTTGGCAAGTACGGCAAGGGTACAACCGATACCGGTTCTGCAGAGGCACAGATTGCCCTCTTCAGTTATCGCATCTCTCACCTGACAGAGCACCTGAAGAAGAACCGCAAGGATCACAACACTGCCCGCTCACTGACCATGCTGGTAGGTAAGCGCCGCAAGTTGCTGAAGTACCTCTACACGAACGATATCAATCGTTATCGTGCTATCATCAAGGCCCTCGGTCTTCGTAAGTAAGCAAATTAATAATCCCTCGCTAAACGGCGAGGGATTTTTATTGTATCTCCTTTAAAGGAATCATCACAAAATCGCGCTGCTGCATCAGCGGATGGGGAATCTTCAAATCTGGTTCGTCAATCGTCAAGTCATCATAGAGTAGAATATCAATGTCGATACTCCTATCGGAGTAGAAAACTGGAGTCAGACATCGGGAGTCAGTAGATTTCTTTCTGCGGCCCAATTGGCGTTCGATTTTCTGGGTGGCTTTGAGGAGTTGGCGGGGAGTGAGAGAAGTTTCCACAAGAATCACACCATTGAGGAACCTATTCTCTGAATTGAATCCCCAAGGCTCGGTTTCAATCAGAGAGGACTGGCGAATCACCAGTCCTATTTTTTCGCCGATCAGCGCTATTGCTTTTCGAATATGCTCTTCTCTATCACCGAGATTGGAACCAAGCCCCAAAAACACGCTGTGAGCCATCCTTCCCTTTAACTTCCTTTAGTCATCAAGAATCAGCATCGCATCGCCAAAGCAACCGAACTTATAACCGTTCTTGACAGCCTTCTTATAAGCCTCATATATCAGGTCATAGCCGCCAAAGGAACACTCCGTCATCATCATTGTTGACTCCGGATGATAGAAATTACCCACCAAAGCATTAGCCAGGCCAAACTCATAAGGCGGGAAGATGAAGCGATTCGTCCAACCCTCAAATTCCTTCAACATACCATCAGTGCCGACAGCCGACTCCGTAGCGCGGGCAGTACTGACGCCAACCACACAGACACGATGTCCCTCTGCCTTAGCCTTGTTCACGATGTCACAGGCTTCCTTATCGACGAACATCTGTTCTGAACTCATCTTGTGCTTCGTAAGATCTTCCACCTCGATGCCGTCAAAGTTTCCCAATCCACAGTGTAAGGTGATAAAAGCGAAGTTGATACCCTTGATCTCCATACGCTTCATCAGTTCACGACTGAAGTGCAGACCTGTCGAAGGTGCCGTCACAGCTCCTTCCTTCTTGGCATAGATAGTCTGGAAAAGTTCCATATCCTCCTCTGTGGCAGGACGTTTATCTACGATATAACGTGGTAACGGAGCCTCGCCTAATGCAAACAGTTCCTGCTTGAACTCATCGTGCGGACAGTCATAGAGGAAGCGGAGTGTACGCCCGCGACTGGTCGTATTGTCGATTACTTCAGCCACCATCGGTCCGTTTTCCTGGAAGAAGAGTTTGTTACCAATACGAATCTTTCGGGCGGGCTCGACCAGTACATCCCACAAACGAAGTTCCTCGTTGAGTTCGCGGAGCAAGAACACTTCAATCTTGGCATCCGTCTTCTCCTTCGTGCCATAAAGACGTGCAGGGAACACCTGTGTGTCGTTGAACACGAAAGTATCTTCCTCATCGAAATAGTTGAGGATGCTCTTGAAGTCAAGATAGACAGGATTTCCTTCCTCGTCTTTCAGATCTTCACCGTTCTCGTCCTTTTTGAACATCTCGATACGCTCGCTCTTACGGTGAATCACCATCAGGCGACATTCGTCACGATGATAAGAAGGTTCGAGTGCCACAAGATTCTCAGGCAGTTTGAATTTAAATTGCGACAGTTTCATCGATATAATTTACAATTTGACAATTTACAATTTCTTTTAGTCGCTACGCTTTGTAAAAGCGCTAAAGCGAGTTCAATTTATTTTTTTCAATTTTTCACTTCTTCACTTTTCACTTCCTCACTTTTCACTTCTTTTTCCAGCCAGGCGGGGAAATCGTCGAAGGTCTGGCAATCCTCAATGCGGACATCGCCGACACGGGTGCGACAGAGGGCCGTCAAGTAGGCACCACTCCCAAGGGCTTTTCCGATATCGCGAGCCAACGAACGGATATAGGTACCTTTACCACAAACCACCCGGATACTCATCTGCATCTTCTCCGCGTCGAAGGCGGTCAACTCCAGTTCGTCGATGCGTATAGGTTTAGGAGCAAGTTCTACCTCTTGTCCTTTGCGAGCCATTTTGTAAGCCCTATGACCATCGACCATACAGGCGGAAAACACTGGAGGCACCTGCATAATATCACCCACAAACTGAGGTAGTGTCTGTTCTATCAGTTCCCGTGTGATATGCGCTGTCGGATAAGTGGCATCCACTTCGTGCTCCATATCATAACTCGGTGTGGTGGCTCCCAACTGGAGGGTGGCAGTATATTCCTTGGTATGGAGTTGCAACTGCTCTATCTGCTTCGTGGCCTTTCCCGTACAGAGAATCAGTACCCCTGTCGCCAACGGGTCAAGCGTTCCTGCATGCCCCATTTTCACCCGTTTCACATGGATTCGCTTGGAAACGAGATAACGGATGTGCGCCAGCGCCCCGAAACTCGACATGCGATAGGGTTTATTGATATAGATAAATGCTCCCTCCTGAAAGTTCATTAGTCAACCATTGCAAGTGAGTGACCAGTCAGCAGCAAAATGATGATAATGCCACCAACGATGATGCGATAGTAGCCAAAGGCCTTGAAGCCGTATTTGGTAAGGTAGTTGACGAACCACTTCATAGCCAGCAGCGCCACCACAAAGGCAATGACACATCCCAGTATCAGCATTGTGATGTTATGACTGGTGGCCCAAGCCGTATCTTCCTTCATCAGGTCGAGCAAATCAAGCAAGGTAGCACCTGCCATTGTCGGCACAGCCAGGAAGAACGAGAACTTGGCAGCACGTCTACGCGTCAACCCTTGAGTCATTCCTCCCACGATGGTTGCCATCGAGCGCGACACGCCGGGAATCACAGAGATACACTGGTAAAGACCTATCATGAAAGCACGACGCTCATTCACCTTATTATCCTCACTGCCTTTGTTAAACAGTTTGTCGCAATAGAGCATGAACACACCTCCAAGAACCAGCATAATGGCTACCACCTCGACACTGTCGAGCAACCAATCGAGCAATCCCGACTTCTTTGCAAGCAGGCCGATGACTATCGCTGGGATAACACCCACTATCAGCAGCCAGTAGAAATAGAACCGATGCTTGAGTTGCTGAAAAAGCGAACTGCCCTCCGGAGCCGGCGTATTATCAAACTGGAAAAAGCGCTTCCAATAGAGGCAGACCACCGACAAGATAGCACCAAACTGGATGATAAACGTAAAGGCATGTACAAAAGGGTCTCCTTGAGGCACACCCAAGAGATTCTGTGCAATAATCATATGTCCTGTCGAGGAAACAGGCAGGAATTCCGTCAGTCCTTCTACGACTGCTATAATAATTGTTTCAATCCAATCCATATCCTAATTCTTGGGTTTGCGCACCACAGCATAGATCATCGACACAAAGCCGAAGAGACACACGATTGGTGCCACCTTGATACGGCGCACACTGAAAATATCCGGCTCATACACGGAATCGTTCGAACCCGCACCCGTCATCAGCAGGAATCCAACGACGACAATCGCCATTCCCACTGCCAGCAGGATGAAATTAACCTTGTCAAATGCAAAATTTCTCTTATCCATTCTATCTTTTTACCTTTTTACTCTTTCACAATTCACTTTTCACTTTTCACTTATCACTTTTCACTTCTCACTTAGATCTTATAAAGATCTCCTGCGGTCATCCTCAGGAAACGGTTTACAGAGATCCACGAGCACATGGCCGTGATGATAATACCGAACAGCAGTACAGCCACTGCCGTGATGGTCAGTTCGCGCCAGTTGATGATGCTCAGGATGTTCGGCTCATAATAGTAGAGGCCATAGACACACAACCCGAGGACACCGATGGCCAAGATGGCTGCGATGACACCCACCAATACCGACTGCTTGAGGAAAGGCTTGCGGATAAAGCCCCATGAAGCCCCCACCAATTTTTCCACATGAATCAGGAACCTGCGGGAATAGACACTCAGTCGCACCGTATTGTTAATCAGCGCGAACGACACGAATGTCAGCAACAGAGCCAGCACCAGCAGTACGATATTGATGCGTGCCAAGTTCCGGTTCACGTTGTCCATCAAATCTTCCTGATAAGCCACATCGGTCACGAAGTTGTTCTTGCGCAACTCCTCAGTGATCCAGATCAGCGAGTCGCGATTGGCATAGTCCGACTTCAACTGCAGTTCCAGCGTGGCCACAAAGGGATTGGCACCCAAGAACTCCGAAGGATCAGAGCCCATTGCTGCCGTCTGTTCCTTCAGCGCCTGCTCCTTGCTCACGTAGTCGATGTTCTTGGAGAAAGGACGGTGATAAAGATTCCGACAGAGGCGTTTGGCATCGTTGACACTCGCATCGTCGCTGAGCATCACGGTGACGGTCAGATTCTCCTTCACCCACGCCGACAGGTTACGCGACGTCAGCACGGAGAGCACCACCAAACCCAGCAATACCAGCACCATCGTCGTGCTGATGCAAAGCGTCACCAACTGCATGCCCCGACGGCTGCCAGACCTCTTTTTGCGTTTTTTCATTTACTTTTTACGTACGTAAATTTTGAATTCGGCTGCAAAGGTAATACTTTTTTTGGTAATTACCAAAAAAAGTGGTAACTTTGCGCCCTGTATGAGCACAATAATTTATCCATCGCCGATTTTCGGCCCTGTCCACAGCCGTCGCCTGGGCATTTCGTTAGGCATCAACCTGCTGCCTGCCGACGGGAAAATATGTTCGTTCAACTGCATCTACTGCGAGTGTGGCTTCAATGAAGACCACCGCCCCACCCTGCCGATGCCTACACGAGAAGAGGTGGCCCAAAAACTCGAGGAGAAACTCCGACAGATGGTGGCCGACAGCCAACTGCCCGACGTGCTGACCTTTGCCGGTAACGGTGAGCCCACTTGTCATCCCCACTTCGTCGAAATCATCGAAGACACCATCTGTTTGCGCGACCAGTATTGCCCGAACGCGAAAGTCTCGGTGCTAAGCAATTCCACGATGATCCACCGTCAGGCCGTACACGATGCCCTGATGCGGATAGACAATAATATCCTGAAACTCGACACCATCGACCCTATATATATTAATAAGGTAGATCGCCCTAACGGAGATTACGATGTCAATCAGATTATCGAACGGATGAAGGCGTTCAACGGACACCTTATCATCCAAACGATGTTCATGCGCGGTAATAGCGTTGATAATACGGGCGAGGAATACGTTGCTCCTTGGCTCGAAGCCGTGAAGGCCATCGCTCCTCAACAGGTGATGATCTACACCATCGACCGCGAGACACCTGCCCAGGGTCTGCTCAAAGCTACGCACGAACAACTCGATGCCATCCGCGACCGCGTCATCGCTGCCGGCATTCCCTGCACCGCTTCCTATTAACTCACTTCCCCGAACCTCAGGCACATCATCGTCAGGTCGTCGCTGGGAACTGCACCGTCGCGATGGCGCTCCACCTCGGCAGCAAGGGTCTCTACCGCCTGTCGGGCCGTGTCGAAATGGGTGTTTCGCAAAATCTCGAGCAGATGATCA
>CAJODF010000016.1 GCA_905233555.1 uncultured Prevotella sp. | reverse complement strand
AGCTCTAGAGTCGGAGAGGGATCGGAGAGGGATTGGAGAGGCATCGGAGCAAGGGTAGAGGGCAGTCGGAGCACGATTGGATGACGGCTGGATGAAAATTGGATGAAGATTGGATCAGAATCGGAACAAGAGCGGAACAGAAACGCAGAGAATTCAGACCTCACTCAAGCCGTACACAGACCATGGTCATATCGTACTCAGACCATACTCATGGCATAGTCATGGGATGCCCATAGGACACTCACGCCGCTCTCAAACCGTATTCAGACCATACTCCCTCCGTACTCATACCATTCCCTAGGGATACTCATAGGTTACTCTATGGATGCTCTATGCCTAAGAGTATGAGTATCCTTAGAGCATCCTTAGCGTATTCTATGAGAAGCCTATGAGTAACCTATGAGGAGGGTATGAGTATCCTAACACAAAAAACGGGGATGTGTCTTTGAACACACCCCCGCTTTTATTGAAATCCTAATGGAGTCGGGCCTTAGCGCTTGATGAACTTGCATGTGGCCTTGTGGCCCTGCTGGTCGGTGATGACGGCTACATAGACGCCTACGGGCAATTGCTCGACGGAGACTTCTGCGGCACCGCCGCTCAACTGTGCCATCATCGTGGCAACGGACTGTCCGGCAAGGTTGGCGATCCTCACTTGCAGGCGCTCTGCCTGTGTGCTGCGGATGTCGAGGCGGCCTTCCGTATAGCGGACGCTGAGGTTCTCTGTAGCGTCGATCGTTATATCACGGATGCCTACGCTCTGAGACTGGTCAACGGCAGCCACGTAACTCGACGTGATGTTGGGCTTGGCGATGGTGGGTATGTTCATCACATAGACCTCCGATGCACCGTCGGGATAGCGGCCTACGGTCTCGTCGCCCTTATGCTCGGTATAGACGAAGTGGTCGCACCACGACTCGTCGGCAGCGGTGAGCAGCACGTCGCCACCCTCGGCAGAGAGTTTGAAGGAGGCGTGCAACTGCGATGTCGGATCGAGTTTGTCGCACCAGATGATGAGGAAGCCGTGGGCAGGAATCGTGGTCTCTGCTTTTGTCTCGCCCTTGCTGATCTGGTACTTCTTGGGCTTCTCGGGATTGTCTGACAGATACATGCCCTCTACGTCGATGTCCTTGTCGGTGGTGTTGTAGAGTTCTATCCAGTCGTTGCGCTTCCAGTACTCGTTGGCGTAGATCGTGTTGGCAGCGCTCACCTCATTGATGCGCACGGGGTTGATGCCCTGGGCGGCACGCTGGTCGTCGGTAAGGGCTTCGAAGCAGGCCTCGAGCGATACGGTGGCATCGCCGGGGAGTGCGATCTGGGCCTCTGTGGAAACGATAGCGTCGCCGTTCTTCCAGCCTGTGAAGACGTAGCCTGCAGGGGCCTTTGCCTCAAGCGTGACAGGTGCGAAGAGGTGGCCGTTGAATTCGGCATAGGGTACCTCGATGCCGTTGATGTACAGGTAGGCACCTTCGGCATTGGTGCTGAGTTTCACTTCCTGACGGGTGGCTTCCTTCAGTCGCATCGGCTCGTATTTCTTCAGGTAGTCCGTCATCTTCTTGGAACGTCCCTTCAGGTTGTTCTTGATGTCGGTGGCAGCACGGTCGGGGTCGTTACCTTCGTTGATGTACTCTTGGTTCCTCATCAACTGGCACATGGGCTTCACGACAGCCAGCAGTTCATCGACGATGGCGTTGGCATGGGTGGACTCGAAGACGCTACCTCCCATGAGACAGTAGGTGTCGATAAACTTCTTGCGGAATCCGTCGTGATTGAGCAGATTGATGAAGAGGTTGACAAACTCCCTGTTGAAGTTCGTGCGTGGAGCGGTCTTGTCGTCCTTGAACAGGGCGAAGTTGTCGAAGGGACTTTCCTTGCTTTCCCGTCTGCAGCCCTTGAAGGCATAGTCGAGGTCGAAACTGACGAAGCGATAACGTCCGTCGTTCTGGCTACGGTAGCACTTGATGTTATTGTCGGGCCAGTCGTCGTTGTAGAGGTAGAAGGTGACCGCCATGTAGTTGGTGAACTCGTCGATGTCGAGCAGCGTCTTCAGTTCGTCATAGACGCCTGCCTCGTTGATGCGTGCGCCGAGTTCGTAGATACGCTTCATCACCTCGTCGCTGCCTTGCTTGACACTGCTGTTCTCCAGGGCGTCGAGTTCCTCGTCGTCATAGCCCCAGTTGGCGTAGGCGAACTTATCGTTGTTGGGCTCGCGCATGTTGAACACACCACGGAGTTCTCCGTTGACATATTCTATCACAGGTACGCACGACTGCACGTCGAGGTCGATGCCCGAGCGCTGGATGATAGTCTCCAAGGCCGGATCCATGAAGCGGGCGTTGTGCGAATACATATCGTTACCGCCGTTGCGGATGAGCAGCGTCTTGTTGCGGATGTAGGGCTTCTGTGGGAAGAAGACATAGTCGAGGCGGTTCTGGCCGTCGAAGATCTTGTTGCTCTTCAGTTTGAACGAACGGTAGTTCTGTGCGCGTGTCCAGCCGCCAGAGACGCAGATGTTCACGTCCTGATTGAAGAGCATTTCGCCCTCGGCACTCAGGAAACTGAAGTTGGCAGGACGGTCCCAGTCGCAGTTATAGTTCTTGGGGAAGTCCTGTCCGTTGCCGGTCTTGCCATTGGTGCCGTCACCGTCGGTGTCCAGTCCGATCTTCTCGTCCCAGAGGAATTTTTCGTCGCAGACGATGCTGATGATCGGCAGCGTATATTTGTTCGTGGTCTGGAGATAGGTACGTGTTACCGGTACGCTGGGCAGGAAGCCGTCCTTGTAGAGACGGAACGTGTAGCAGGTGGTGTTTGTGATGTTGAATACGCCATCCGTACTCTCCTTGGTGGGGAACTCAGTATAGCCGATAGGCAGAGCCTCCCACGAGATATCGTCGAAGTAGAAGTTGTTGTCGTCGCTCTTGTCGATGTTCAGGTTGAAGGCGATGGTCTGCAAGGAGTAGGTGACGGTAGCACCGCCGCCTCCCCAGCCGCCCCAGCCGCCTCCGCCGCCCCAATCCCATTGTTCGTCGTAGATGATGTCTTCATAAGTGATGGTCGTCCATTCGGTGGTGACGTTGTATGTGCCGTTCAGCATTTTGACAGGCTCTTTCTTGGCGCCCCAGCCCCAGCCTTGTGTTTCGATGGCTTCTCCCGGCTTCTTCTGGGCGTAGGCCTCGATCTTGGCTGCTTTGTCGGCACGCACCTTCATCGTGAAGCGGAAACGCTCGCCAGTCTGCCAGACGTGGTCTGGGGTATAGACAAAGAACTGGGCAGCGTCATCCTTCTTGGCATTTTTGATGGCTTTGACGGCGACACCACGTGAGTTTTTGACGCCAGCCCCGTCGGTGATACGGTTCTCTATCTTTCCGCTGTCGCCATTCTTGCTGGGGATGCAGGAGGCATCGTCGCCCTCGCAGTCGCCGTTTTTCACCCACTGCGTCCAGGGATCTTCCGTGGGAATGGCTTTCGGGTCTGTAGGCAGACTGCCGTTGGTGGTATAGGTCAGACGGGCGCCTTCGGGAATCGTCACCTTGATGTTCAGTGAACCATTGAACAGTTTGCTATCCACACTGACTTTCGGCGCATCCAGACGCTTGTCGGCGAAGATGGCCGTAGCGTTGCTGGCCTCAGGGGTCGGCGTAGATGTCCATCCCCAGTTGTTGCCACCGTCGGTCTTGCGGGCCCATGCCGTACGGCTCAGGGCCTCGGGATATTCCTGACTGGTTATCAGGCTGCCGCCAGTGTCGCTCAGGTAGATGGTTCCACCGTCGCAGTCGAGTTTAAAGGGGGCCTGCAATTCACTGATGTTGTTGGAACCGAGCCAGATGACCTTGAACCCTTTGGCAGGGACAGTACCCATGTCTTTGGGCATCTGCCAACGTTTCAGGTTGTTGGCATCGTCGCTCAGATACATGCCCCCTAAGTTGACGGCCTGATCAGAGGGGTTGTAGACCTCAATCCAACTGTCGAAATTGATGGCGAGACTGATTGTTTCACTCGATTGTCCCGCATTAGAGGCCATCAGTTCATTGATGACCAGAACTACTGATAGTAAAGTTGACCACATAATTATTAACTAGAAATTTGGGCGCAAAGGTACAAAATAGTATCTATGTATAAAATAATTAAGGTGTAAATTATGTGTAGAAAATACACACAAATGTTAACGATGTTACATTTTGAATAGTTTCTGATACATCTGAAGGGTTTGGTCTGCGAACTCTTTTGTACCTTTGCAACCTACTAAACAATTATTATCGGTATGAGAAAGACTTTTTTACTATTGTTGACCCTGTTGCTTAGTCTGATGGTACAGGCAAGGACGGTGAAGTTTGGGAAGGGCCAGGTGAAGGTGACGACGGTGGCGAAGAACGCCGTGCGTATCCAGTATTTTGAAGGAACGTTGGTCGACACGCTTCCCGACTGGCTCTATGTGAACCACGATGAGGTGGAGAGTAATGTCATATCCGTCAATGTGGATGCACGGCAGCAACGACTGACCGTCAAGAATAAGCAGGGGCGGGTGGTGTTCACGGCCCTCCGTCATCAGTTACAGGCCGGTGAGGCCACACTGGCTTTTGTCTCTCCCGAGGATGAATTCCTGTACGGACTGGGACAGTTTCAGGATGGTTATAGCAATGTAAGAGGCCTTTCTCGACGACTCACACAGGTGAATACCCAGATATCCATTCCGATGCTCTTGTCGAACAAGGGTTATGGCATCCTTTGGAACAACTATGGTCTGACGGAGTTCAACCCTTGCGATCTCAGCGTCGCGCTGGAACGGCGAGAGGGGCAGGGTGCCAGTGAGGTGGTGAACGTCACCACGACAGAAGGTAATCGTCGCGAGGTGCGCCAGCGTAACCTCTATGAAGCCACTATCAACGTGGCAGAGGCTGGCGATTATGCGCTGTTGCTCGACGTAGGCCAGAAAATGGCACGCCGACACAATCTCCTCATTGACGGGAAGACTGCCATTGAGATACAGAATACGTGGTTGCCGCCTACGGCTTCGGCCATCGTGCATCTGACGGCAGGAAAGCATCAGTTGACGGCAGAACTCTCACGAGGCGACAAACCCGTAGTCTATTATAAGAAAGTGAACAACGAGACGGTGTTCCGTTCACCGATTGCCAATGCCGTCGACTATACCGTGTTTGTAGGCACTCCTGACGAGGTCATTGCCTCTTATCGTTACCTGACAGGCGAGTGTCCCCAGATGCCGACGTGGGCCTTGGGCTATATCCACTGTCGCGAACGCTTCCATTCCTCTGACGAGATCCTGCAGACGGCTAATCGTTTCCGCAAAGAGAAAATGCCCATCAGCCTGATCGTTCAGGACTGGCAGTATTGGGGTAAGTACGGCTGGAACTCTATGCAGTTCGACGAGCAGTATTATCCCGATCCCAAGGCGCTGACTGATAGTCTGCACAAGATGGATATCCGATTGATGGTTAGCGTGTGGTCGAAAATTGACAAGAACTCCATAGTGGGTCGCCAGATGTTGCAGGACAACTACTATATCCCAGAAACCGACTGGATAGACTTCTTTAATCCTGAGGCGGCTGCGGCCTATTGGAAGAACTTCAACGAACGACTGGTACCCTTAGGCATCGATGCTTGGTGGCAGGATGCAACGGAGCCGGAGAACGACGACCTTGTAGGGCGGCGTGTGAACAACGGGCGCTGGCCAGGCGAACTGGTGCGCAATGTCTATCCGCTGCTGGTGAACAAGACCGTCTATGAGGGACTCGTCAAGGCTGGCAAGGAACCGATGATCCTCACCCGTTGCGGATTCCCAGGCATCCAGCGTTACGGCTCTGCTCTGTGGAGCGGCGATGTGGGTAACGACTGGGAGACCTTCCGTCGTCAGATTACGGCTGGTCTGGGCGTGCAGGCGGCAGGCATCCCCTGGTGGACCTACGATGCAGGCGGTTTCTTCCGTCCTGGCGACCAGTACAACAATCAGGACTACATCGATCGGATGTTGCGTTGGATACAGACCAGCGTCTATCTGCCCCTGATGCGTGTGCATGGCTATATGAGCAATACGGAGCCCTGGAACTACGGCGAAGAGGCCCAGCGGTTGTTTAAGTTAAGTTTGGAGGAGCGTGAGACGTTGCGGCCCTATATCGAGAAGTGCGCCGACCGTGTGGCCAAGGAAGGTTACACCCTGATGCGTCCATTGGTCTTCGACTTTGCCGATGATCCTGTGGCCCTGCAGCAGAAGTACGAATATATGTTTGGTCCTGCGCTGCTTGTCAGTCCGATCACCGAACCGGGTGTGACGGAGTGGAAGACCTATCTCCCCAAGTCTGAGGGCGGATGGGAGGAAGTGCATACGGCTGAGCATTTTGAGGGCGGACAGACCGTCACTACAAAGGTGTTCAAAGAGTTTATTCCCGTCTTTGTGCGTGTTTCTCACAAGAAAGAACTGGTGGAAAGTTTAAAAAAGTAAGTATAGATGAAAAGAATTCTTTTAAGCATCGCCCTGATTGGGTTGATGATTTCGGCAGCAGCACAGCGTGTGGCTTCGCCGAATGGGAAATTGACGGTAGAGACGAAGGGTAGCGGACTGGTGGTCAGTTATGACAACCAACAGGTGCTCGACATCCCTGCTGTGGGTTATGAAGGTAGTCAGACGGCGCTGAAACTGAAGCCAGCAGGCACGGTGAAGGCCGACTATCAGATGTTGGCAGGCAAACGGCTGCACTGCACCAACGAGGCCAACGAATATCAGGCTGCTTTGGGTAAGAACGTACGGTTGGTGATGCGTCTTTACAATGACGGACTCGCTTTCCGCTATGAACTGTCAGGACTGAAGAACGCCTCCCTCCCGAAGGAACAGACCACTTATCGTATCCCAGAAGGTACGAAGCGTTGGATTCAGCAGTGGACAGATGCCTACGAGGGTTTCTTCCCTCTGACCACTTCCTACAAGACCCAGCCCGTACGCAGTTTCAGCGGTACGTTCAAGTCGGAAGACGGTTGGAACATCCGTTGGGGCTATCCTGCCCTTTTGGAAGTGAAAAGTGAAAAGAGAGAAGTGAAAAGTGGAAATACCTTTGTGTTGATTTCCGAGGCGAATATCGAGCGTCGTCAGAGTGCCTCATGTCTCTATAATGACGGGGAACTCTACCGTGTGACCCCAGACCAGAACGAGGTGAAGGTCTCTGGCAACTGGCACAGTCCTTGGCGTGTGGCCATCATCGGCAGTCTGGCTGATGTGGTGGCTTCCACCCTTGTTACGGATGTTTCAGAACCCTGTAAACTCGAGGATACCAGTTGGATTCGTCCAGGTGTGGTGTCGTGGGTCTATTGGGCCTATAACCACGGCAGCAACGACTATAACATTATCAAGAAATATGTCGATCTCGCCGTTGCTCTCCATCTCCCCTACGTGCTCATCGATGCCGAGTGGGATACGATGAAAGATGACAAGACCGTTGAGGATGCCGTCAACTACGCCAAGTCGCAGGGCATCCAGCCGATGATCTGGTACAACTCTTCCGTGGGTTGGGTGGATGGTGCGCCAACACCCAAGTACCGTCTGAACAAACCTGAGGATCGTGAGAAGGAATTTGCCTGGTGCGAGCAAATCGGGGTGGCTGGTGTGAAGATCGACTTCTTCTCTGGCGACAACCAGATGAACATGGACTATTGCATCGAACTGATGGAGTGTGCCGCCCGTCACCATCTGTTGGTGAACTTCCACGGTGCTACCGTACCCCGTGGTTGGCAGCGTACTTATCCGAACCTGCTCTCCACCGAGGGCGTCTATGGGGCCGAGTGGTACAATAATGTGCCGACATTCACCAAACAGGCCGCATCGCATAATGCCACGCTGCCCTTCACCCGCAATGTCATCGGGCCGATGGACTATACCCCATGTGCCTTCAGCGACTCCCAGCATCCGCACATCACGTCAAATGCCCACGAACTCGCCTTGACGGTGCTCTTCGAGAGTGGCTTGCAGCATCTTGCCGACAGGCCAGAGAGTTTTCTGGCTCAGCCCAAGCAGGTGCAGCAGTTCCTTTCCACACTGCCGAATGTCTGGGATGAGACCCGTCTGTTGGATGGTTATCCTGGAGAGCGTGTCGTCATGGCCCGTCGCAGTGGTAATACCTGGTATGTGGCAGGCATCAACGGTCGCGACGAGGTGCAGACATTGAAGTTCGACCTTTCTTTCCTTGGCGCTGACGACTGGCAGGTGGAAACCTTTGCCGATCCCGTTGGTGGTGGCTGGGATCTCTCTACTTCAAGTCATCTCCCTTCGCAGATGGTTTGTCAGCCCCGTGGTGGCTTTATCCTGAAGATTGCTCCTGCCCAGCCGAAACCCCTGCTTCGTACGCATGTGGAAACAGGCGAACTGGAAGGTGTGGCCGATGGTCCTCTCGCTGTTTTTAAGGCCATCCCATACGCTGCTCCGCCAGTGGGTAACCTGCGTTGGCGTGCCCCACAGCCCGCCAAGGCATGGGAGGGTGTGCTCAAATCCGATAAGTTCGGCCCCTGGCCTCCGCAGCCTACCCGTCAGGGGCGTACGGCTGATATGATGAGCGAGGACTGTCTCTATCTTGGTATCGCCACGCCTGCCACTTCTACTGCTGACCGTCTGCCGGTAATGGTGTGGATTCACGGTGGCGGCTTCCAGACGGAGCACTACGGTGGTGACCTGTGGAGATACCTTGCCCTGCGTGGAGTGGTCATCGTCAGTGTCGAGTACCGTACGGGCGCCCTTGGTTTTATGGCACATCCAGAGCTGACGAAAGAGGATCCTCAGGGACACTCCGGCAATTACGGTCTGCTCGACCAGATATATGCCCTCCAGTGGGTGCAGCGTAACATCGCCAATTTCGGCGGCGACCCCACGAAGGTGACGATTTTCGGTGAGAGTGCAGGTGCCATCAGTTGTAGTCTGCTCTGTGGCTCGCCCTTGGCCAAAGGACTCTTCCGTGCGGCCATCAGTCAGAGCGGTGGTTCGTTTGCTCCGTGGAGCGACCAGCCGCGCTCGTTGGGTCTGGATGCCTCGCAGAAGGGTGCCGAACAACAGGGTCTCGCCTTCCAGAAACATCTGAAGAAGAAGTCGCTGAAGGAATTGCGTCAGATGGATGCAATGTCGCTCTGCGACGGGAATGTGGGCTTCGCAGGCTTCTGGCCTTGTGTCGATGGTTATGTGATTACCGACGACCAGTATCGTCTCTACGAGAGGGGAGAATATAATGATGTGCCTGTCATCGTGATGACCAATAGTGATGAGGGGGCCCTCTTCTCGCCAGGAAACATCAAGGCTGAGAACTACCAGAAACAGGCCCGTCAGATTTTCGGTTCATTTGCCGATGAGGCATTGAAAGTCTATCCTGGTAATACCGACGACGAGGCTTGGCACGGTAATGGCGACGCCTTCCGCGATGTGGGCTTTGCCTGGCCATCCTACGCCTGGGTGAATCTGCAGACCAAGACGGGCAAGAGTCCTGCCTATGCCGCCTATCTCGCCCAACCCTCTACACGCAGTTTCTCACAGGATAAGCGTCGCAAGGGTGTGGCTCATGCCGATGATATCCTCTACCTGAACGGGGAGTTCCTCACCCAGCCTGAAAAATATCCTGCTGAGTCGGCTGTGGCCGAGATGATTCAACAATATTGGGTGAACTTCGCTAAGACGGGTAATCCGAATGGCAAAGGTCTGCCTTATTGGCCCTCGTTCGACGATTCGAAACCCACCACGATGCAGTTCAGCAACGGTGCCTCGCTCATCATGCGTCCCAACCGTGAACAGGTGGATTTCGTTGACCGCTTCTACAAGGCCAAGCGCGAGGAAACTGAAAAGCAGCGAAACAGATAGTCATCTGAATTCGTATAACTGCTGGAAAAATCATCCCCCGCCGAAGCATTCAAGCGACGACGGGGGATTTGAAAAACTACTAACTTAAATCTACATTAAATCATTTTCTATTTCTTCTGTTCTTGTGTTGTAGGTTTTTTGGGGAACTTACCGTTGTGCTTACCCTTGCCAGGTCCGTTGGGGCGGCCTGCGTTGGGTCTGCCTGGGGCGTTGGGGCGGCCAGCTGCATTCCCCTTGCCGCGCTTCGAGAGACGGTTCATCGACTGCTTCTCCAGTTCATAGACGCGCTGGATCTGCTTCGGCGTGAGGAACTTGCTGTACTTCTTGTAGTAGTCCTGACGCAGCGTGAGAATCTTCTGGCTATGGTCGAACTGGTCCTGGATGGACTTCTCCACCTCGGCATCAGTCATGTCTGCCTTCTTTTTCCCATGCTGCTTTCCCTGCGGGCGGAGGGCCCACACTTCCTTCTGGTAGGCGCTGAACGTCTCAGTGAACTTCTGGCTCGTAGCATCGTCGAGGGCCAGTTGGCGGGCGATGTGCTTGGCCTGCATCTCTGCCATCTGTTCGCGGCTCATGCGCTGTTTCTTGTTCTTCTGTTCGCTGTTCTCCTGTGCGGAGGCAGCGGTGCTGAATGCCACCATCATGACAGCAGTCAGCAGGATACTAAATACTTTCTTCATTTTTCCATTCATTTAAGTCGTTGTCTATAATAAGTTCTTCCTCTTCTTGATAGACCTCCAGCAGGTAGTCTTGGTCTTCCGTACTGAGGTTGTTGAATGCCAGTTCCACACTGGTGAAGTCGTCGATAGTGGCATCACTGTCTTGCGGCAGGGTCTTCTTGACGACCAGGAACAGGGCGATGCAGGCGGCTACAGCCAGCAGTGTGCGGATGGCGATGCGGATGGTTTTTGCCGATTTCTTCTGTGCGGGCTCGGCCTTCACCTCGTTCATCACCTGCTTCTCCAACTGGTCAAAGAAACCGTCGGGCACGGTGTAGGGCATTTTCTTACCGATGTTGTTGAAATCATAGTTCTGTTCCATAATCTATATCTCGTTTGAGTTCATATATTTGATAATTTTCTCTTTCGCGAAGTGGTAGTTGGCCTTGACAGTGGCCTCCGTTGAGTCCGTGATGGCGGCAATCTCCTTGTATGAGAGGTCGTCGTAGTAGCGCAGGTTGAACGCCAGTTGCTGCTTAGCGGGCAGGGCGAGGATGGCCTTTTGCAGTTTGACGGCCTCCACGTCGCTGTAGTCCATATAGTTGTCGGCTTTCATCGTGAGG
Source organism: uncultured Prevotella sp. (assembly GCA_905233555.1). Taxonomy (GTDB): domain Bacteria; phylum Bacteroidota; class Bacteroidia; order Bacteroidales; family Bacteroidaceae; genus Prevotella. The sequence goes on along the minus strand of CAJODF010000016.1, from coordinate 24,190 downwards.
AGGGCTGGGGCTGTCTCGTCGAGCGACAGGGTGGTCTTGCCTTGGTTTCGTCCTAAGAGGCGCAGGGCCTCGTTGGTGGCGATGCGGAAGATCCAGGCCTTGAATGTACCTTCGCCATTGTACTGGCTGAAGGAGCGGAATATCCGCACGAAGGTCTCCTGAGTCGCATCCTGTGCGTCGGCATGACTGACCACCAGTCGGCGGATGTGCCAATAGACGGGTTCTTTGTATTCCGCCATCAGCAGTCGGAAGCCCCGTTCCGCGTTCTCCCTGATTGCCGGGATGATCTGATTGTCGTCTGTCATTACTTATATGACCCGCGAAAAGTAAAAAAGTAAAATCGCAACGTTGCGAAAAAAAGTAAAGAAGTATTTGTTCATGTCCCGATTATTTCGTACCTTTGCGCACACAAATTAAACTTAAAACCAATTGAAATGAGAAAAGTGTTATCAAAAGTGCTGTTGACAGCCCTGTTGCTTCTGCCTTCTGCAGGGGTGATGGCTGACGACTATGCGACGCTCCACACGGAGAAAATCCAGAACCCCATGTTATGGGCTGACGTGCCCGATCCCGATGTCATTCGCGTCGGCGACACGTTCTACCTTGTATCCACCACCATGCACTTGATGCCGGGTGCACCTATTATGAAGTCGAAAGACCTGAAGAACTGGGAGACGGTGGGCTATATCTTCGACAAACTGACCGACTCACCGAAGTACGACATGCTTCAGGGAACAGTCTATGGACGTGGTCAGTGGGCTACCTCACTGAAGTACCATAACGGAAAGTTCTATGCACTCTTGGCTCCCAACGAGCAGGGTGCGATGGGCGACACTTATATCTTCTCTGCAGAGAAGGCTGAGGGCCCGTGGACAATCGTTTCGCGTATGCGTCACTTCCATGACTGTTCGCTGTTCTTCGACGACGATGGTCGCGTGTATGTAATATATGGTACGGGCGAACTGATGGAGTTGAAGCCCGACCTTTCCGATGTCATCGATGGAACCCATATGCGCATCTTCCAGAAGGAAGCCGATGAGACAGGACTCTTGGAGGGCAGTCGTGTCATCAAGCACAACGGCAAATATTATCTCCTGATGATCTCACACGTCTATGCCGCTGGCAGACACCGTCGTGAGGTGTGCTACCGTGCTGACGATATTCATGGTCCTTACGAGAAGCAGGTGATCTTGGAGAGCGAGTTCGGTGGTTTCTCTTACGAGGCCCAGGGAACGATTGTCGATTCCCCCTCTGGCGACTGGTATGGTATCATCTTCCAGGACCGTGGCGGTGTGGGTCGTGTACTCACAGTGATGCCTTGTCGTTGGATTAACGGTTGGCCGATGCTGGGCGACGAGAACGGTAAGGTGCCCGATGAGGTGCGTCCGTTCGTGAGCGGAGAGCCAGAGGCCGCCATTGTGAAGAGCGATGACTTCTCCGATGCGAAACTCGGTCTGCACTGGCAGTGGAACCACAATCCCATCGACGCAGCGTGGAGTCTGACGGAGCGTCCAGGATTCCTCCGTTTGAAGACCAATCGTGTAGTGGAGACCCTCTATCTCGCCCCCAACACGCTGACACAGCGTATGGAAGGGCCTCAGTGCAGTGCTTCTATCCTGATGGATCTCTCAAAGATGAAGGACGGCGACTGTGCTGGTCTGGCTGCTTTCAACAGCGATACTGGTGCCCTGACCATTAAAAAGAAGGGCAAGAAATTTTTCTTGGAAATGAATGAGCAAAAGGTGCAACTCTCCGACCGTGACAAGGAGGTGACCAGTTTCGAGGAGAAGGCCATCGAGAGCGTGGAACTCAAGCAGAACAAGATTTGGCTGCGCCTTGACGGTGACTTCCGTCCCGCTCAGGGTGGTCGTCGTATGGGCGGTGGTGACAAGGCTAACTTCTACTACAGCCTCGACGGTGAGCAGTGGATTCAGATAGGCACTAAGGATTACCGCCTGAGCTTCGACTGGCGTCGTTTCTTCATGGGTACTAAGTTCGGTATCTTCTGTTATGCCACAAAGAAGGCTGGCGGTTACGTGGATGTCGATGAGTTTTGCTATCAAAAGATTAAGTAAGATATGAAGAAGACGATCATATGTTGTCTGGCACTGTTGTGCCTGACGATAGGGACGAAAGCCCAGACCATTTCGAGTCCTGACGGGAAGATACAGGTCAGTTTAGACTTACAGAATGGTAAACCCTGTTACAGTGTCAATTATGAGGGACAGGCGATGCTGGACCGTTCTGCCCTTGGTGTGGTGACGAATATCGGCGACTATACTCAGGGTCTGACCCTGAAGGAAGGCTTCGGGTCGATGCCCGTCAGCGAGACCTACACCCTGAATAACATCAAACAGCGTCAGGTCAGTTATCAGGCCAATGAGGGTGTGGCCACCTATCTGCAGAATGGTCAGCCCGTGATGGATATTACCTTCCGCGTCAGCAACCGCGACGTGGCATTCCGCTATAAGATTTATCCGAAGCGCGACACCCGTGTCTGTGTGGTACAGAGCGAGGTCAGCGGTTTCGTCCTGCCTGAGGGTACCACCACCTTCCTCTGTCCGCAGTCGAAGCCGATGGGTGGTTTCGCACGTACCTCTCCCAGTTATGAGACTTCTTACACCCTCGACGATGCGATGGGTAAGAACGGCTGGGGTGAGGGCTATACTTTCCCCTGTCTGTTTAAGACACCGACGGGCTGGGTACTCATCAGTGAGACGGGTACCGACGGCAACTATGTGGGCTGTCGCCTGTTGAACGAGGGCGGTGCCAACTATCGTATAGGCTTCCCACAACCGGGTGAGTTGAACGGTGTAGGCTCTGTGACCCCTGCTATGTCACTACCTGGCGAGACTCCTTGGCGTACCATTACCGTGGGTCCGTTGGCAAATATCGTGGAGACAACCGTTCCCTTCGATCTGGTACAACCCAAATACAAGGCCTCGCAGGAGTATATCTACGGCAGGGGCTCGTGGAGTTGGATCATCGGTATGGACAACAGTTGTAATTTCGACGAACAGAAGCGCTATATCGATTTCTCTGCTGCTATGGGTTACCAGAGTGTGTTGATCGATGCGTTCTGGGACAAACAGATCGGCTACGAGAAGATTGCCGAACTGGCCCGTTATGGTAAGACAAAGGGCGTGGGTCTATTCCTCTGGTATAACTCCAACGGTAAGTGGAACGATGCCCCCCAGACCCCAATCGGAAAGATGGACAATGGCCGTATCCGTCGTGAAGAGATGAAATGGATGAAGGAGAATGGCATCCGTGGTATCAAGGTCGATTTCTTCGGTGGCGACAAACAACCGACGATGCAACTCTATGAGGATATCCTCGCCGATGCCAACGATTTCGGACTGCTTTGTATCTTCCACGGATGTACGCTGCCACGTGGCTGGGAACGCATGTATCCCAACTATGCCGCCTCGGAGGCTGTGCTCGCCTCAGAGAACCTGCACTTTGGACAAGGTGCCTGTGACGCAGAAGCCCGTAATGGCTGTACACATCCGTTCATCCGCAACACGGTAGGCTCGATGGATTTTGGCGGTTCCACCCTCAACAAGTATTACAATGCTGATAACAAACGCGGTACAGTCCGTAAGACCTCTGATGTCTATGCTTTGGCTACTGCTGTCCTCTTCCAGAGTGCCGTGCAGCATTTCGCTATGGCTCCCAATAACCTGACAGATGCCCCCGCTTGGGCCATCGACTTCATGAAACAGGTACCCACGACTTGGGATGAGGTGAAGTTCATCGACGGCTATCCAGGCAAGTATGTCATCTTGGCCCGTCGTTGTGGCGACAAGTGGTATGTGGTGGGTATCAATGCTGAAAGTGAGCCATTGAAGCAGATTGTCACCCTCCCGATGTTCGACAAGGGTGCAGAGGTGACTGTCTATAGCGACGATGCACAACTCAACGGCAGTGTGAAGACCTTGAAACAGAATAAGAAGCAGCAGATGACGATTACCATTCCATGCAACGGTGGAGTGGTGATTGTAGGATAATATGTGTCAAATGTAACATACGACAAAGCATCTGAAACACTATCAAATATCGCTTTAAGGAAAAGTACGTACCTTTGCACCCATGAAAAGGTACGTACTTAATTTTTTAGCAATTAGTGCCCTCGTTGTAGGGCTTGTGTCTTGTGGTAAGGATAGTGAATCAGAGCCCTATATTCCAGAGCCTGTTCCCAATCCTGAGACTCCGACAACGACGCCTGAGGAGCCAGAGACTCCTAAGGCAACTACTTTTACATTCTCACCGCTTCACGTGGAGGGACGTTTCTTCAAGAATGACCAAGGTCAGACGGTCATCATGCACGGCTTTGCCCAGACGTTCAGTCCCTGGTTTAACGAACAGGGTACGCAATGGAGCGACTATGATGTGGAAGGATGTCTGGCTTACAACAAGGGCATCATCGACCAGATCCTGAATGCTGGTTGGAAGATGACCTTTGTCCGTCAGCACATGGATCCCTATTGGAGCAACACCCCAGGCGTTCAGACGACGGGCGAGAACGACATCTCAGCCTTCGACTACAACCGTTTCAAGGATTATCTTGATCAGGTGTTTATTCCGATGGCTGAATACGCCATATCCAGTGGTCTTTACGTGGTGATGCGTCCGCCGGGGGTCTGTCCGGAGAAGATAAAGAAGGGTGACAAGTATTATAACTACCTGAAGATTGTGTGGGGTTATGTGTCCCGACATCCGAAACTGAAGAATAACAGATATGTGTTGTTCGAACTCTGCAATGAGCCTATTCAGATTTGTAATAGCAAAGGTCAGGCCATTGACAATTGGAATGGTGCCACCTTCGATGAGCGTGGTCAGTTGCTGACGGAGTTCATGCAGGGTATTGTTGATGTGATTCGTGAGAACTGTGATAATATCGTGCTGGTTCCTGGTCTGCACTATCAGATGCTTTACAGTACTTTCGAGAAGTATCCTGTGCAGGGCAAGAACATCGGTTATGCCGTCCACTGCTACCCGGGCTGGTATAACAGCGGCTACGATAGAGAAGTTGAGGTGGTCTATGACAAGTTTAAGGACGGATGGGATAATGAGATCATGCCGATCGGTAGGGAGGCGCCTATCGTTGTCACTGAGATGGACTGGGCTCCTGAGAAATATGAATCGTCTTGGGGCAAGGCCATCACTGGAAAGGCCGGAAAGAATGGCTTTGGCGCCAACTTCATCAAGATTTGTGATGACAACTGTAACGTCAGTTGGCTGGTGTTCACCGAGGGTCATCTTCTGGCAAAGTACGATGACAATGCCCCTGACGGTAAGACGTTCCTGACTGATCCGGAGGCATGTCCGCGTCCTGTCTATCGCAAATACCTGTATTACGCCTCGGAGGAGTATTTCAATCTGGTCAACAGTGCAGGTTACGGTTCTGGAAATTAATTCAATTAACCAAAATTCATACGTATGATTCATTCAAGACTTAAAACTGTGCTCTTTGCGGCCCTTTTGTTGGCCCTGCCGTGCACGTTGGCAGCCCAGAAAAAGAAGGCTGCTACCAAAAAGGCCAAGACTGAGGAAGTCACTCAGCCCGCTGACCCTAACTTTTACATTTTCCTTTGTTTCGGACAGTCGAACATGGAGGGTAATGCCCGTCCTGAGGCAGCCGATCTGGCCAGCCCAGGTCCGCGCTTCCTGTTGATGCCCGCTGTCGATTTCCCTGCTGCCAACGGTCGCCCAGAGCGTAAGATGGGCGAGTGGTGCGAGGCTTCGGCTCCCCTTTGCCGTCCTAACACGGGTCTGACCCCAGCCGACTGGTTTGGTCGTACCCTTGTGGCTTCTCTGCCCGAGAACATCAAGATCGGTGTTATCCACGTGGCTATCGGCGGTATCGATATCAAGGGCTTCCTCCCCGACAGCATCCCCGATTACGTGAACAAGAAGGCTCCGGGTTGGATGAAGGGCATGTTGGCCGCTTACGACAACAACCCCTACGAGCGTCTGGTCACGTTGGCCAAGAAGGCTCAGAAGGACGGTGTCATCAAGGGTATCCTGATGCATCAGGGCGAGACCAATACCGGCGACCCGAAGTGGGCTGGTATGGTGAAGGAGGTTTATGAGAATCTCTGTGGCGATCTCCAGTTGAAGCCCGAAGAGGTGAACCTCTATGTCGGAAATATCGTTCAGGCTGACGGTAAGGGTGTCTGCATCGGTTGCAAGAAGCAGATCGACGAACTGCCCCAGACTATCCATACCTCTCAAGTTATCTCATCTGATGGTTGCACCAATGGTCCTGACCGCCTGCACTTCGATGCTGCCGGTTACCGCGAACTGGGTTGCCGTTATGGTGAGGCTGTGGCCCGCCACCTTGGTTTCGAGCCCAAGCGTCCGGCTAATCTGCCAGTGGCCATCAAGAAGATCAACGTGCCTGCTGATGCTGTCACGGGTGAGAATACCATTCCTGGCAATGAGTTTCCGAAGGTTGACTCGCAGCGTCGTGCCTACTTCCGCATCAATGCGCCTCAGGCCAAGAAGGTCATTGTGGATATCTGCGATAAGAAATATGACATGGAGCCTGATGGTCAGGGTAACTTCATGGCTGTGACCGATCCCCTGCCCGTAGGTTTCCACTATTATTTCATGAGTATCGACGGCGTCCGCTTCATCGATCCTGCCTCAGAGACCTTCTTTGGCACCAATCGTGAGGCTGGTGGTCTGGAGGTGCCCGAGGGACCTGAGGGCGACTACTACCGTCCGCAGCAGGGTGTGCCTGCAGGTTCTGTCCGCAGCATCTACTATTGGAGCAACGAGCAGAACAAGTGGCGTCATACAATGGTATATACTCCCGCAGAGTACGATCAGAAGCAGGGCTTGAAGAAGCGCTATCCCGTGCTCTATCTGCAGCATGGTATGGGCGAGGGCGAAACCAGTTGGACCCTCCAGGGCAAGATGCAGCACATTATGGACAACGCCATTGCTAGTGGCGAGGCTGTACCTATGATCGTGGTCATGGAGAGTGGTGACATCAAGGCTCCGATGGGTCGTGGCCAAGGTATGGGCGACTATGGTGCTTCGTTCTATCCCGTCCTGCTGAACGACCTCATTCCTTATATCGACGCTAATTTCCGTACGAAGACCGACCGCGATAACCGTGCTATGGCTGGACTTTCATGGGGTGGACACCAGACTTTCGACATCGTGTTCAACAACATGGATAAGTTCGCTTGGCTTGGCACCTTCAGCGGTGCTATCTTCGGTCTCGACCTGAAGACGGCCTATAATGGTGTCTTTACCAATGCCGATGAGTTCAACAAGAAGATCCACTACATGTACATGAACTGGGGTTCTGAAGATTTCATCAAGAGTGGTGACATCGTGAAGGGCTTACAGGAAATGGGTATCAAGGTCGAGGGTAAGCAGTCGGAAGGCACCGCCCACGAGTTCCTTACCTGGCGTCGTGGACTCCATGAGTTTATTCCCCATCTATTCAAAAAATAACAAAAACGAAAATGATTATGATTAAAAAGACTATTTTGGGTATGATGCTCATTGCGATGAGCACTACCGCCATGGCCCAAGGATTGAAGGACGTCTATAAAGACTACTTCTTGATTGGTGTCGCTGTCAACCAGCGCAATGTGACTAACGCAGAGCAGGCTGCTCTCATTAAGAGGGAGTTCAGCAGCATGACTGCTGAAAATGACATGAAGCCCGAACCCACTGAGCCTCAGGAAGGCCAGTTCAATTGGGAGAATGCCGACCGTATTGCTAACTTCGCCCGTCAGAACGGCATCAAACTGCGTGGACACTGTCTGATGTGGCACTCGCAGATTGGTCGTTGGATGACTGCCGAGGGTACGACCAAGGAGCAGTTCTACGCCCGTATGAAGAACCATATCCAGGCTGTTGTCTCTCGCTATAAGGACGTTGTCTATGCATGGGACGTGGTGAACGAGGCCATGACTGACGATAAGAATGCTACTGATCCCTATCGCCAGAGTGCCATGTACCGTCTCTGTGGTGACGAGTTCATCGCCAAGGCATTCCAGTTCGCCCGTGAGGCCGATCCGAAGGCCCTGTTGTTCTATAACGACTACAACGAGTGCGACCCTGTGAAGAGCCAGCGCATCTATAACATGGTAAAGAAGATGAAGGACAATGGTGTGCCCATCGATGGTATTGGTATGCAGGGTCACTACAACATCTACGGTCCTTTAGAGAAGGAAATCGATGATGCCCTCAATCTCTATAAGAAGGTGGTGAAGCACATCCACGTGACTGAACTTGACATCCGTGTGAATGAGGAAATGGGTGGACAACTTCAGTTCAGCCGTGAGGGTGTGACAGTCAGCGACTCTGTGAAGCAACATTTGGCTGATCAGTATGCCCGTGTATTCCGCGTGTTCCGTAAGCATAAGGATGTCATCGACTGTGTGACCTTCTGGAATCTTTGCGACCGTGATTCTTGGCTTGGAGCCCGTAACTATCCACTGCCGTTCGATGAGAACTATCAGCCCAAGTTGGCTTATACCTATATTAAGGAGATGAAGGACCCGAAGTGGGATATGCCAAAGCGTCCCGCACGTCCCGCTCGTCCTCAGGGTCAGGGCTTCGGACAGGGTGGCAACCGTCAGGGTCAGGGTGGTCCTGGCCAGCAGGGTCGTCGTCGTGGTGGTCCTGGTGGTTTTGGTCAGCAGCAGCGCGCTCCGTTCAATCCCGACCTCGCCTTCCCCGAGGTGGCTGGTATCAAGGAGGACTTCGTTCCCTCTGAACTGAACCAGCCCGGACAGCAGTATCCGCAGGTGAACTCTCAGGGTTATGCCCGTTTCCGCATTGAGGCTCCCGATGCTCAGGCTGTGAATGTAGGTCTCGGTCTGGGTGGCCAGGGTGGAACCCAGTTGAAGAAGACTTACGACGGTTCATGGGTAGGCACCACAGCCGGTCCTATGGACGAAGGTTTCCACTACTATCACATCACCGTTGACGGTGGTACATTCAACGATCCCGGTACAGGTAACTTCTATGGTTCTACCCGTTGGGAAAGCGGTATCGAGATTCCCGCTAAGGATAAGGACTTCTACGCTATGAAGAATGTGCCTCACGGCAAGGTGCAGCAGATTCTCTTCTGGAGTGAGAGCACCCAGCAGTGTCGTCGTGCTTTCGTCTATACGCCGCCGACCTACGATAAGGATGCTAAGACCAGTTATCCTGTGCTCTACCTGCAGCATGGCTGGGGTGAGGACGAGACCGCCTGGATGACACAGGGTCACGCTAACCTCATCATGGACAACCTGATTGCTGAGGGTAAGATCAAGCCGTTCATCGTTGTCTGCACCTACGGTATGACGAATGAGATGGGCTTTGGTGGCGGTGGTCGTGGTGCTGCTGCCCAGAACTTCGAGAAGGTACTCTGCGACGAACTTATACCATACGTTGATGCTAACTTCCGCACCATCGCCAAGAAGGAGAGCCGCGCTATGGCTGGCCTGTCGATGGGCGGTATGGAGACTCATTCCATTACCTTGGCTCGTCCTGAACTGTTCAATTATTACGGACTGCTCAGCGGTGGTGTCTATACGCCTGAGGAGATTAAGGACAAGAAGCAGGTGAAGTATATCTTCCTGAGTTGTGGTTCTAAGGAAGGTCCCGACCGCATCAAGTCGGCTGTGGATACTCTGAAGGCTGCTGGTTTCAACGCTGAGAGCCATATTTCTGAGGGTACCGCCCACGAGTTCCTGACTTGGCGTCGTGCACTCCGTCAGATGGCATTGAGCCTCTTTAAGTAAGAATTTAGAAATAAATAGTATAAGAAATGATGAAGAAATTGTTTTTCGGACTGATCCTGACCGTAGTGGGCAGTACGTCCGTATTTGCACAGTGGCGTCAGGTTGATCCCAGAGAAAATGTCGGCCTGAAGGATGCCTACAAAGATTATTTTACCATTGGTGTAGCGCTGAACCAGCGCAATGTAAGTGACGATGCCCAGAAGGCTCTTGTCATCAAGCAGTTCAACAGTGTGACTGCTGAGAACGACTGGAAGCCCGGTGAGATTCATCCGAAGGAGGGCGTGTGGAATTTCGAGCGTGCTGATAAGATTGCTGACTTCTGCCGTCAGAACGGTATTAAGATGCGCGGCCATTGTCTGTGCTGGCACTCACAGTTTGCTGACTGGATGTTTACCGACAAGAAAGGCAAGCCCGTCACGAAAGAGGTGTTCTATCAGCGTCTGCGCGAGCACATCCATACGGTGGTGAACCGTTATAAGGATGTGGTCTATGCTTGGGACGTGGTGAATGAGGCCATGGCTGACGACAACCAGTTCGGTCCCCGCTTTGGCTTTGGACGTCCTGGTCAGGAACCCAGTCCTTATCGTCAGAGCCGTCACTTCCAACTCTGTGGTGATGAGTTCATTGCCAAGGCATTCCAGTTCGCTCGTGAGGCTGACCCCAATACGCTGTTGTTCTACAACGACTACAGTTGTGTTGATGAGGGCAAGCGCGAGCGTATCTACAATATGGTGAAGAAGATGAAGGACGCTGGTGTACCCATCGACGGTATCGGTATGCAGGGTCACTACAACATCTACTTCCCCAGCGAGGAGCAACTTGAGAAGGCTATCGTCCGTTTCAAGGAGATCGTGAAGCATATCAATATCACCGAACTCGACCTGCGTATGAACAATGAGAGCGGTGGTCAGTTGATGTTCTCTCGTGGCGAGGCTAAGCCGATGCCTGAGTATATGGGTACCCTGCAGACTGATCAGTATGCCCGTCTGTTCAAGGTGTTCCGTAAGCATGCAGACGTCATCGACAACGTGACCTTCTGGAACCTGGGCGACAAGGATTCTTGGCTCGGTGTGAACAACCACCCGCTGCCCTTCGACGAGAATTACCGTCCGAAGGCTTGCTTCCGTGCCATCCGTGACTTCGATCCTGCCCTCGACAATCGTGTGCCGAAGGAGGACTTCGTCAGCAATCCGTGGAATCAGCCTGGTCAGGAGTGGCCGAAGGTGAACAGCGAGGGTTATGCCCGTTTCCGCATCGAGGCTCCCGATGCTAAGTCGGTGATTGTCAGTCTCGGTCTTGGTGGCCGTGGCGGTACGGTACTGAAGAAGGATAACGACGGTGTCTGGACAGGAACGACTGAGGGTCCGATGGATCCTGGTTTCCACTACTATCACCTGACCATCGATGGTGCTACCGTTAATGACCCAGGTACAGGCAACTACTTCGGTTCGTGCCGTTGGGAGAGTGGTATTGAGATTCCCGCCCCTGATCAGGATTTCTATGCTGAGCGCACTGATATTCCTCATGGAAGCATGCAGACGGTGAAGTTCTATTCACCCAGTCTGGGTAAGATGCAGGAGGCTACCGTTTATCTGCCTTATGGCTATGGCAAACTCGTCGATAAGAAGGGTAATCCTGTGAAGGAAGGTGGCAAGGGTCTTCAGGAGCGTTATCCTGTGCTCTACCTCCAGCATGGCTGGGGTGAGAACGAGACCAGTTGGCCCATACAGGGTAAGGCAGGTTTGATCATGGATAACCTGATTGCCGACGGCAAGATCAAGCCTTTCATCATCGTGATGGCCTATGGTCTGACCAACGACTTCAAGTTTGGAACAATCGGCCAGTTTACTGCTGAGGAATTTGAGAAGGTGCTCATCGATGAACTCATTCCGTATATCGATAAGAACTTCCTGACCAAGTCCGACAAGTGGAACCGTGCTATGGCTGGTCTGTCGATGGGTGGTATGACAACAAAACTCATCACCCTGCGCCGTCCTGAGATGTTCGCCTACTGGGGTCTGCTCTCTGGTGGTCAGTATGCACCTGAGGAAATCAAGGATCCTACGGCTGTGAAGTATATCTTTGAGGGATGTGGCTCTAAGGAGAATCCTGATGGCATCAATAAGAGTGTATCCGACCTGAAGGCTGCTGGCTTCAATGCTGAAGGTCTGATCTCTGAGGGTACTGCCCATGAGTTCCTTACATGGCGTCGCTGCCTCCGTCAGATGGCTTTAAGCCTGTTTAAGTAAGAAGTATGAAAAAGATTTTTATATTATCGTTGCTTTTCTGTGGCATGGGCGTGGCTCATGCCCAGAAAGGGAATGTGCCTTTGGTATATGATGTCGAGAATACGGGCAGTAAGTTTGCTGCACCCGCTATGCCCGGCATCGATAAACTCCCTGAGATCCGTCAGTTGCCCGATGCGATGGCTTGGAGCAATGGCAAGGGAAAGGTAAAATCCTTCAAGGACTGGTCGCGTCGTCGCAGTGAGATTGCCCACGAGATTCAGCACTATGGCATCGGTACAAAACCCACCGTTGATCCAAGTGCTGTGAAAGCCCGTATGAGTGGTGATACACTGATTGTGGATGTAACTGTCAATGGGGAGACACTCACGCTGACTTCTGCCATCACTTATCCGAAAGTAGGACAGCCGCCTTACGCCCTGATGATCGGTACGAGCATGCTTGCCCTGCCGCGCCAACTCTTCCAGGACCGTCCCATCGCCATCATGAACTTCCGTGAGAAGCAGGTGAACGACTATGGTCAGATGGGTCGTCATCACGAACGTGGTGAGCATAATTTCGATCGACTCTATCCGAAACTCAAGGACAATGGTGCCTATAGCGAGTGGGCCTGGGGTCTGAGCCGTCTCATCGATGGTCTGCAGCAGTTAGGTCCTGAAGTGACGAAGATCGACACGAAGCATATCGGTGTCTCTGGTTGCTCTTACGCTGGTAAGATGGCCCTCTATTGTGGTGCCTTCGACGAGCGTATTGCCTTGGTTGTAGCCCAGGAGCCTGGTGGCGGTGGTGCTGCTGCCTGGCGTACCTCACACGAATCAACGCTGGCAGGCAAGAATCTGGAAGACCTCGACAAGACCGATTACCACTGGTTTATGGAGAGTCAGAAGGAGAACTTCCATGGCGACAGCGTCTATCGTCTGCCCTACGACCAGCACGAACTCTGTGCGATGGTTTGTCCGCGCGCCCTGTTGCTGTTGGGTAATCCCGACTACGAGTGGCTGGCTGACGGTTCTATGCTCGTTTCTGCCAAGGCTGCTAAGGAAGTCTGGAAGTCCTTCGGCATTGGCGACCGTATGGGTTGGAGCATCGTGGCTGGCCATGGCCATTGCCAACTGCCCCAGAGTCAGTTCCCAGAGGTACAGGCCTTCATCGATAAGTTCCTTTTAGGACGAGAAGCAGATACAGCCGACATTCAGGTAGTATCTGGTCTGAAATAATTAAGGTGGAGCACTGCTCCACCTTAATTATTTGATCATGTTTTCCTGACTCTCAGGGTCTGGACGATGCGGCTCAGTTGGTTGGGGATGCGGATCTGTTGCGGACACTTGGAGAGACACTCCTCGCAGTCCTGGCAGGCGCGAGCCCAGGTTTCAGCATTGGGCAGGGCCTTGCGATAGCCCTCGATGAACTTCTGCTGGCGCTCGGCATAGTCAGCGGCAGAAGGCTCGGGCAATGGGAGGATATGACTGTTCACAGCCTCGTTATAATAGGTGAAGTTGCCAGGGATATTCACACCATAGGGGCACGGCATGCAGTATTCGCAAGCGGTGCAGGGAACGGTGGGCACGCCCGACATCTCGTCAGCAATCTTAGCCAACAGCGCATTCTCTGCCTCGGTGCAGACCTCCAAGGGTGAGAAGGTCTTTACATTCTCCTCCAAGTGATCCATGCGGTTCATGCCACTGAGGGTGGTGAGGATATTGGGATAGGAACCCACCCAACGGAAGGCCCAGCGGGCTGTGCTGTCGTCTGGACGGACGGCTTTCAACTGGTCTGTCAGTTCCTGAGCCATACGTCCGAAGGCGCCACCACGCAGGGGTTCCATCACCACATTCTGGATACCGAGTTTCTCACATTTATTATAGAGGTACTCTGCATCGGCATCGCTTCTGCGACCACCACGCATCGAGGCGTGTGTCCAGTCGAGGAAGTTCATCTGTATCTGTACGAAGTCCCAGTGGTACTCGTCGTTGTGGTCGAGCAGCCAGTCGAAGTCGCGCACGTCGCCATGATAGGAGAATCCCAGATGCTTGATACGTCCTGCCTCGCGCTCCTTGAGCAGGAATTCGAGGACACCGTTGTCGAGGAATCGGCCTTTCAGCGAGTCCATGCCCCCACCGATGCTGTGCAACAGGTAGTAGTCGATATGATCCACCTTCAGACGCTCAAACGACTGTTCGTACATCCGTTTCGATTCATCGAACGCCCAGAGGCGACGGTTCTGGCTCGACATCTTTGTGGCCACGTAGTATTTCTCCCTGGGATGGCGCGAGAGGGCATTACCCATCAGCACTTCCGACTGTCCGCCCATATACATCGGGGCGGTGTCGTAGTAGTTCACACCGTGTTCGATAGCGTAATCGACCAGTTCATTCACTTGTTCCTGATTGTTAGGCAGGCGCATCATGCCAAAACCTAACAATGAAATCTGTTCACCGCTACCGTGCTGTACACGGTAGGTCATACGGTTCTCAACGGCTTTCTTGTCTTTCTGTGCCAATGCGTTCAGTGGCTCCATCGCCATCAGGGCCATCGCAGAACCTGTACCGATACCAAGTCTGCGGAGGAACTCGCGACGATCCATGTTTTGTCTCTTATCCTTTTCCATATAACTGTATATTATAATTGTTGGTGCGGCAAAGATACGAAAAAAAGAGTAAAGTGAAGCGAGAAAAACGAAAAATTTGCTTCTGTACGTAAAAATTATGCATTATTCATTATGAATTATGAATTATTTTCGTATCTTTGTGCAGTCAAACAAAAACAAGATGAATCATGAAGACTAGAAGACTGTGGTTGTTATCCTTTCTATGGATAGCCGTAGCCGCAGCCGCACAGAATCCGATGCGGTTGCAAGCAGGGGATACGGAGGTGTGTGTAGAGTTCTATACACCGAGTATTGTACACATTGTGAAGGGCCAGCCCACGAAGACGCTGGTGGTGACTGCCCAGCCTGAGGCTGTGGAGGTGAGTCGCAATGGCAATACCCTTTCCAGCAAGACGCTTACGGTGAAGGTGGATCCCAAGACGGGTGCCATCACTTTTGCGACCAAGGGAAAAGTGTTGCTCTGTGAGAAGAAAATGGGTCTGACCCCTATTACAACAGGTAACGATGCAGGTAAGTATCAGGTGCAGCAGGTCTTTACGCTCGACAAGGATGAGGCTATCTATGGCTTAGGCACCATCCAGAACGGTAAGATGAACCGTCGTGGTGAGCATAAGCGGATGGAGCAGTCGAACCTGGAGGACTTCCAGAATGTGCTCCAGAGTATCAAGGGCTGGGGCCTCTATTGGGACAATTATTCGCCTACGATGTTTGACGACGATGCCAATGGGATGTCCTTTACTTCTGAGGTAGGCGAGGGCGTCGATTACTACTTCATGTATGGCGGCTCGGCTGATGGGGTGATTGCCCAGATGCGTCAGTTGACAGGCGATGTACCGATGTTCCCCCTCTGGACCTATGGCTACTGGCAGTCGAAGGAGCGTTACAAAACAGCCCGTGAAACGGAAAGCATCGTCGATAAGTACCGTGAATTGCAGGTGCCTCTGGATGGCATTATCCAGGACTGGCAGTATTGGGGCTCGAACTACCTGTGGAATGCGATGGACTTCCTCTCTGAGGATTTCTCCAATGGCAAGCAGATGATCGACAATGTGCACAAGAAGCATGCCCACTTTATGATCTCCATCTGGGCGAGTTTCGGTCCTCAGACCCAGCAGTTCCGTGAACTCAACGAAAATGGCTTGCTGATGCCCTTCGAAACGTGGCCGCAGAGTGGTATCTCGCACGTCTGGCCCCCGATGCGCGACTATCCTTCGGGTGTGAAGGTTTATGATGCCTTCAGTCCTGTGGCTCGCGATATCTATTGGAAGTATTTGAGGAAACTCTACGACTACGGCACGGATGCCTGGTGGATGGATTCTACGGATCCCGATTTCTTCGATCCCCGTGAGAGCGACTACCAGCACAAGGTCTATGGTGGCACGTGGCGCTCACAGCGCAATGCATTCCCCTTGGAAACCGTTCGTGGCATCTATCAGTCACAGCGCAAGGATTATCCGAACGCCACAAAGCGTGTCTTCATCATGACCCGTTCAAGTTATGCTGGTCAGCAGCACTACGGCTCTAATATGTGGAGCGGTGATGTGAACTCTTCGTGGGATATGTTGCGTAAGCAGGTGCCTGCCGGACTGAGTTTCTCATTGACGGGTAACCCCAACTTCAATACCGATATCGGTGGTTTCTTCTGCAGTTCCTATAACACCCGTGGGGCTGGCTCTGCGCCCAAGAACCCACAGTTCCAGGAACTCTATGTCCGTTGGATGCAGTATGGTCTTTTCTGTCCCGTCTTCCGCAGCCACGGTGCCGATGCACCTCGTGAAATCTGGCAATTTGGACAGAAGGGCGAGCCCGTCTATGATGCCATCGAAAAGATGATCCGTCTGCGCTACCGTCTCTTACCTTATTTATATAGCACTGCCTGGCAGGTGACCTCGAACAACGACAGTTATCTGCGTCCCCTTTTCAGCGACTTTGCTGCTGATCGTAAGGTGTGGGATATGACGGATGAGTTTATGTTTGGTCGCAGCATCCTCGCTGCCCCCATCGTCGATCCGCAATATACGGAGGAAAAAGTGATCCGTACCAATGCGATGACGGGGTGGGATAGGAATGAAGTGAAAAGTGAAGGAGTGAAAAGTGAAAAGTTGGACTGGACGGCCTCGAAGACGGCTACGAAGTATCTGCCGAAGGGGACTCTCTGGTACGACTTCTGGACCAACCAGACCTATAAGGGCGGACAGAGCGTGACCTTGCAGACCTCCCTCGATCGTGTACCGATGTTCGTCCGTGCAGGTAGCATCCTGCCGCTCGGCCCTGAGATGCAGTATGTGGGTGAGAAGGCTTGGGACAACCTCGAAGTGCGCGTCTATCCGGGCGCTGACGGCACTTTTGTTCTCTATGAGGACGAGGGCGACAGTTACAACTACGAGAAGGGTATTTTCAGCACTATCACCTTCCGTTGGAACAATGCCAGGAAAACCCTCACTATCAGTGAGCGCAAGGGCAACTATCCAGGCATGCTCGCATCGAGACAATTCACCGTGGTATGGCCCGACGGCACCACGAAACAAGTCAACTATCAAGGACAGGAAATCAATATCAGCAAGTAGAATATGAAGAAACTATTCATCACTTTCGCCGTCTGTCTGACAGCACTTTCAGCAACGGCACAACAACACAAGTTATGGTACGACAAGCCCGCCAGTCAGTGGTTGGAGGCGCTGCCCGTAGGCAACTCCACCCTCGGCGCAATGGTCTATGGCGGAACGGACACCGAGGAGATCCAACTCAATGAGGAGACCTTCTGGAGCGGATCGCCCCACAATAACAACAGTCCTGAAGCAAAGCAGTATCTGGCCAGGGTGCGCCAGTTGATCTACGATGGTAAGGAAGATCAGGCGCATGCCCTCATCGACAAGTACTTTTTTAAGGGGCCTCACGGCATGAAATACCTGCCCTTGGGTTCTTTGAAACTGAAACTGGAACACAAAGATGTAAGCGACTATCATCGTGAACTGGATTTAAGCACTGCCATTGCCACCACCTCTTATAGATATGATGGTGTGAAGTACGAGCGTACTGTCTTTGCCTCGCAGACGGATAGTGTCATCATCGTGCAGTTGAAGGCTGGCAAGAAGGGCAAATTGGAGTTTGATATGAGTTTCACGACCCCGTTGCAGGCACAGGTGTTTACCGTTTCCTCCCACGAGGGCATCAAGGGCTCTGTCAACGAACTGGCTGCTGTGGTTGAGGGTGTCGATCACGAAGGCATTAAGGCCGGTTTGAAGGCCGAGTGCCGTATCTTGGTGCAGGCGGATGGTGAGGTAAAGCGCAATCTGGAGTCGATAGAGGTGGATGATGCCACCACCGCCACAATCTATATCTCTGCCGCCACCAACTTCGTGAACTATCACAACATCAGCGGCAATCCTGTGAAGAAGAACAACGAGCGTCTGGCCTTGGCCTTTACAAAGCCCTACAAGCAACTGTTGAAGTCGCATCTCCAGAAATACCAGGAGCAGTATAATCGCGTGTCGCTGACCCTGCCGAAGTCGGAGAATTCCACTTTGCAGACGGACAAGCGCCTGGCAGCCTTTGCTGATGGCAAGGATATGGATATGGTGTCGCTGATGATGCAATACGGCCGTTATCTGTTGATATCCAGTTCGCAGCCTGGTGGTCAGCCCGCCAATCTGCAAGGCATCTGGAATGCACAGGTGAATGCCCCTTGGGATGCGAAATACACCATCAACATCAATGCCGAGATGAACTACTGGCCTGCGCTCGTAGGCAATATCGCAGAGACGCAGCAACCCCTCTTCTCGATGATCCGTGACCTGAGTGAGACGGGTGCCACAACGGCTCAGGAGATGTATGGCTGTAAGGGTTGGGTGGCCCACCACAATACCGACCTCTTCCGTGTGTCTGGTCCCATCGACGGCACTACCTGGGGTATGTTCCCGACAGGCGGTGCCTGGTTGACGACCCATCTCTGGCAGCACTACCTCTATACGGGCGACAAGGACTTCCTGGCTCAATACTACGACGTGATGAAAGGCGCTGCCGACTTCCTGGTCGATTACCTTCAGACCTATCCTGCCAATGGTGAGGTGGCGAATGCCGCTGGCTGGCTGGTGTCTGTGCCTACCGTCTCACCCGAGCACGGACCTTTGGGTAAGCGCACCACGGTGACAGCAGGCTCCACGATGGACAACCAGATCATCTTCGACGTTTTTACGCAAGTCCTCGCTGCTGCCAAAATCCTTGGAATAGACGACTCATCACTTATCACTTATCACTCATCACTTAATCGCCTGCCTCCGATGCAGATTGGTCGCTACGGACAGTTGCAGGAGTGGATGATCGATGGCGACGACCCCAAGGATGAGCACCGCCATATCTCCCACCTCTACGGCCTCTATCCGTCGAATCAGATTTCTCCCTACTCACATCCCGACCTCTTCACGGCTGCCGCTAATACGCTGAACCAGCGTGGCGATATGGCGACGGGTTGGAGTCTGGGTTGGAAGATTAATTTCTGGGCCCGTATGCTTGATGGCAACCATGCCTTCAAGATTATCAAGAATATGCTCCATCTGCTGCCCGACGACCGTTCTATGCGCCAATATCCTGACGGACGCACCTATCCGAACCTCTTCGATGCGCACCCGCCCTTCCAGATCGACGGTAACTTCGGTTGTGCCGCTGGTGTCTGCGAGATGCTCCTCCAGAGTCACGACGGTGCCGTCCACCTGTTGCCTGCCCTGCCCGACGACTGGGCTGATGGCGAGGTGAAAGGCTTGCAGGCCCGTGGCGGATTTACGGTGGATATGAAGTGGCGCAACGGCAAACTCCAGCAGGCCGTCATCCGACCCAAAATCGGAGGCACCCTGCGCCTGCGTTCATACGTGCCCCTGAAGGGTAAGGGCCTGAAGCCTGCTCAGGGCGAATGCCCCAACGATCTGCTCCGCCCTGCTGCCATCCAACAGCCGTTGAAGTCTGCGGAACTTGTTAGTTTTGAGACACTTCCCATCCGGAAGGTCTATGAGTACGATATTGAAACTGTTGCAGGAAATAATATCATTTGTAACCTCGGGAACGATTGAAACAAATACGAAAGTAAATGTAACGCAAAACAAACTTAGTGTCATAAAATTGCCGTATCTTTGCAGCGTCATAAGTGACAAAATAGAATTGTTTTAGTTATATTAGTATTAGTAGTTAGTAGTTTTTCCTACTTCGGGGCAATGAAAGGCGTTTCTATTGCCCCGTTGTTGTTTTCTGAAGCGAACTCATTTAAAACGAACGTATATCAAACCCAATAGAAAATGAAACATTACTTATTATCACTTTCTTTCGTGTTGTGCGCCAGCCTCAGTGCGTCCGCACAGACATTACCTTACCAGAATCCCAACCTCTCCGCCAAGGAGCGTGCAAAGGATCTCTGTAGTCGCTTAACCCTTGAGGAGAAGGCTATGCTGATGCTCGACGAGAGTCCCGCTATCCCCCGTCTTGGCATCAAGAAGTTCTTCTGGTGGAGCGAGGCCCTGCATGGCGCTGCCAACATGGGCAACGTCACCGTTTTCCCTGAGCCCGTCGCCATGGCTTCGTCGTTCAACCCTGACTTATTATATAAGGTGTTCGACGCTGCCAGCACCGAGTTCCGTGCGCAGTACAACGAACGCATGTATCGTGGCTCTGGCGAAGATGAGAAATTCCATAGTCTCTCCGTCTGGACGCCGAATGTAAACATCTTCCGTGACCCCCGTTGGGGACGTGGTCAGGAGACCTACGGTGAAGACCCCTATCTGACTTCCGTAATGGGTACGCAGGTCGTAAAGGGCTTGCAGGGTCCTGAAGATGCCAAGTACCGTAAACTCTGGGCCTGTGCCAAGCACTATGCCGTCCACAGCGGCCCTGAGTACACCCGTCACTCTGCCAACCTCACCAATGTGTCGCCTCGCGATATGTGGGAGACCTACATGCCTGCCTTCAAGACCCTCGTTCAGGATGCGAAGGTGCGCGAAGTGATGTGTGCCTACCAACGACTCGACGACGACCCCTGTTGCGGCTCTCAGCGCCTGTTACAGACCATCCTGCGCGACGAGTGGGGCTTCCAGTATCTGGTGGTCAGCGACTGCGGTGCCGTCTCTGATTTCTACGAGTCGCACAAGTCTTCATCCTCGCCCGTCCACGCTTCTGCAAAGGCCACCATCGCAGGTACCGATGTGGAGTGCGGCTATGGCTATGCCTATCGCAGCATCCCTGAGGCTGTGAAGCGCGGCTATATCACCGAGGCAGAGGTCGATAAGCATGTCATCCGTCTTTTGGAGGGTCGCTTCGACCTGGGTGAGATGGACGATCCCTCGCTCGTGGAGTGGTCGAAGATTCCCTATAGCATCATGGACTCTAAGCAACATCGCCAGATCGCCCTCGATATGGCCCGTCAGACGATTGTACTGCTGCAGAACAACAACAATATCCTGCCTCTGAAGAAGAATGCGGAGAAGATCGCCGTGATTGGTCCAAATGCCGACAACGAGCCGATGATGTGGGGCAACTACAATGGTACGCCCAACCACACCATTACCATCCTCGACGGTATCAAGGCCAAGCAGAAGAAACTCTACTACAACGCTGGTTGCGACCTGACCTACGACCAGGTGATGGAGTGCCTGATGGCTTCGCAGTGCAGTTTCGAAGGCAAGAAAGGTATGAAGGGTACCTTCTGGAACAACCGCCGTATGGAGGGCAAGCCCGTCACCACGCAGTACTATACCCAGCCCCTTGCTGTCACCACCTTCGGTATGCACAACTTCGCCCCTGGCGTCCAACTCGAGGATTTTTCTGCCAAGTACGAGACTGTCTTCACACCCAAGGAGGCTGGTGAGTATGTGGTCAATGTCGATGGCTGCGGACACTTCGAACTCTTCATCGACGGCCAGCAAAAGTTCCGTCACCACATCTGGCGTACGACTCCCAACCGCGTGGCCATCCAGGCTGAGGCAGGCAAGAGTTACAACATCGAGGTACGCTTCTCGCATATCCATACCTACAACGCCAACCTGAAGATCAATATCGCCAAGGAGCACCCCATCGACTATCAGGCTATCATCAGCCAACTCAAAGGCATCAACAAGGTGATCTTCGTGGGTGGTATCTCAGCAGCCCTCGAGGGCGAGGAGATGCCTGTCGATATCGACGGCTTCAAGGGTGGCGACCGTACCCATATCGAACTGCCCAAGGTGCAGCGCGATTTCCTCAAGGCGCTCAAGGAGGCTGGCAAGCAGGTCATCTTCGTCAACTGCTCCGGCTCTTGCATCGCGCTCGAACCAGAGACTAAGACCTGCGAGGCCATCGTACAGGCTTGGTATGCTGGTCAGGAGGGAGGTACCGCCATCGCAGATGTGCTCTTTGGCGACTACAACCCCTGCGGCAAGTTGCCCGTGACGTTCTATAAGAACAGCAGCCAACTGCCCGACTATGAGGACTATTCGATGAAGGGCCGCACCTACCGCTATTTCACCGATGCCCTCTTCCCCTTCGGCTATGGCCTGAGTTACACGCAGTTTGAACTGGGTGAGCCCGAGATTATCACGACTTCTGCCGCCAATCCTGGCCTCAATATCGCTGTGCCCGTGAAGAACGTAGGTCAGCGCGACGGTACGGAAATCGTACAACTCTACATCCGCAACCTGCAGGATCCCGATGGTCCGTTGAAGAGCCTCCGTGCCTTCAAGCGCGTCGACGTGAAGGCTGGGCAGACTGTCAACGCCCAACTGACCTTCGAGCGCAACAGTTTCGAGTTCTGGGACGCAGAGACCAACACCATGCGGGTGAAGCCCGGCAAGTACGAGATACTCGTCGGTACCAGTTCACAGGATCTCCTGAAGCCCATCGTCACCGAAATCCCATAAACAGGAGAGACCTCCGCAAACAAGTAAAGCCTCGGCACTGCGCCGAGGCTTTACTTTTATTGTTTAAGTGATTTTGCTTAGAACGGGATTACAACACCAGCCTTCAGGAAACTTGCGCCGTTGTACTGAGTTTTGTAGTTATACTCGCACTTCACGGCCAGGCTCGGTAACACCTTGAACTCAACACCACCACCGAGGTTCATGCCAAGTTTTGAGTCGCTGTCAGAAACACCTAAAACTTCCCACTTCTGTCCGAACAGGTTTACACCAACCAAAGGATAGATCGTAACCACACCATCAGCCAATCTAAACAGATACTCTGCATTCAGATCTACTTCCCAACCAGAAGCGTAATCCTTCTTGAAGTAGTAGTCGAATTCTGCAACACCACGGAGGTTGTCGATAACCTCATAGCCGATGTTAGCACCGATACCTACGTTCTTGTTGTTCTCAAGCAACAGAGCAACATGAGCACCAACAGTTGTTGTACCCTGCTGAGCGAATGTAGAAACACTCATCAGCATCATGGAAATCACAAAAAATAGTTTCTTCATAACTTTGAAAATTTAATGATTAATAATGTAAATCGATGCAAAGATATGTTTTTTTTCTTTAACTTCCAAATTTTTTGGCAAAAAAATGTCACTTTTTATCGTATTTCTATTATTTGGCACGATTTGCGGCCATTAAATGAAAATTTTGCGACCATTAATCCTCGCAATTTTTTCTATTAATGGTAGCAATATTTTTCATTAATAGGCCGATTTTAACCGGTGGACATCCCATTCTTATTTGTAAAAATATTTCAATTCCGGACGAGAGCGCGGCAGAGCGGCAGTGCGGCAGCGCGGCATTGGGAAAAACGATGTGCGGCACCTAAAATATATATTATATATAATTATTATATATTATAATATATAATAATTTAAATAGATAGATCATCTATCCTTTCCTACACGCATCTGACTTATGAAGATATCAAAACACAAATGCCGCGCTGCCGCTCTGCCGCGCTGCCGCGCACTCGCAGTCACAACTTAACACTTACAAAAATTAACCATATTAGCGGGCGAAAAATTTGGAAGTTACGATTATATTGATTATCTTTGCACCCGATAAGTATAAATCAAAAGTATAATCAATTAAAACCAACAGAATATGAAAAAGAGACTTGTTATGATGCTGTTGATGGCGATAGCCTTCGCAGTGAACGTGAATGCTCAGGGATTCCTGAACCGTCTGAAGGATCGAGCCGTGCGTGCCGCAGAGAATGCTGTGGAGCGCAAGGTGGAGAGTAAGGTGGACCGCGAGACCGAAGACGCAATGGACAGCGTCCTCGACGGCAAGAAGTCCAGCAAGAAGTCGAAGAGTTCCAAGAATAACGATGCCGACGATGAGGACGAGGAGGCTGTCGATGACTACAAGAACGACACCAAGAATGTCAAGAGCGACTTCGTTCGTGGCTCTGTCGTGATGTTCGAGGATGACTTCGCTGGTGAGCAGATTGGTGAGTTCCCGTCTAAGTGGGATCTCGTCAGAGGTAGTGCCGAGGTGGCCAGTATCAATGGCGCGAAGTGTATCGAGATGGACCAGCGTGACAGTTGGATTGCTCCGCTTGTCAAGGGAGGCATCAAGAACTACTTAGGCGATGTGTTTACCATTGAGTACGACATGCTGTATGACGACAGAAAAAAGGATGGC
>CAJODF010000015.1 GCA_905233555.1 uncultured Prevotella sp. | reverse complement strand
CAGTTTTACAACCATGGCATATTCGGCATCCGTCTTGACGGCAGTCCCCTGCCACCTTTTCAGTTGCCAAAAGATGTAGAGGTACGGCTGAAAGAAATTATGGCTGTACAAGACACCTTGCCTAAGGTAGATTATCGTTTCGGATGGGCTACCATCAAGGGGCATCTGATGGATTACAGGCCTGGTATGTGCAGTCAGATGACGCTCGTATTACGCCATCTACACTCATCACAACATCAAATCGGCGATACGCTTTGTGCCCAGGTATCACCTACGGGCGACTTTTCCTTCCGATTGCCAGTAGCCCACATCACACCAGTCTCGCTGACATTTGAACCTCAGCACCTTGGTTTTGGAATTGCCTATGTTGAACCTGACACAGAAACTGAAGTTTATTTCAATATGCGTGAGATAAACGTTCGGCATATGTATTCTAAAAACAACAACACCATTTTCTACATAACAAAGGGGCCTTTGGCGCAGCTGGCCAATGAACTGAACGAGCATTTTTTCTTTGATCGTATAGATTTCATCGAGAAGCACTTCAAGCATTTCTTTACAGACGGAGAAGAGTGGGAACGACATAAGGAAATCCAGGCGATGCTGCCTACCAAACAACTGGAACTGCGGATGGCCGAACTCGACACGATGAAGGTTGAAGAGCAATGGTCGCCAGCCATGAAGGAACTGGTCAGACTATATTGGCAGATTCAAACAGTGATGCGTGTATTTACGACCCCGCCAAAGGATCTGGAAAACGAGGCTTACGAATCCCCAAAAGCTAAAGAGAGGTTGATTGCTTGGCAGCGCGACGCGGTAGTTGCAGAATTGGAGTCCTTTGAGCGCCTCGTGAATGACCCTAAGATAATCTACTGTCCAGACCTGAGTGATTTGTTACGGTTCTATATTGATGTAAATACGCTCTTACCAGCCTTTATCGATCGCGAGAGGATGGTTTGGAAGTTACAGGATCAGATGAGTAAAGAGTTCAGGCTGCTCGACAGTGATGAGATTGAAGAAACGTTAGCCAATCTGCCCCCTGCTTACGGACAATTGGTACTGACGTGGCAGGATAAATATCGTGAGGAGCATGACTGGTTGGCTACAAAAGAAATCGTTGGTGACACATTACAGGGCATTCCAGATTCGTTGGTCTTCCAGACACTGTGCGAGCGTTATCGTGGACATACTGTCTTTGTCCGTTTTTGGCTGTTCTACAACCCCGTTTTAGCGAATAATGTGGTTTTACCTTTACAGAAAGAACTGGCTGATCTTGACATCGTATGGGTGAATGTTTATGTCTATAATAGCAATCAGAAACTGAATCGCGCGGGTTGGGAAGATGCTGACCGGCTACGCTATTTTACAAAATTGCAGGGTGAACATTATTATTATAGTATGCCGTATCGCACTGATCGGCTTAAGGATTTGTATAAAACCATGGGTATCAACAATTCCACAGATGCTTATTGTATCGTTTCACCTGACGGCAGAATCGTCCGCAACAGTGATTCTATGCCTGTACCGATCTGGTGGATGAACAATCAAGACTACCTCGGCATCCGCCAATGCCTCCTCCAGACTGCCTTTCCTCTACGCGCGCGTGCGTATTAGGAAAGCGAAAAACAACCCGCTCATCCCGCCTATCCCACACGTAAGAATTTTTACTTTAGGTGTGGGATAGGCGGGATAGGCAGGATAAAAAGTGGATATGACAAGTATACGCGCACGCGCGTGAGAAGAATGGATTTTTTTACGACAGTACTAACGAAAATTACGACAGTACTATTGCATCGTTACGACAGTACTAATATTTGCCACGATACCTGTACGTTTCTATGCTGAAACGATTCTATTGTACTGTTCCAATAGCCAGGCCTTCTGTTCCGGGATGGTCATCTCGGAATTGTCGAGGAGGATGGCATCTTCCGCCTGGCGCAGGGGTGACTCCTCGCGGTGGGAGTCGATATAGTCGCGCTCCTCGACATTCTTCAGGATGTCATCGAAGTCGGCGGGCATGCCCTTGGCCTTCAGTTCGTCGTAGCGGCGCTGCGCACGGACCTTGGCAGAGGCGGTGACAAAGACCTTCAGTTCGGCATCGGGGAAGACCACGGTGCCGATGTCGCGTCCGTCCATGACGACACCCTTGTCCTTGCCCATCTGTTGCTGCTGGGCCACAAGGGCACGGCGCACGAAGCCGATGGCGGCAATGGGACTGACGTGACTGCTCACCTCCAAGGAGCGTATCTCCTTCTCCACATACTCTCCATTGAGATAGGTGTCGGGACGGCCTGTCTCAGGATTGAACTGGAAGGTGATGTGGATGTTGGGCATCTCCCGTTCGAGTGCCTCCGTCTTCACGCTGCCGTCATCCTCGAAGAGACCCTTGCGCAGGGCATAGAGGGTGACGCTACGGTACATGGCACCGGTATCGACATAGACGTAGCCGATTTCGCGGGCCAGATCCTTGGCCATCGTGCTCTTTCCGCACGAACTGTGGCCGTCGATGGCTATGGTAATCTTTTTCATAAACTATATGATGCGTTGAACAACAGGCTGTAGGCCGATACGTGGTATTTGCCATAGCCGATGTGTAGTTTGAACCGTTGCAGGGAGATGCCGGCACCGAGGGAGAGGCCTGCACCGTGGTTGCTCGAACCGTCGCCATCGGTGATCTTCATCTCGTGGGCACGGCGGAAATTATAGCCCGCTGCCAGGTAGATGGTCTCTGACAACAGCACGTCGGCACCTACGGCGAGGTGCTTGATAAAGCCCTGATCCCAGTCGTGCAGGCGGGAGAGGGTGGCGGAGAAACGGAAGGGGGAGTTGGTGAGGCGCTTGGTGACACCTACCTGAAGGTCGAAGGGGATCTTCTCGAACTCCTCGTCGTAGGCCTTCACCTGTCCACCGAGGTTCTTGGCGGCGATGGCAATGCTCAGGTCGCCGATGGAGTCGGTATAGTTCAGGCCTAAATCCACACCTACTGCCATCGAGTGATAGTCGGCGATGCTGGAAGTGATGAACTTCGCTGTGATACCGCCTGAGATCTTTTCGGTGAGGGCATAGGCAAACGAGCCCCCGATGCAGATATCCTTGGCGGAGAACTCGCCGATCTCAATATTGTCGTAGGTGGTCTGCTTCATTTTCCCGTAGTCTAAGTACTGGGCGGTCACACCCCACGAGGCTCTCTCACCGATGCCTTTCACGAAGGCAGCACTGGCTACTTTCGACCCTTCCATATAGGTCGTGTAGTTGAGGTTGATGGTCTTGTCAGTTACGAAGTTCAGCAAGGCGGGGTTGTGGAAGATGAGCGTGGCATCGTCCTCGTTGAGGGAAATGTTCTCGCCGCCTAATGCTGCCGCATGGGCACTCACCGGCAGACGGAGGAAGTTGTACGCTGTCTCAGATTCCTGAGCCAGCGAAGTGAGAAGTGAAAAGTGAGAAGTGATAAGTAGTAGCAGGATTCGCTGCCACCACACACTGTTTAGTCTCTGTTTTTTGCCCATTTGCTTCACTTCTTTTCTAAATTCGCTGCAAAGTTACAAAATAATTGTGAATTGTGAATTATGAATTATGAATTATTTATTACCTTTGCACCTGATTCGATTATATAACGGAAGAAACGCGGTTTTATTATGAATCCGACGACAAGATACCTCTTGGGACTGATTTTCGTCCTCGCACTCTGTCTGGTGGCCCTGGAGTGGAACACCGACGGCACGGGGTGGTCATTCTTCGATACGGCTGCCGACGATCTGGAGGCGGAGATGGAACTGTCGCCCCTGCACCGTGAGGATGACGAGGTGCCGATGATGATTCCGCAGGAGCCGCAGGAGAAGATGCCACCCTCGCAGGAACTGAACCTCGTGGAGGAGGATGTGGAGATTGCACCAGAGGTGCTGGAGCCTGTCGCCCCTAAGGAAGAAGATCCCAAGGTAGAGGAGAAAGAGGAACTGCCGGAGGCGGTGGATATGTATGATGAGCCGTTGGACTTCCGTGTGGTGGAGGATTTGCCGCAGTTTCCTGGGGGAGCCGTCGAGTTTATGAAGTGGTTGACGAAGAATCTGAAATATCCCGCTGTGGCCCAGCAGCGCAAGGTGCAGGGCAGGGTGGTGGCGCAGTTTATCGTGAACCGGGACGGCTCGGTGTCGGATATCCAGGTGGTGGAGAAACTCTCTGCGGAGTGTGACCGTGAGGCACTGCGTGTGCTTCGGATGATGCCGAAGTGGCAACCGGGTGTGATGGATGCCAAGCCCTGTCGGACGAAGGTCTGCATCCCGATAGTCTTTAAGTTATGATACAGTATATCGATACACACTGCCATCTGGATGGCGAGGAGTTTGCGGAAGACCGCGAAGAGGTGGTTGCCCGTGCCAAGGCGGCGGGGGTGAGTGCCATCTTCCTGCCTGCCATCGATGTGAAGTCGTGTCAGACCGTTCTTGACACCTGTGCCCAATATCCCGGCTATTGCCATCCGATGCTGGGGCTCCATCCAGAAGAAGTCCGCGCCGACTGGCAGGTACAACTGACGGAGATAAAAGCATTGTTGTCTGGGATTTGTAATCCCCGACTTCCCCGGCCCATCGCCATCGGTGAGGTGGGGCTCGACTTCTATTGGAGTCGTGAGTTCGAACAGGAGCAACTCCTTGCCTTCGAGGAGCAGGTACGGTGGAGCGTGGAGACCCGTCTGCCGCTGATGATCCACTGCCGCAAGGCGCAGAACGAGATGGTAAGTATATTGAAAAAGTACGCGCATGACCTTCCCGGTGGGGTGTTCCACTGCTTTACGGGCAACGAACAGGAGGCCCGTGAACTGCTACAGTTCGATGGCTTTGTGCTCGGTATCGGGGGTGTTTCCACTTTCAAGAAGTCGCATCTGCCGGAGGTGCTGCCGGCGACGGTGCCGTTGGACCGTATCGTGCTGGAGACCGATGCTCCCTATATGGCGCCTGTGCCCTATCGCGGTCAGCGCAACGAGCCCGCCTTCGTGCTTCAGGTGCTCTGTCGTCTGGCTGAGGCCTATGGTGTCAGCGAGGAGGAAGTGGCCTGCACGACTACCGATACAGTCAAGAGGGTTTTCTTTTGTTAAATATCCGTAAACAAATCATAAACTTCAAACTTCAAACTTCAAATTTCAAAGAAAATAACACGCAGGGAGAGGTGCTCGAGTGGTTGAAGAGGCACGCCTGGAAAGCGTGTAGCCGGCAAAACTGGCTCGCAGGTTCGAATCCTGTTCTCTCCGCGAAATAATGTGGGACTGCGATAAGCAGTCCTTTTTTAATATAGGTTATGAAGAATCGTTTGATCATTCTACTTGTTGCAGGCCTCCTGATGGTGGGGCTCCCTGTAAACGCACAGTCCGGACCCGTTGTTCAGGATACGACCGTTGTCGCTACGCCCGACTCTACCGCCCAGGATTCCACAATGACAGTGACCGTCGATGACGAGGCGCTCTTGGGTGCCGGTGAGGATCCCAACGAACAGGGCGGGTTCCACAAACAGTTGAAGCGGAAGTTCGTCGATGGTAATGCGGGCTTCATGTCGTTGGTGGCCCTGGCCCTCGTTCTCGGACTGGCATTTTGTATTGAGCGCATCCTCTACCTGATGATGTCGGAGATCAAGGCCAAGAAACTGATGGAGGACATCCGTGGGAAACTGTCGGCTAAGGATGTGGAGGGTGCGAAGGAACTCTGCAGGAAGACGCGTGGCCCCGTGGCGAGTGTCTGCTACCACGGTCTGCTGCATATCAAGCAGCCGATGGATGCCATCGAGCGTGCCATAACCAACTACGGCGGTCTGCAAGCTGCCAATTTGGAGAAGGGTTGCTCGTGGATCAAACTCTTCATCGCGATGGCACCGTCTCTCGGATTCCTCGGTACCGTCATCGGTATGGTGATGGCCTTCGACAATATACAGATCGAGGGTGACATTAGTCCGAAGATTGTGGCTTCGGGCATGAAGGTGGCGCTGATTACCACCATTTTCGGTATTGTGGTGGCCCTTATCCTGCAACTGTTCTATAGTTATATCCTCTCGAAGATTGAGAAACTCACGGGCGATATGGAGGAGAGTGCCATCGACCTCCTCGATGCCATTGAACAATACAAGCACCAAGAATAAGCCATGTCACTTGTCTCGCCTTTTATCGCCGACATCATGCTCTGGCTGATGTATATCGCAGTGGCTGTTGCCATCGTGGTGACGCTGCTGTCGGTGGTGAAGACCTTGCGCATGCGGACGAAGGATGATGAGGTCATCAACGGTGTGCCGCAGACGCGCATCGCCTGGACGACCGCCTTTTGTTTTGTGGCCTGTCTCGTCGTCACCTGGCTCCTTGGCTCTACTGATCCCCTGACTACCAACGGTATGCTCTTCGCCAGTCACTTCTGGCTGAAGACCGTCGATATGTTTATCTATACCTCAATCATACTCATTATAGGATGTTTGGCAGGCGTCATCGTGAGCCGGTTCCGGAACTGAATACTTCATCGACGGCAGATATCTCGTTCATGCTGTTGATTTTCTTCCTCGTGACATCGTCGATGGACACGGACAAGGGACTCATGCGCCAGTTGCCGCCCCTGCCCGACGAGAAGCAGCAGCCAATGGACATCAAGCAGGACCACGTGATGACGATCCGCCTCGATGCACAGGACCAACTCTCGCTCGACGGTACCCTGATGACGCCACGTCAACTCACCGAACAACTGGTGCAGCGTGTGGAGCAGGACCGTATGGAACATGTTGTCAGTATCGAGACCGACCGCGCCACCACTTATGAGACCTATTTCCATGTGCAGAATGCTGTGGTGCGGGCATACGCCACCCTGCGTGACCAACGGGCCCGTGCCGTCTGCGGCAAGCCCTACGCTAAGTTGACTGCCGAGGAGCGCGAGGATATCGACCACTATTACCCTCAGCGCATCAGTGAGGCACCGCCCAAGGAGAAAGGAGGTGAGCCATGAGAAAGATGCAGAGCAAGTTCATGCGTTCCCGTCGCACGATGCCCGGATTGAACCTCGCCTCAATGCCAGACTTGATTTTCACGGTACTATTTTTCTTCATGCTCGTCACTCACATGCGCGACGACAACCTGCAGGTGCACTATGAAGTGCCGGCAGGCTCGGAGGTGCGTAAGATGGAGCAGAAGGCTGCCGTCGTGAATCTCTACATCTCACCGGAAGGTATTCAAATTGATAATCGGCATGTGGCCGTTGAGGGCATTGTTCCTTATATCAACGAGGTGCGCAAGGGTCTCTCCGAAGAGCATCAGGAGCGCCTCACCGTCAGCATCAAGGCCGACAAGAAGACACCGATGGGCGTCATTGGTGATGTTAAACACGAACTACAGAAAGCCTTCGCCCTGAAAGTCAACTATTCCGGCAGAATAAAAAAACCCCGCCGATCGGCGGGATTTTTTGTTTATTACTGTTTCAGAAGATTGAGTTTCTGTTTCGGGGCGAGGGCGTTGGATGTCTGCTCCGTGTATTCCGCCAGTTTCGCCTCGGCGGTACAGCGGATGTCGCGACTGTTGGCACCGATGCGGAAGGTGTAGGTACCAGCCTCGGTGAGCCACTGCGAATTAGCCTCGTCGAAGGAGGCGAGATTGCGGACGGGGATGGTCATCGTGAGTGTCTGACTCTCGCCGGGTTGTAACTCGCGAGTCTTGGCGAAGGCCTTCAGTTCCTGAGCGGGTTTCTCCAGTCGGCCCTTCGGGGCGGCAACATAGACCTGTGCCACCTCTTTACCACTGACACTGCCACTGTTCTTCACGGTGATGCTCACCTTGACCGTCTGGCCCTTGGCCTTCACGACGGGCTTGGAGTATTCGAACGTGGTGTAACTGAGACCATAGCCGAAAGGATAGGCGACATCGCGCTTGAAGGTGTCGAAGAAACGGTAGCCCACGTAGATGTCCTCCTCGTGGTTGGTGTAGGCATGACCCGGGATGGGTTGTCCGTTACCCAGCATCTGCATGAGACTGTAGTCATCGAGTGCGCCGGGGAAGTTCTTCGTTGAGGCATGATCTGTGGCAGCGATGGGCCATGTCATGGTGAGTTTGCCGGAGGGATTCACCTTACCAGTCAGCAGGTCGGCGATTGAGTTTCCGCCTTCCATACCAGGCTGCCAGGCGCAGAGGATGGCATCGGGATAGCCGCTCCATGAGGCAGTCTCGATGACGGAGCCGCTGTTGATGATGACAACGACGGGCTTGCCAGCGGCGTGGAACGCCTGGCACACGTCGAAGATGAGTTGGCGCTCTTCGGGGATGAGGTTGAACTCGGTCTCAATGTCACGGTCGATACCCTCACCGGCCTGTCTGCCTATGGTGATGATGGCAGCATCGGCTCCCCGTACTTCTTTCTCAACGGCGATAGGTGACAGACCAATTTCCGGATATTTCTGCTGACCCATCGCCTCGGTCTGGAACCACTTGGCGGGATGGCGCTCAGCCTGGAACTTCACCCGGGCATAGGCGATATATTTGCGGTAGATGTCGGTGAGGGTCTCACTCGACTTGATGCCGGCATTCTTCAGACCTTCGAGCATATCGACCACGTAGGGGGGATGCACGCAGCCGGAACCTGTGCCGCCACTGAGGAAGTCGTATGAGTTCTCGCCGAAGAGGGCGACGCTCTTGATGTTTTTCCAAGGCAGTGTACCATTGTTCTTCAGGAGCACGATGCCTTCATTGGCACTCTGGCGTGTGATGGCGGCATGGGCGGTGAAGTCGGGCTTGTTGGAAGCAGGATACTTACGGAAACTTGGGGTCTTGACGATGTACTCCAGCATACGGCGTACGTTGCGATCCACGTCGGCGATGGCGAGTTTGCCGTTTTTCACACCGTCGATAATCTCCTGTACCTGGGCGGGCTGACCTGGTTCCATGAGGTCGTTGCCGGCCTGTACCTCGCTGATAGTAGTGAGACCTTGGCGGATACCGATCCAGTCGGTCATCACGATACCCTTGTAGCCCCAGTCGTCACGGAGGATGCTGGTGAGCAGGTCGCGATTACCCATCGCATGGGTGCCGTTGATAATATTATAGGAGGCCATGATGGTCCAGGGGTTACTCTCGCGGACGGCGATTTCGAAACCACGGAGGTATATCTCGCGTGCTGCCCGTTGGGAGAGCCGTTCATCCACACTGGTACGGTCTGTTTCCTGTGAGTTCACGGCGAAGTGCTTGGCAGAGACACCTACATCCTCTTTCTGTACGCCGTTGATATAGGCGGCGGCAATCTTACCCGTCAGGAAGGGGTCTTCGCTGTAATACTCGAAGTTACGTCCGCAGAGCGGGTTGCGGTGCAGGTTCATGCCTGGTCCGAGGATCACGTCGCAGCGGTATTCCTTCGTCTCGTTGCCGATAGCCTGTCCTACTTGTCCGACGAGTTCGGTGTTCCATGTGGAAGCGAGACACGAGCCGATGGGGAAGGCGGTGGCATAGAAAGTCTGATCAGTACCTCTGCGGGTGGGGTTGATACGGACACCAGCAGGACCGTCGGTCAGCACGGTGGCAGGGATGCCGAGACGTGCAATCTCGGGTGTAGTACCTGCAGCACCTGCCACGAGGGTAGCCTCGCCGCCCACGACGGCACTGGCACTGAAGAAGTTGTTGGCACCGCCTACGAGGAGTTTGGCTTTCTCCTCGAGGGTCATTGCTTTGAGCACCTCGTCGATGTTGTCGGCACTCAGTTTGGGTTGCGCGTTCATTGTCATTGCGAATGTTGTTGCTAAAAAGCAAATTGTTAGTAATTTTTTCATTATTGTTGGGTTTTAAAGGGTTTTTAGGGGAACCTAGGTTTCCCTAGGATTGCCTAGGATGTCCTAGGGAAATATCTTAAAGGCGTAGCCCTGCTCTTTCAGCCATTGTATGCTCTCGGGGAGGGCTGTGCGTAACTTGTCGATACTCTTCAGCGAATCGTGGAAGGTGATGATGGAACCGTTGCGAGTGTATTTCTTGACATTATTCACGACATCCTCGGCATCAAGCCATTTGGAGTAGTCACGGGTCACGACATCCCACATCACAATCTTGTATTTCCGACTCAGCCAGGCATATTGCGGCAGACGCATCCAACCGTGCGGCGGACGGACGTAGTGGCTGTGTATATAGGTATTGGCCTTCTCCACATTATAACTATACTCCTTGATGGAGTGACGGATGCCGCCGATGTGGTTGTGGGTGTGGTTGCCCACCTGATGGCCCTCCGCCTTGACACGCTCGAACAGTTCGGGATACTTCCTGACATTGTCACCCACCATGAAGAACGTAGCTTTCACCCCCTGCTCTTTCAGGATATCGAGGATGAAAGGCGTCGCCTCCGGGATGGGGCCGTCGTCGAAGGTCAGATAGACGGCCTTCTCGTGACGGTCCATTCTCCAATAGGCTTTCGGATAAAGCCAGCGGAGGTAGATGGCGGGTTGCTCAATAATCATTATTCACTCTTCACTTTTCACTTCTCACTTTTCACTCCGAAAATGAGCCTCCTTTAGAATAGTATAGTTCAGAAAGTGCCTGCAGTTGCTTCTCCATCTGCTGGCTCTTCTTCGCATCGACCTTATCCTCCAGGTTGAGCAGTTGGTTCATGATGTAGAGTTGGATCATGCACTCACGCTGTGAACTGGCGAAACGGGTGCTCTCGAGAGAGCAGTACCACTGGAGATACTGTGAGGCTTTCTTCCAGAGTTGGTCGATGAGTTCCTGCGCTTTCTTGTTCTGCTCGGTACCGATATAGGCACGGGCGAGGTCGAGCGAACCGCTCTGGTAGTCGTGTGGTATGTTGTAGGCGGGTATTTCCTTCTCGGCTTTGGCGAGAACGGCCTTCACCTTGTCGGTCTTACCCTCTTCGAGGAGGTTGACGGCCAACAGCGACATCAGACGACGGTGGGTGTAGCACATGCGCATGACTGTTTCGTCGAGGTAGATGCCGGGCTTGTCGATGCCACCATACTTGTACTTGTTCATCATGTTGTCGTACGTCTTCTCCGTATCGAATTGCTTGGTACCTTCCATGGGAACAAGATCGTCACGCTCGTTCGTATAGTATGTACGGAACGGGGTGATGCGGTTGGCAAGACCTTCCTGTACGAAGTGTTCGCCGAGGTTCATGTAATTGTCGGCTCCCACGGTGGTGGCCACGTAGATGGGACGTGTCCAGTTGCACTGGGTAATCATCTCGAGCATCATCAGGTCGCCCTTGAAGAGAGCGCTCTTACCTTTCAGTGAGATGACCATCTTGTCGGGGATGGAGTCGGCAGCCATCATCATACCACTCTTGCGGACAGCCTCCTTGTCGATGGTGACATAGACGGTATCCGTCGGGATGACGTGCAGTTCACTGTTCTTGGTGCGCACCCAGTACTTCAGGATGTTCTTCAGTTCGAAGGGCTCCTCACCAAACTGTGCGGCTGCCTCCACGGGCTGTTCCTTATAGAGTTGGATGACCTGCTCTTTCAGTTTCGGATCCACAGGTACATACTCATTGGTACCGGCGCAGTATTCCAGACGGCTCCAGGTGATAGGTACCGACGGGGAGTCGTAGGCCGGACGGCGCATCTGGTCGATGTACCAGTCGGTCTGCAGGTAGGAAAGGTTGCAGACACGGGCATCGGTACGCACATTCTCTGTGTCCTGATTGTACCAGAGTGGGAAGGTGTCGTTGTCACCATTGGTGAAGATAATCGGGTTGCCGCTCTCCTGTAGTGTCATGAGGTAGTTCTGTCCGAAGTCACGACAGCAGTAACGGTCGGAGCGATCGTGGTCGTCCCACGTCTGCGAAGCCATTTGGATAGGAACAAGCAGACAGATGATACCGACGACGGCAGCGAGAATCAGGTTCTCTTTCTTCATCTTGCGGTTGATCCAGTCGATGATGGCTGCCACACCCATGCCGCACCAGATGGCGAAGGCATAGAAGGAGCCAGCGTAGGCATAGTCACGCTCACGGGGCTGCATCGGGGTCTGGTTCAGATAGACGACGATAGCAAGACCCGTCATGAAGAACAGGAAGAACACCACCCAGAACTGGCGGATGCCGATGGGGTCGTCGATCAGTTTCCCGTCCACCTTGCGCTTGCGGGTGTACCATGCCTGCCAGAAAAGACCCAGCAGACCGAGGATCAACGGCATGCAGTAGAAGACATTATGTCCCTTGTTCTCCTTCAGTTCGTCAGGCAGCAGGTTCTGGTCACCCAGACGGGCATTATCGATGAACGAGAAGCCCGTGAGCCAGTTGCCGTGCTCCAGTTCGCCGTTGCCTTGGATATCGTTCTGGCGACCGGCGAAGTTCCACATGAAGTAGCGCCAGTACATGAAGTTACACTGGTAACTGAGGAAGAAACGGATATTTTCCAGTTGTGAGGGCACCTTGATCATCATCGGCTCACCACAACGGTCGAACGGCACCTCCGTACCATCCACACCACCCATCCAACTCTCGTAGGCACTGGCATGAGCAGCGTCATACATACGTGGGAACAGCATGTTCTGGGCATACTTGTATTCATCCTTCGTGCGGACAACGAAGTACGAGTCCTTCTCGTCGGCAGAGGCCTTCTCCTTACGCTGATAGACGGGCTTGCCCTTCGACATCTCCGGACGGCACATATTACCCTCTACCGAAAGAGCCACCTGCGAGGTGTAGGCCTGACCATAGAACAACGGACGGTTGCCGTACTGGTCACGTCCCAGATAGTCGCCAAGGGTGAAGATATCCTCAGGAGAGTTCTGGTCCATCGGCGGATTGGCCGAAGAACGGATCACGATGAGGGCATACGTAGAGTAGCCGATCATCAGCATCAGCATACAAAGCAGCGTCGTGTTCTTGGCACGGGCCGTGATGAGAGGTAGTTTCTCACGTGTGAGTTTCAGCACGAACCAGAGGGCAGCGAGCACCACCACACCGATGATGAAAGCCGTCCATCCCCAGCCGTAGAACGGGATGCCGAGCATACCGACGGCCAACAGGAAAGCGATATTTTGTATCGTCAGACTGTGCTTCTGGGTCTGCGTCTCATAGACCGCCCAGATGACGCTGGCCACCAAGAGGATGATGTAAATGATTTCACCCGTGTTGAACGGCATACCAAGTGTGTTGACGAAGAACAACTCGAACCAGCCGCCCACGGTGATGATGCCTGGCACGACACCGTAGAGCACAGCGGCGAGGATCACCACAGAGATGCCGAGGGCAATGAGCGAGCCCTTCAGGTTGGCATTGGGGAACCGACGGTAGTAATACACCAGTCCGATCGCCGGCACACAAAGCAGGTTCAGCAGGTGGACACCGATGGAGAGTCCCGTCATATAGGCAATTAGCACCAGCCAACGGTCACTATGGGGCTCGTCGGCCTGGTCTTCCCATTTCAGGATGAGCCAGAACACCACAGCCGTAAAGGCCGAAGAGTAGGCATAGACCTCACCTTCGACGGCTGAGAACCAGAACGTGTCGCTGAACGTGTAGATCAGTGCACCCACGAGACCGGAAGCCTCGATCATAATCATTTTCGCCAGTGTCAGGTCCTCCATCTTGTCAATGAGCAGGCGACGCACCAGGTGCGTGATGCTCCAGAAGAGGAAGAGAATACACGTGGCCGACAGCAGCGCACTCATCATGTTCACCATCTTCGCCACTTGCGTGGGGTCGCTGGCAAACTGCGAGAACAGATTGGCCGTCAGCATAAAGAACGGTGCCCCGGGGGGATGGCCTATTTCCAGTTTGTAACCAGTCGTAATAAACTCAGGACAGTCCCAGAACGAGGCTGTCGGCTCAATCGTGGAGCAATAGACGAAGGCGGCAATCAGGAATGTGAGCCAGCCGAGG
The DNA here is from genome assembly GCA_905233555.1 of uncultured Prevotella sp. Classification (GTDB taxonomy): domain Bacteria; phylum Bacteroidota; class Bacteroidia; order Bacteroidales; family Bacteroidaceae; genus Prevotella. The sequence continues at coordinate 29,076 of CAJODF010000015.1, read as the reverse complement.
ACATTGTCCACCAGTCTAAATTTTTTCATCTAAACGATCTTTTTTTTACTTTATAATCTAATTTGGGGACAAAGGTACGAAAAAGTAGTGATAAGTGATAAGTGATAAGTGATAAATAAACTTAAATGAATAATCCTGCCCCGTAGATTAGGATGATGTAACGGAAAATCTTTCCAAGGGTGATAGCAATAAAGGTGATAATGATGTTGGAGCGCATCAGTCCCAAGGCGATGGTGATGGCACTGCCCAGAACGGGCAGGAAGGCGAAAAATCCCATCCAGGCGCCCCGTCCTGCCAGAAACCGATGGGCCTTGGCCAGACTTTTCTCACTGACGTGCAGATACTTCTCTATCCACTCCATCTTACCCATGCGCCCCACACAGTAGTTGACGATGCTGCCCAGCACATTGCCGATGGTGCCATAGACCATCAGGACCCACGGGTCGAGACCCGTTGCCATCAGTCCGATCATCACGGCCTCGCTGGAAAAAGGAAAGAAACTGCCAGCCAGAAAGGCTGCCAGCAGCATGCCCCAATAGCCGTACTGCGTCAGAAAATGAATGATGAACTCCATACGTTGAAGGCTGTCAGTATCAGGGCGACACCTAAAATGACGCAGAAAGCGATATTGGTCAGTCGGGTGTAGGTCAGTGAGACGAAATGGCCGATGAGCGGACTCGTCGTGATTATGACGATGCGCAGCAACAGGTCTTCGTGCTGAGGCTGTAATACCAGGAACGCCATGGCGACGGCATCAAGGAAAACCAGACTATAATAAATCTGACGGATGCGGATCTTGTCGTTATAACTCGTACGCAGATAATGGATCAGTCCCGTCAGGAACAGAATGACGAGGAATGCGAAAGAAAGAATGCTGGGAAGGCCGAGGGTCGAAAAGTCGAAGGGGAGTTGGAAATCTGCCAATGGCTCTAAATGCTGCCATAGGGACGTGAAATCCCCTTCATGCCTCCATAAGACCCAAGCCGACAGGCCCCAGTAGGGTAACAGGATGCCCAACAGAGAAGCGAGCAGCGTGCGTACACTCAGGGAATAGATGAAAAATAGCATGATCATCCAATAGACTGGGATGAACCAGACAATATGGACTTCCACCAGACTGGCAAGACTGAGGATGACGAACGTGTAGAACGTCAGCCCGACTGCCTCCTTGTCCTGATAGGTTCGGTACAGGACGAGCAGACTGGCAATGACACACAATTGGGTGATGGCCCCTTTGAGGGATGGGAACAGGAAACAGGCCATGCAGGAGAGGATGATAAAGGCAGCCGACACCGAACGGCTGTAGATGCGAATCAGTACATTGCTGTTGTTGAGTTCTACCATCAGATACGTAGAGACCACAAAACAGGCGAACTGCATCCACCATTGTTGCTGGATTAGTCCGCACAAGAGCCACATGACGACGCCGTAGGCGGCTACGGCAGGGAGCATGAAGCGGCTCTCGGCCACCCTATTCTGAAATCGCTTCACCACTTTACCTTATCTCCCTGTTTCCTTGTCTCCTTGTCTCCCTGTCTCCTTGACTCCTTGACTCCCTGTCTCCTTGACTCCTTGACTCCTTGTCTCCCTGTCTCCTTATCATAGGTCTGCCCCAATGTCGCGACGGAAATACTTATCCGTGAACTGAATCTTCTGAGCCTCTTCAAACGATTTCTGGAGGGCTTCGGCCTTATCCTTGCCATAACTGCTGACGGCGATGACACGACCTCCAGCCGTCACGACCTCACCATCCTTCATCGCTGTACCACTGTGGAAGACGATACTGCCCTCCACCTGGTCGATACCCTTGATGGGATAACCCTTCTTGTAAGCCTGGGGATAACCACCGCTGACGAGCATCACACAGACGGCCGCACGCTCATCAAACTCGATGCTACGCTTATCGAGATTGCCTTCAGCCACACCCTCGAAGAGATCCACGATGTCGCTCTTCAGACGGAGCATGACGCTCTCCGTCTCTGGGTCGCCCATACGACAGTTGTACTCGATGACCATCGGATCACCCTTCACATTGATGAGTCCGAAGAAGATAAAGCCTTTATAGTCGATATGCTCGGCAGCCAGACCCTCTACGGTCGGACGGATGATACGGTCTTCCACCTTCTGCATCCACTCCTTCGTAGCGAAGGGAACGGGTGTCACAGAACCCATACCACCTGTATTCAGGCCCGTGTCGTGCTCGCCGATACGCTTGTAGTCTTTGGCCTCAGGCAGGATCTTGTAGTGCTGACCATCCGTCAGGACGAAGACACTGCACTCGATGCCACTCAGGAACTCCTCTATCACCACCTGCGAAGAGGCATTGCCGAACATGCCGCCCAGCATCTCCTTCAGTTCTTTCTTGGCCTCGTCGAGGGTAGGGAGAATCAGCACACCCTTACCGGCACAGAGACCGTCGGCCTTCAGTACATAGGGGGCTTCGAGCGTCTCAAGGAACTTCAGACCCTCCTCCAGATGCTCGCCGTCGAAAGTCTGGTAACGGGCCGTGGGAATATGGTGGCGCTGCATAAAGCCCTTGGCGAAGTCCTTCGAGCCTTCGAGCACGGCACCGGCCTTCGAGGGCCCGATGACGGGGATGTCCTTCGTACGGGCATCGGCTTTCAGTTCGTCGTAGATACCCTTCACCAACGGGTCTTCGGGACCAACGACCACCATGTTGATGCCTTTCTCCACGCAGAAGGTCTTGATGGCCTCGAAGTCATCTGCCTTCATGGCGACGTTCTCACCACAGTTCGATGTACCTGCATTGCCTGGGGCGATGTATAGTTTCTCACACTTCTCTGACTGAGCGATTTTCCATGCAAGGGCGTGCTCACGTCCGCCACTGCCTAACAATAGAATCTTCATATCTTTTCACTTTTTCACCTTTTCACTTTTTCACCTTTAAATAGTCTTCGAAATATTGCGTGATGCGCTCGTGCAGGTGCACTGAAGCATGACCACGCATATTATGTTCCTCACCGGGGTAGGCGAAGAAATCAGGTTGGGTGCCGGCCTTGATGCAGGCATCGAGGAACGACAGACAGTGCTGAGGCACTACCGTATTGTCGTTATAGCCTGTGATGATCTGGAGTTTGCCCTTCAGGTTCTTGGCCTTGTCGATAAGGCTGCTCTTCGCATAGCCTTCGGGATTGCTCTGGGGCGTACCCATATAGCGCTCGCCGTACATCACCTCGTACCAGCGCCAGTCGATGACAGGGCCGCCTGCCACGCCTACCTTGAATACATCGGGATAATTGGTCATCAGCGAGATGGTCATAAAACCACCGAAACTCCAGCCGTGAACACCCAGCCGGTTCATATCCACATAGGGCAGGGAGCGCAGATAATCCACACCCTTCATCTGGTCCTGCATCTCTATCTGTCCGAGTTGGTGGAAGGTAGCCTGTTCGAAGTCACGACCCCGATACTGGCTCCCCCGATTGTCGAGGATAAAGACGATGTAGCCCTTCTGGGCCATATAGGTCTCCCACGAGCGAGAGGCCCAGTGCCAGGATGCCTGCACGTTGTTGGCGTGAGGCCCGCCATAGACATAGACCACCGTGGGGTACTTCTTTTCCGGGTTGAAGTCTGCTGGTTTCACCATCCTGTAATAGAGATCGGTCGTATCGTCAGCCGCCTTGATGCTGCCACACTCGAAGATGGGCTGCTGATAACCAGCCCAGGGGTCTTCTGCCTCTAAGAGGTTCGTATGGCGAGGGGTCTTTTGGGTCAGGTCTACCACATCGATGACACGTGGCCTCGTCGGAGTCGAGTATCTGTCAATCAGATAGTCGCCCGATGCCGACAATACACCACTGTGGACACCATCCACCGTCACCAGTTGCTTGATCTCCCCTTTCATGCCGACGCTATACAGGTGGTGATTCAGGGGATGTTCCTTGTTGGCCTTGATGATGATCGTCTTCTGCTTCTTGTTGAAGCCCAATACGTCCATCACGACCCACGGACCGCTGGTCAACTGACGCAGACACTCCCCTTTCACATTATATAGATAAAGATGGTTATAGCCGTCACGCTGACTCTGCATCAGGAACTTCGTATCGTCCCAGGGCAGGAACTGGATGGGATGCAGCGGCTCCACGTATTTGTCGCTTGTCTCGCGATAGAGTTCTTGCGTCCCTCCGGTAGCAAGCGGTGAACCGATTACTGCGATACGTTCGCCCGTCTCGGCATTATAGGTCACCAGGCGACAGTCGTTCTGACCTCTGTTCAGTTCAAACAGATAGACGGTCTTGCTGTCAGGACTCCAGGCGATATTCGTGAAGTAACAGGTCTTTTCGAGTGCCTCTGGCGACACGTCTGTGGCAGGGGTCTTCAGATAGATGGTTTTTTGCGTACGCAGGTCGAAGATGCCGATGGTGACCACATGGGTCTTACCACCTGCCATCGGGTATTTGTCGGGCTCGTAGGTGGCCGGACAGGGCTCGATGCAGGGATTGATGTTCACTTGCGGATAGTCCGTCACCATGCTCTGGTCCATACGGTAGAAAGCCAGTCTTTGTCCGTCCGGACTCCAGAAGGTACCCTTCTCGATGCCGAACTCATTACGGTGTACGCTCTGTCCATACACGATCTCACGGCTGCCGTCAGTCGTCAACTTGTGCTCACGTCCCTCACCGTCGGCCACGTAGAGTTGTTGACCCTTGATATAGGCTGTGGCCCTTGAGACGGAGTTCCAGTCCTCGGCCTTTTCCTTCACGATACTGTCCTGCCAGACAACCTTTTTCTCCTTGAAATCCACGAGGATCACGGCATGACGGTTGCCTACCTGAACCAGGGGCTTGTCAGGGTAGGGGAAGGCAGCGTTCATCAGGTGCCGCACGTATTTCTCATCGTCGCTCTTTGCCCATTTGTTGATGTCTTCGAGCGTGAAGAGTATGTCCTTCTTGCCCGTCTTGACGTCGATGGTATAGCACTCCTCCACATCCGTCTGGATCAGTTGGTCGCCCCACCACGTCAGCCACATGTTCTTAGGCTGCAGGTTGTGGTAGTTCGTACCGCCGAAGTTCAGGTCTTCAAGGGTGAAGCGTTTTTCTTGTGCAAACAATGGCGTAGTGATAAGTGATAAGTGATAAGTGATAAGTGAAAATAGTAGGTATTTAATCGTCGTCTTCATCGTCAAACCTCCTTTTTTTCTCAAACTTTCTTGCGGCTTTGTCCGTCTTTCTATCGTTGCGGTCGAAGCGTCCCTTACCGTCCTTGCGGTCGAAACGCTTGCCGTCTTTGCGGTCGAAGCGCTTGTCTGTCCGTTCGCCCCTTTCCTGACGGTCCTCACGGCGAGGCTTACGTTCCAGGTCGTGGCGATGGAACGTGAACGAGCGGATGTCGGCCTCCTCGTTCTGTTCCTTCTCTTCCAGACGCTGCTTGAACTCACGGTTCTTCTTGAAACGGTGCTTCTCGGCCATCTGCCTTTTCTCTTCCTCCGTCTTCACGATACCGCCATCCTGACGGAAATCCTTCAGTCGGCCGCCAAAGATCTGGTACTTGCGGAACTCACATTCCAGCGAGCCGTTGTAGAGTGGAATCTTGATGCTCGGCTTCAGGCCGATCTGCTCGAAGCACTCCTCACGGTAGGAGAGCACCCAGGCGTCGTTGTCGAGGAACTGGTGCTTCAGGCGTTCACCGATCATCTTATACGTCCCCAGCAGGTCGGGCGTCGAGATACGCTCGCCGTAGGGCGGGTTGGTCACGATGATACTCTTGTCCTTGGGCTGCACGAAGTCCTTGAAGTCCTGCTGCTCGATGGTGATGGTGTTGGAGAGTCCTGCGGCCTTCACGTTCATACGGGCCGTATTGACAGCCTTCATGTCGATGTCGTAGCCGTAGATATGGTGTTTGAAGTCCCTTTCCTGACTGTCGTCATTATAGATCTCGTCGAAGAGGTCGGCATCGAAGTCGGCCCATTTCTCAAAGGCATACTCCTTGCGGAAGAGTCCCGGTGCCATGTTCCTGGCGATGAGGGCCGCCTCGATGAGGATGGTACCCGAGCCGCACATGGGGTCGATGAAGTCCGTATCGCCCTGCCAGCCCGTCATCAGGATCATGCCGGCTGCCAACACCTCGTTGAGGGGTGCCTCCACGCTCTCCTGACGGTAGCCACGACGGTGCAGCGATTCGCCACTGGAGTCCAGGCTGAGGGTACAGTGATCCTCGGCAATATGGATGTTGAGTCGGATGTCGGGATTGGCCACAGAGATATTGGGGCGCTTGCCTGTCTGCTCGCGGAACTGGTCCACGATGGCATCCTTCACCTTGTATGACACGAACTTGGAATGCCGGAACTCCTCGGAGAAGACCACTGCATCTACGGCAAACGTCTTGTCTTCTCCCAGATAGTCACGCCAGTCTATCTTCTTGATTTCTTCATAGACGTCATCAGCACTTTTGGCCTTGAAGTGCTTGATGGGTTTCAGAATCCTGATGGCCGTGTGCAACTGGAAGTTGGCACGATACATCATTTCCTTGTTACCTGTAAACGAAACCATCCGCCTACCAATCTGTACGTTGTTGGCCCCTAACTGGGTCAGTTCTTTCGCCAGCACAGGTTCCAGTCCCATGAACGTTTTGGCGATCAATTCAAATTCTTGCTCCATTTTATCCACTTTTCGAGTGCAAAGTTAATGGAAGTTGGGCGAAAAAACAAATAAAATGCAAAAAAACACCTTATATTTCTTGTTATTCCGAATTTTTTCTTAATTTTGCCACATCAACAACCACGAATATGACGGAAATCAGTCTATCTATCTCTTTGCGTAGCGTCTCGATGTTCCAGATCCTTTGGATCTCGGGTGCCCTCATATTCCTGCTTCTCGTCTATTCCATCCTCCGCCAGTATCGCAAGCGTCGGCAGTTGAAATACGACCTGGAAGAGATCGAGCGGATGATGCAGAGCAACGTGGAATATGAGTTCGTCCTCAAGGCCATGCATCTGGCCACCTGGCATGTCGATCCGAAGATGCGCACGGTGACCTTCGACAACGACTATCGCGAAGATACCGGCAACTATATCCCTGATGCCGGCATGAATATCGACGACTGGGTGCTCCAACTCCTCCCCAACGACCAGAAGCGTGTGGGCAAGGCGCTCGACGCGATATGCCTGGGCGAGGCCGATGTCTTCTACCAACAGTATCAGGTGAAGTCCCTGATTCCCGGCAAGTCGTATTGGGAAGAGAGTTATGCCACCATCGGCGAGCGTGATGCCGACGGCGTCCCCATCAAGATCGTGGGCGCCTCCATGCGTATCGACAGCCGTAAGGACATGGAGAACGCCCTCATCCTCGCCCGTAACAAGGCCGAGGAGAGCGACCGCCTGAAGACCGCCTTCCTGGCAAATATGGGCCATGAGATTCGTACGCCCCTCAACGCCATCGTCGGCTTTGCCGATCTCCTTCCGGTGGTTCAGTCGGACGAAGACCGTAACCAGTTGATTACCGAAATCCAGAACAACAACCAGAAACTGCTGCGCATTATCGACGGACTGGTCAGTATGTCCGAGATCGAGGCCGGTGCCCGCAGTCTGACGCTCAATGCCGTCGATCTGAACGCCCTGCTGGTCAGCCTCCAGGAGCAGCAACAGCCGAACACCGTGGTGCCCATCACCCTCCACCTGCCGCAAAGCGAGATGCTCATCCACTCCGACAGGGACAAACTGAATACCATCATGGAGCACTTCCTCCAGAACGCCATCAAGTTTACGACGGAAGGCTCCATCACCATGGGCTACGACCTCGAGGACAGCCATGTGCGCCTCTGGGTCAGCGATACGGGAAAGGGTATTGCGCAAGCCGACCAGGAGCGTATCTTCGAGCGCTTCGTCAAGATCGACGAGTACGTGCCGGGCACAGGCCTTGGCCTTTCTGTCGTCAAGTCCCACGTCCAGCAACTCGGCGGTACGGTCGGTGTGGAGTCAGAAATCGGCAAGGGCTCCCGTTTCTGGGCCCTGCTCCCCCTCACATGATGAGCCTTATGCGACCGCTTCTCAGCCTCTTGTTCCTTTTGCTGCTGCCTTGTGCCGCCGTCCGGGCACAGGACTTCTCCGTAGCCCCCGTCAGCGACTCCCTCTTCGCCCGTATGCAGGGACGGTCCTATCCCGAGGGCTGTACCGTGCCCCTCAGCGACCTGCGTCATGTACGGGTGCTCCACGTCGATGCACAAGGGAAGACCCACAAGGGCGAACTCGTCTGCAACAAAGCCATCGCCCAGGACCTCGTCGAAATCTTCCGTCGCCTCTATCAGGCCCGCTATCCCATAGAAAAGATCCGGCTCATCGACGACTACGATGCCGACGACGAACGCTCGATGAGCGACAACAACACCTCCAGTTTCTGCTACCGTACCGTCTCTGGCACCAAGAAACTCTCCAAGCACGCCCAGGGACTGGCCGTCGATATCAACACTCGCTACAACCCCTGGGTACGGAAGGGCGCCGACGGGCGCCAACTGGTCTCCCCTGCCAATGGCCGTCCCTATGCCGACCGCCGGAAGACCTATCCCTACACGATCGTCAAGGGCGACCTGCTCTACCGGCTCTTCATCCAGCACGGTTTCCGGTGGGGTGGCAACTGGCGCTCCTCGAAGGATTACCAGCATTTCGAAAAATAACGGCCCCCTTTGCAACTTTTCCGCTGCCTTTTACGTCAAACGGACAGAAACGAACAAAAAAACAGAAACAGCGATGAAAACAACAAGTTACGTTATGCGCAGCCTCCTGCTGCTGTTGATGGCCCAGACCGTCGTGTCGTGCATCTATACCAAGGGCTCTTGGGACAACGGCCCGAGAGTGGTCAAGTCCCGTCCCCTGAAGAACTTCGATAAGATCTCCATCGTGGGTTCCCCATCGGTCCGTTATTTCCAGGCTGATACTTACCAAGTCACTGTGGAGGGCTCGGAAGAGGTGCTGAAGAAGATTGTCACCGACGTCGAGGACGGCACCCTCATCATCCGCAACAAGGGTAAGATCGGCATCTTCAACGTGTCCCTCGGCGACCTGGGCGATGTGTCCGTCCATGTCGGCTCGCCCGACCTCACCAGCGTCAGTCTGAGCGGCTCCGGCGATTTCGTCTGCTCGGGCCCTCTCGATACCGACGAGATGCATATCTCCCTCCGAGGCTCCGGCGATGTGTCCTTCGATAAGATTATCTGCGACAATTGTGTCACGGAACTGGTCGGCTCCGGCGATGTCCGCATCAAGCGCCTGGAGGCCATCACCTCCGACGTCACGCTCATCGGCTCCGGCGATATGGAGGTGTGGCATTGGAACGTCGATGAGTCGAATATCTCCCTGCGTGGCTCTGGCGATATCACCGTCCATTTCGAGGAGGGCTGCAAGAAGGTCGATTGCCAGTTGACCGGCTCGGGCGATATCACCCTCGATGGCCAGGTCGAGCAGATGAACAAACAGAAGGCCGGCTCCGGCGACATCGACACCGACAGGTTACAAATCCGACAATAACATCCCCCAGCATATTAATATCTGACCCATCAATATGGCCTTTTATAGCCCCCTCAAGGGACTCTAAAAGGCCTTTCTAATTTTATTCAAAGGATACTTCAAGCGCACTCCAAGGCTGCTCCAAGGATTATCAAGGGATACTCATACCCTGCTCATAGGCCTCTCCAAGGCTGCTCTAGGGCTAATCTAAGGATGCTCCAAGGCCTCTCTATGGCTTCTCATAGAATAAAACAAGAATCCGTATAGAACAAGTCGAAAATCCCCATATCGTTCTCTATCACTTATTCAGTAGATATTCAGTCATTCACCGAACATCTACCGAACATCTACCGGACATCTACCGGACATCTACCGAACATCTCATAGAGAAACATTAGAGAATCATAGGAGGATTGTTGCCGGACGATTGGAGAGTCGTTAGAGCAGCCTATGAGTGCGCTTGGAGCAGCCTTGGAGAGGCCTATGAGCAGGGTATGAGTATCCCTTGTGAAGGTTATGAGAAGCCTTGGAAAAGGCTATGAGGGGAGTATGATAGGCTTTGGAGTATCCTTTGATAATCCTTTGATGAGCCTATGAGCATCCTTTGATAGGCCTATGATAGGGATAAAATAAGGGGGTGTGCCCATGTTTGACACACCCCCTCTCTTCGTAAGAAGGATACATTGTTTTGGTATTGTATTATTCGAACATTTTACCCACACGGTGGACGGGATCGTAGCCCTTCCACTTCCAGAGTTTCGACATGTCCTCAAGCGTCTTACCTTTGGTTTCGGGCACCAGTCGCCATACGAAGATGGCGGCGACGACGCAGATGAGACCGTAGAGGCCGTAGGTGAACCAGTGGCCGAAGTCATCGCCCTCGGAGATGTGCATATTGAACATCGGCACGAAGGTGGAGGAGACGATGAAGTTGAAGATCCACTGGAAGGCAACGGCTACGGCGACTGCCTGACCACGGATGGTGTTGGGGAATATCTCGGCGATGAGCACCCAGCAGATGGGGCCCCACGAGAACATGAAGCATGCCGAATAGAGGAGCAGCGAGGCGGCCGTGACCAGAGCCAGGCTGTCGTTGCCGAAGGTGACGGCGACACCGAAGGCGCCCAGGGCCATACCCAGCGAACCCCAGATGAGGAGCGGCTTGCGGCCCCATCTCTCGACGGTGAAGATGGCCACGAGGGTGAATGTGATATTGATGATACCCATGAAGACGGTCAGCATCATCGGGTCGTCCATGCCCATGTCACCGAAGATACGCGGCGCATAGTAGAGCACGGCGTTGATACCGACGGCCTGCTGGAACACGCTGAGCATGATGCCGACGAAGATACACATGGCACCATAGGTGAGGATAGGCTCTATCTTGATCTTGATGGTCTCCTTGATGCGCTTCAGCACATATTCGCCACGCTCGGCACCGTTGATGCGCTGCAGGATGTGGAGGGCCTTGTCGTCCTTGCCGATAGACACGAGGTAACGTGGGGTCTCGGGCACGAAGCAGATGAGCAGGGCGAAGAGTCCTGCGGGCACGGCCTCGGAACCGAACATGTAGCGCCAACCGGTTTCCACCGTCCACACGGCTCTCGGATCAAGCGCAGCGAGGCCTTTACCCATATCCTCGACTAGCGGCTGGATATGGTCGCCCAGGATGAAGAAGTTGACGAAATAGACCACCAACTGACCGAAGATGATGGCGAACTGGTTACACGACACGAGCATACCACGGATGTTCGACGGGGCTACCTCGCTGATGTACATCGGGCAGATGGCAGAGGCCAGACCGACGCCGATACCACCGATGACACGGTAGATGTTGAACATGATGAGCAGTGAGTAACTGGGCTGACCATACTCGAAGAACAGGAACTCAGGGTCCATCGAGCCGAGTGCTGAGATGAAGAACAGCAAACCGGCGATGATCAGTGACTTTTTACGGCCAAGGTTCGTTGCCAGGAAGCCAGAGAAGGCCGAGCCGATGATACAGCCGATGAGGGCCGAGGCAGAGGTGAAACCGTGCCAGCCGTCGGTGTAGGCGAAGTCCCGGGATTCCATGAAGAATGCCTGGAGTCCCTTCTCGGCTCCAGAGATCACTGCGGTGTCGTAACCGAAGAGCAGGCCACCGAGCACGGCGACCATCACGATACTAAAGAGGTAGGCTTTGCTACCTTGATTTGAATTTTGATTCATAATGTTATAGTTGTTGAATAATAATTTGCATCTATATCTCTTGGTTTTCGGAAATTCTGTGCAAAAATATAGTTTTTCTGTGAAAACACCAAATATTTTACCCTTTATACGTACTTTTTTTGCAGAAAGTTTGTCTGTGTCGCGTTTTTTTTCTAATTTTGTAGCAATTTCTAACGAAGTGACTCTAAAATGAAACGACTATTTGCCCTGTTGGTAATGTGCCTTATTCTGGCGATAGCCAGTGCCGGCGTTATACCTGATATGAAATTCCGACGTCTCGACACCAGAGAGGGACTGTCGAACTCGATGGTGAGCAGTATCCTGCGTGACTCAAGAGGTTACGTGTGGTTGGGTACGGGCTACGGTCTGAATCGCTACGACGGTTATCGGATACGTACCTACTTCTCGTACGACAAGGATACGACCTCGCTGCGTAACAACCGTGTGGATGAGATACAGGAGGGTTACGGCGGACGGCTCTGGCTGAAGCAGGGCATGAACTATACCGTGTATGACCCCGTGACGGAGAAGGTGGACCGTACGCCGGCCCGATGGCTGAGCCAACAGGGAATCATCGGAAGTATTGAAAGTATTCACCTCGACTCGAAGAAGAATTATTGGGTGAAGACCTACGAGGACGGTTTCTATTATTATGACCCTGTTTCCAAGAATCTGAAGCACCTGCAGTTCGGCTATAAGGACGACGAGTTCCCCAAGGAGTTCGGCATCTCGGCCTATACGGAGAGCAAGGAGGGTATGATCATGGTATCCACCTACGGCGAACTGCTGTGTATCGACGGTCCCAAGGGGAAGGTGGTGTGGCGCAACGACCATGTGAAGCGGGCGCTGGATGCCTACAACGACTATTGGGTAACGGTTGACAAGGAAGACAATATCTGGGTGATCACCCACTCGACGGGCACGTATATCTACATGAAGAAGGAGAACCGTTGGTTTACGTCGCTCACCGAACTGATGAGGGCACGTGGCTTTGAGAATGTGCCCGACGATATCCTGGTGTGGGAGGTCTGTTACGATGCGAAGGGACTGCTCTGGGTGGCGACCGACCACCTCGGCGTGCTGGTGCTCGACTTCGACAACAAAGAGTGGCGCCAGTTCACCAATGTGAAGGGCGACGACACCTCGCTGCCCGATATTACCATCAAGCACCTGTATCTGGACCAGTTGGGACGGATGTGGCTGGCGAGTTATAAGAACGGCGTGGCCATGTGTTCTGAGGCCCTGTCGAACTTCAAGAGTCTGGCCGTGGGCGATATCAACACGATGACCGAGGACCAGCAGGGGTACTACTGGCTGGGACGTAACGACGGTGGTATCATCAAGATGGATCCGAAGACGCTGGAGCCTGTGGAGACCTTTACGAAGCAGAGCCTCGGTGTGCCCAGTGACATCATTGTGGGCAGTTATGCCAGTCGCGACGGCAGTCTGTGGTTTGGTACCTACGAAGGCGGCCTGCTGCAGTATAAGAACGGGACGTGGAAGAACTACCGTTCGACGGATGCGGGCAGTGCCTTTATGACCAATAACATCTGGGGCATCACCGAAGACCTGTGGGGCAACATCTGGGTAGGTGTGCTCGGTGGCGGTGCCGTCAGGATCGACAAGAAGACCGGGCAGCAGCGTTCCTTCACGACGGAGAACTCTGTGCTGAACACGGTCTGGACCAATAGTATCTCTACGGCCAGTAACGGTTGGATCCTGTTGGGTAACTCGGAATACTATGCTCTGATTCACCCGGGTAACTTCAAGGTCATCAACGGCACCTTCCCCCTGGATGACTCGCCAAAGGCCATCACGGTCTCGACGGCTACCACTCAGGCCGTCTGGGACAGTCGGGGGCTGCTCTGGCAGTGTTCGCCCTCGGGTGTGGTCATCTACGACCGTAAGACAGGTCAAAAAACGCTGCTCGACATGAAGTCGGGGCTGTATGGCTCGAATGCCGTTTCCGTCACCGAGGATACGCAACACACGATGTGGGTGGCCACCGATCACGGTCTCTCGAACATCACGCCTCAGCAGCAGGAGGACGGCACATGGACCTTTACGATTCGTAATTTCAACGACCGAGACGGTCTCCAGCCCGGGCCGTTCAACCAGCGTGCCATCTTCTGCTCCCGTAGTGGGGACCTGCTGCTGGGCGGACAGGACGGACTGGACATCATCAGTACCCTGAAACTGGGCAATGGCGACAATCAGGAAAAGCCGGTCTTCAGCGGACTGGTGCTCTTCGATCAGGAAGTGGAAGTCGGCGTGCCCTACGACGGGCGAGTGATCCTCGACGAGGCCCTCGACATGCAGCGCAAGATCAGACTGCGCTACGGCGAGAACCAGTTTACGATACACATGGCCTCGGACAATGGTGGTGTGAATAATGCCACACGCTTTATCTACCAGTTGGAGGGCTTCAACGACAAGTGGATCAAGACCACAGCCGTCAATCCCGACATCACCTATATGTCGCTGCCCTCAGGCAGTTATACCCTTTGTGTGCGTATGCTGAAGGACGACGGCACGATGGGTGAGCAGGAGAGTGAACTCGACATTATCATCGAGTCGCCCTGGTATCTCTCGTGGTGGGCGTGGGCGCTCTACGTGCTGGTATTGGCGCTGATGTTCCTCGTCTGGAGGTATGCACTGAATAAGACAAGACAAATAAATCTATGAATAATATGAAGAAACTGATAACCCTGTGTCTGCTGGCCGTCAGCCTCAGTGTGACGGCTCAGACGTCCTTGATTCCCGACATGAAGTTCCGTCGGTTGGATACACCCGAGGGCCTGTCGAGTTCGCAGATCAATTATATATACCAGGACTCCCGTGGGTTTGTGTGGATCTGTACCCCATACGGTCTGAACCGCTATGACGGCTACCGGGTGAAGACTTTCTTCTCGAACCCACGTGACACCACGTCGATGCGAGACAGCTATTGCGACCGCATCTATGAGGCTGCCGACGGCAAGTTGTGGATGAGGCAGGGCATGGGCTATTGCGTCTATGACCCTGCGACGGAGACCTTCGACCGCAATGCGGCCAGAGTACTCGCCAAGATGGGCCTGAACTGTAATATAGAATGGCTCTTTATCGACTCGAAGCGCCGTCTCTGGGTGAAGGACTTTGAGAATGCCATCTATTGCTACCATCCCGATCGCAAGGGTGACAAGAAGTTTACGAAGATCAAGATAGGCTACGGGGCTAATGAGTTCAGCCCGGACTACGGCATTTCGACTGTGGCGGAGTGGGGCGACTGGCTGCTGGTGGTGACCTTCAACGGTGAACTGGCTTGCCTCAACGGCGACAAGGGCGAGGTCGATTGGGTCGATCCCTGGATGCACCAAGCAGGCGGCATCGAGAATCAGGAATATCGTCTCTTTGTCGATAACAACGGCAATATCTGGTGTAATGTGCTTTCATTCATGTATGTCTATGACCAGAAGCAGAAAAAGTGGTATGGCTCCATCAACGACTATCTGGCCTACAGAGGTATCAACGATTTCCCAGAACACCTGCAGATGTGGAGCATGCTCGTGGATAAGAACGACTGCCTCTGGCTGGGCTGCGATCATGACGGACTCGTGGTGGTGGATTTGAAGAACCGGCAGTGGAAGCAGTTCCTCAACAACAAGCATGACGAGACCTCGCTCAGCGACAATACGCTGCGCACGCTCTATCTCGACAACCGAAACACCGTGTGGATCGGGTCGTATAAGAACGGCGTCAACCAGTATATCCCGGGTGTCGCCAGTCTGAAGAGCATCGAACTGGGCGATATCACCACCGCCAGCGAGGATAAGTACGGCAATTACTGGCTCGGAACCAACGATGTGGGTATCCTCGTCTATAATCCCAAGACCAACGAGGTGGTGAACCACTTCACGAAGGACAACAGCGGACTGGCGAGCAACATCGTCGTCGGTTCGTGGCCCGCCCACGACGGTACCCTCTGGTTTGGTTCGTACAACGGCGGCCTGTCGCACGCCATCCCCTCGGCCTCCGACCACACACAGGCTACGATCGTGAATATTCAGGCGACAGGAAAGCCGGGCGAGTTGGCCAACAACAGTGTGTGGGCGCTCAACGAGGACAAGTGGGGCCGTATGTGGCTCAGTACCCTCGGCGGCGGTTTGCAGATGCTCGACCCCAAGACAGGGAAGTTCACGACGTGGGACTCGAAGAACAGCGTCGTGGCAGGCGACTACCTGAACTCGCTGAGTTGGAACAAGAAAGGCTGGCTGATGGTGGGCTCGGGCTATTACTATTCGCTGGTGAACCCCGTGACCCGTAAACTCATCAACCAGGTCATCCCCCAGAATCCCGATGCGCCAATCACCCCCGGTTCTACGACTTATGTCATCGAGGACAGTCGTGGGCTCATCTGGCACGGGTCCAACATCGGTATCATCGTCTATGACCAGAAGACCAAGTATCAGACACTCCTCGATATGAGCGACGGTCTGCTGGGTTCGAGTGTCAATTCGCTACTGGAGGACAAGAAGCACAATATCTGGGCCGTGACCGATCACGGTGTCTCGCGCATCGTGCCGCAGCAGTCGGAGAACGGGGAGTGGAACTTCTCCATACGCAGTTACAATAGTGGCGACGGTCTGCAGAAGGCCACCTACAACCAGCGCAGCACGTGGCTCACCCGTGACGGTAAGGTGCTCGTCGGCGGACAGGGCGGACTGGATATCATCGACCCCTCGCTCCTGCAGGATAAGAAGAGCGACGAACGGCCTGTGTTCAGCGGCCTCCAGATCTTCGACCAGGATGTGCAGGTGGGTCATGAATTTAAGGGACGTGTCATCCTCGATGAGGCCCTCGACGTTTGCCGTGAACTCACCCTGAAATACAACGACCAGTTTACCATCCAGTTATCTACCAATAAAGTGGTGGTGAACAACCGTAAGCGCTTTGCCTATAAGTTGGAGGGCTTCAACGAGAACTGGGTGCGTACCTCGTCGCAGAACCCGAACATCACCTACAACTCCCTTCGCGCTGGTTCCTATACCCTCTGTGTACGTATCCTCAATGGCGACGGCACGCTGGGCGAGGAGGAGAGTCAGTTGGAGATTACCATCCTGCCGCCGCTCTATCGCACACGCTGGATGATTCTGCTCTATATGCTTCTGATAGCCAGTGGTGCTTGGCTCTTTGTGAGGTGGTATCTGAAGAAACAGAAGGAGCGTGCCGATATGGAACAACTGCGCCGTGAGCAGGACAAACATCAGTGGATGAGTGAGATGCGCGCCCAGATAATAAAGGAGAACCAGCACCGCCAGCAGGCCGCGAACCCTGATAGTGTGGTAGAGGTTATCCACGAGTCGGAGGCTATTGACAACCAGGGCATCATGACTGCTAAGATGCCACAGTTGGAGATTCATCGCAGCAAGGGCGACATCGTGGCCTTCATGAAGAACCTCTGCGACAATTACCAGCCGACGGAAGACAAGAAACTGAAACTCTCGTTCGGCTCACCGAGCGACTCCATTCTGATGGCTTTCGATGCAGAACAGATCCGCAGGGTCTTTGAGATATTGATGAGGAATTCGGTGAAGTTCGGGCCCTCTCTCTGCAAGGTGCAGGTGACTGTCCTGAAACCATCACCCGAGCGTGTGGCTCTCCTGATGGCCGACAATGGCATCGGTATCCCCGACGAACATAAAACCCACATGTTTGAGCCTTTCCTCGGTGATGAATCCGAAAATCTCGGACTCGACAAGGTGAAGCAAATCGTCGATGCCCATCACGGCACGATCAAGGCCGATGACAATCCCGGTGGCGGAACGGTGTTTACCATCTCCCTCCCGATAGAGGATCCCGACATCGAAGAGGCCGTGATTATAGACTAATAAGCGTTAAACTAAAACATAAAAGAAAAATGAAGCAACTACTATGTATGGTGTCTGCCCTGCTGGTGACAGGAATGTTGATGGCGGCTGAGGTGCAGACCAATGGTAACACGGTGACTATCCGTCCTGACGGAGGCCAGGCAAAAGTGGTCCGTCTGGAAGTAATGAACAGTAACATCATCCGAGTGCGTGCCACCTCGAAGGAGGCATTGCCCGAGAAGCCTGCCTCGTTGATGATTGTGCCGCAAACGGCACCAGCCAAGGGCTCATACTCCGTGAGTGAGGAGGGCGACGCTGTGGTGGTAAAGGCCGAGAACGTGAAGGCCGTGGTGTCGAAGGCCACTGGCGAGGTGACGTTCTTCGATGCAGAAGGCAAAGCGTTACTGAAGGAGGCTAAGGACGGTAAGCAGTTCTGGGACTTCACTGTGCCTGAGCGCGAACTGGGTATGAAGACAGGTTATACTGTGCCTGAGGAACAGAAGCACGGGCTCACCTGGCAGATGAAGTTCGACTCGCCCGACGACGAGGCCTTCTACGGACTGGGTCAGCACCAGAGCGAGGAATTCAATATGAAGGGCAAGAACGAGGACTTGTTCCAGTATAATACCAAAGTGAGCATCCCCTTTGTGCTCTCGAATAAGAACTACGGTCTGCTGTGGGATTCGTACAGTTATTGCCGTTTCGGTAATCCCAACGACTACCTGCAACTCAACCGTGCCTTCCGTCTCTACGACAAGCAGGGCAATAAGGGCCATCTCACTGGTACCTATATCGACAGGATGGGCAGGAAATTGGTGCGCGACGAGGATTCCATTTATTATGAATACGGCACACCTGAGAAGTCTGCCATCGCCCTGAAGACCGATAATGGCGGCATCAAGAACTTCCCCAAGGGCTTCCAGTTGGCTGGTGCCAATGTGATCTATGAGGGTTTCATCGAACCCAAATGCTGCGATGGCGGCCGCTGTGACTGTAAGGGCAACTGTCAGTGTAAGGGTCAGAAGGAGTTGTTCCAGTTCATTCTGTATTATTCAGGCTATATCAAGGTCTATATCGACGGCAAGGAAGTGGTGCCTGAGCGTTGGCGCACATCTTGGAACCCTAATGCCTATAAGTTTGAGGTGACGTTGGAGAAGAAGAAGCGTGTCCAACTGCGCATCGAGTGGCAGCCCGATGGTGGCGAGGCCTATTGCGGCCTGCGTGTGGCAGAGCCCCGTAGCGATGAGGAACGTGGGAAACTCTCCGTCTGGAGCGAGATGGCCAAGGATATGGACTATTACTTCATCGCAGGCGAGAATCTCGACCAGGTCGTTTCCGGCTATCGCACCCTGACCGGTAAGGCCTCGCTCTATCCCAAATGGGTACTGGGCTTCTGGCAGAGTCGGGAGCGCTACAAGACGCAGGATGAGATTGAAGGAACCCTCGCTGAGTTCCGCAAGCGTCATATCCCCATCGACAATATCGTGCAGGATTGGAACTACTGGCCCGAGGACCAGTGGGGCAGTCATCAGTTTGAGGCGTCTCGCTATCCTAATCCGCAGCAGATGCTCGACAATGTGCATCAGATGCACGGACGCTTTATGATCTCCGTGTGGCCGAAGTTCTATTGCAATACGGACAACTACAAGGAACTCGATGCCAAGGGTTGGATGTATATCCAGTCGCCCACGGATGATATCCACGACTGGGTGGGTCCCGGCTACACCAATGGTTTCTACGATGCCTACGATGCCGGCGCCCGCAAGATGTTCTGGCGTCAGATGGACGAGAACCTCTATACGAAATACAACCACGACGGTATTGCCGGTGTTGACGCTTGGTGGATGGATGCCTCAGAGCCCAATGTGCGCGACTGTACCCCCATGTGGTATCGCAAGGCCCTTTCTGGTCCTACAGCCTTAGGCACCTCTACGGAATACTTCAATGCCTATAGCACCGTCAATGCCGATGCCATCTACAATGGTCAGCGTTCTGTCTGGAAGGGTAAGGCCAACGAGCCTCGTGTGTTCCTCCTCACCCGTAGTGGATTTGCAGGCGAACAGCGTTTCTCAACCGCTACCTGGAGTGGCGATATCGGCACCCGTTGGGAGGATATGCGTGCCCAGATGACGGCAGGACTCAACTATTCCATCTCCGGTGTTCCCTTCTGGGGCATGGACCAGGGAGGCTTCTGTGTGGAGAACCGTTATGTGGCTGCCCAGCAACTCTTCGACCGTACGGGTCAGGAGAACGAGGACCTGAAGGAGTGGCGCGAGTTGCAGACCCGTTGGAACCAGTTCGGTACCTTTATCCCTCTGTTCCGTTCGCATGGTCAGTGGCCGTTGCGTGAAATCTGGAATATTGCACCCGATGAGCATCCTGCCTACAAGTCATTTGTCTATTACGACAAATTGCGCTATCGCCTGATGCCTTATCTCTATTCGATGGCAGGCTGGGCCCACTTCAAGGACTACACCCTGATGCGTCCGTTGGTGATGGACTTCAATGGCGACAAGGAAATCGAAGATATCGGTAACCAGTGGATGTTCGGTCCTGCCCTGATGGCTTGTCCCGTCGGCTATTACAAGGCTCGCAACCGCTCAGTCTATTTCCCAGAACAGTGCGGCTGGTATAACCTCTATACCAATGAGTATATCAAGGGCGGTCAGCGCCTCGTGGTCGATGCGCCTTACGAGCAGATTCCCATCTTCGTACGCGAGGGAGCCATCATCCCCTTCGGTCCTGAGATGGAGTGGAGCGATGAGAAACCAGCAGAACTCATCAACCTCTACATCTATGCCGGACAGAACGGCACCTTCCAACTCTACGAGGACGAAGGCACCAACTATAACTACGAGAAGGGCAAATATGCCACTATCGATATCACTTACGACGATGCAGCCAAGACCGTATCGTTCTCAACACGCAAGGGACAGTTCCCAGGTATGCTGAAGAACCGTCGCTTCAATGTGGTATTGGTATCTAAGGATGCGCCGAAGCCCTTGAACCTCGAAAATCCCGAGGGCGTGATGGTGGACTACAACGGTAAGGCCGTCACCTGTAACTTGTAAATAATAAAAATCGAAATAGAAGAATGAAAAAGGTAATCATCTTGCTTTTGAGTGTGCTCTTCAGTTGTGGCTTCATTGCTGCCCAAGAGAAGAGCGAATTGCAGAAACGTGCGGAAGCCATCGATCCCGGTAAGAATATCGCCTCGGCCCGCTCATCGTATATCCATGCTTTCAACGACTATTACAACAAGGGTCAGATCCACCAAGGTGTGGAGTGTGCCGTTAAGGCTGCGACTCTCTATTACAAGGAGAATTTCTGGAAGGAAGCCTTCGACTTGTTGCGTCGTGCCGATGAGACCATCAATGCAGGGAAGCAGTCGGCTGCTGAGAAGGCTGCATCGCACTACCTCGTCACCAAGGAGCGTGTGCAGATGTATATCAAACTGCGGAAGAGTGAAAGTGCCAAGGCTCAGTTGAGTGTCTTGGAGGCGCTGGCCAGTCAGTCCAACAACGAGGATGTGAAGAACGACCTGCTCTATACGAAGGCCATCTATTACTACACCTTCGGGATGAACACCCAGGGCAATGCCGTCTTTAAGGAGATGGCCGACAAACTGACGGCATCGAAGAACTACGACAAGGTCGATGAGGTGTATCAGACCTTGATAGCCAACGGTCGTAAGAGCAACAATGCCAATATGGTGGCCCAGTCGTATAGCAACTACATCGCCTGGAAGGACTCTACCGATGCCATAAAGCATGCCGATGAGATCAATGCCCTGAAGCAGCAGATAGCCCAAAACAAGGCCGATATCGCTGAGAAAGACAGTTCGCTGACCACCCGTCAGGTCTTTATCATCGGACTCTGCATCCTCGCTGCTGCACTGGCTGCAGCATTGGTCATCGGTGGTATTATCCTGCTGCGCTTCATCCTCCTGACCCGCAAGCAGAAGAAGGTCATCAAACTGGCCAACGACAGCAATGCCCTGAAGGCTAAGTTCATCAGCAATATCTCCGCCCAACTCGAGCCGACGCTACAGAAACTCGACAGTCGTGTCCCGGAGGTCAAGGCCTTGCTGGATTTCTCCAGTCATGTGCAGACCCTGTCGGAGTTGGAGAATGCTACCTTCAATCCTGACGAATTAGAGGAAACGCAGATACATCCCTTCTGCGAAGGTCTGATGGAACAGATTCGCGACAAGGTGAAGGATAATGTCACACTGACGGTGAATGCCCAGAAGATGAGTGCGATGATCCATAAGCCCTACGTCACCCACATCCTGACGCACCTGTTGGAGAATGCGGCGGAATATACCCCCGAGGGTGGCACCATCTGTCTGGAATTCAAGAAGCGTGGGCCGCATACCCATCAGTTCCTGGTGTCCGACACAGGTGCCGGCATTCCGGAGGAAAAGCGTGAGGATGTGTTCAAGCCCTTCCTCGAGATTCACGACCTCACCACTGGTGACGGTCTCGGACTACCTATCTGTAAGCAGATGGCCCTGAAGATGAACGGCGACCTCGATATCGATCCTCAATTCACCAGGGGAACTCGTTTCGTACTCGATTTACATGTATGATGTATGAGAAATAGGATATTACTTTTAGCCGTAGCCGCCCTGACGGTGCTGACGGCAGCAGCGAGAGACAGACAGTGCTTCGATAAGGACTGGCGTTTTAACTTAGGCGACTCGGTCATCATGTCGAGAGTCGATTTCGACGACAGCCAGTGGCGCCGCCTCGATGTGCCCCACGATTGGGCCATAGAGGGCGACTTCTATGTCGGTAACCCCAGTGGGGCAGGCGGAGGTGCCTTGCCCGGCGGCATCGGCTGGTACAGAAAGGATCTGTCAGTAAGCAACGGCGAACTGGAAGACAACAAGTTCTTCCTGGAGTTCGATGGCGTCTATATGAACGCCACGGTCTATATAAATAATAATAAGGTGGGAAACCGCCCCTACGGCTATTCCAGTTTCGAATACGACATCACCCCATACCTCACAGAAGGTCATAACGTGGTGGCCGTACGTGTGGATAACTCCGACCAGCCCAATTCGCGCTGGTACAGTGGCTGCGGCATCTACCGCCATGTGTGGCTCACGAAGACCAATCCCGTGCATGTGAAGCACTGGGGTGTCTATGTCAATGCCGGTGTGGCAAAAGACAAAGGTCGTCTGGAGATCCAGGTCGATGTCGAAGGCAGCGGCATGGTGGAGAATACGTTGATAGCCCCCAACGGACGTATCGTAGGCATGTCGAAGGGCCGTAAGTCGTTCATCACCGTCAACAAACCCATGCTTTGGTCGTGCGAGGAGCCTAATATATATAAGGTACGCACGGAGGTTAAGGTTGGCGGCAAGGTGGTCGATACCTACGAGACCGTTACGGGCTTCCGTTCCTTTAAGTTTGATGCCGAGACGGGCTTCTGGCTCAACGGCAAGAACTTCAAACTCAATGGCGTCTGCGAGCACCACGACTTCGGCTGCCTAGGTGCCGCCCTCAACGAGGACGCCTTGCACCGCAAATTGTTGAAACTAAAGCAGATGGGTGTCAACTCCATCCGTTCCTCCCACAATCCTCCTGCGCCGGAACTGTTGAATATGTGCGACACCATGGGCCTCATCGTCATGGACGAGTCGTTTGATATGTGGCGTAAGAAGAAGACGCAGAACGACTATGCCCGCTTCTTCGACGAGTGGCATGAGCGCGACCTCACCGACCTTGTAATGCGCGACCGCAACCACCCTTGTATCCTTATGTGGAGCATCGGTAACGAGGTTCTCGAGCAATGGGCCGGAGCCGGTGCCGATGAACTGACCCTCGAGCAGGCCAACCTCATCCTGAATGCCGCCCACGATGCCTCATCGCTCGCTAAAGATGGTGAACTCAGTCCGAACTCCATCCTGACGATTCACCTGGCCGATATCATCAAGCGCAACGACCCCTCGGGGCGCCCCATTCTTGCGGGCTGCAACGAGCCGTCGCCCAACAACCACCTCTTCAAGAGTGGCGCCATCGACATCATCGGCTTCAACTACCACCACCAGTGGGTGAAGGATGTGCCGAAGAACTTCCCCGGTAAGCCCTTTATCTTCTCGGAGAGTGTGTCGGCTCTGCAGACGCGTGGCTATTATAAGATGCCTTCCGACGAGGTCACCTGGGCCCCGCAGGAGTGGTACCTCCCTTATACCGATCCCTCGTATATGTGCTCTTCATACGACAATATGCACGCCTCCTGGAGTTCCACCCACGAGGAGACCTGGGATGTGGTGAAGCATACACCCTATGTTGGTGGACAGTATATCTGGACGGGTTGGGACTATATCGGCGAGCCTACGCCCTACGGCTTCCCCGCCCGCAGTTCCTACTTCGGCATCATCGACCTGGCAGGCTTCCCCAAAGACACCTACTATATGTATCAGAGCGAGTGGACCTCCACGCCCGTGCTGCACCTCTTCCCCCACTGGAACTGGGTGCCGGGCCAGGAGATCGACATGTGGTGCTACTATAACAATGCCGACGAGGTGGAACTCTTCATCAACGGCAAGAGTCAGGGCGTGCGCCGCAAGACTGCAGAGAACCCCGAAGGTCGTTACAACATGCATAACACCAAGGCTCGCCTCAACTCCGAATACCATGTCGGCTGGCGCGTCACTTTCGATCCGGGTGAGGTGAAGGTCGTGGCCCGCAAGGACGGCCGCGAGGTCGGTTCTCAGACCATCAAGACTGCCGGTCCTCCCACCAAGATCCGTCTCTCGAAGGACTATCAGGGTAAGAACACCACCTTCATCACCGCCGAGGTGGTGGATAAGGACGGTAATCTCTGTCCCTGGGCCGAGGACCAGATCTATTTCGACTATGAAGGCGACGGAAGCCTTATCGGCACCGACAACGGCTGCCAGACCTCGATGGAGAACTTCAAGGCCCCACAGCGTAAGGCCTTCTTCGGCAAGTGCATGGTCGTCGTTACGGGCAATGGCTCCGTCACCGCCCGTTCGGCCACCCTCGAACCAACATGGATTGAATTCAAAACAAAATAGACCAGCCATATGAAAAGAATACTGATAGCACTTTTCACTTTTCACTTCTCACTCCTCCCTTCTCTGGCCCAGATCCAGACGAATGCGGGGGTGCAGTACCTGCAGTGTATGCAAAAGGATGTATCGACCGATTTCTACGACCTGTCGAATACCTACTTCTTCGCCGATTCGCTTGTGAATTTCGATGCGACGAAGGGTGAAGGGCTGGTGCAGTGGAAGCGCTACCGGCTGTCGCCCCGTCAGGCGTTCAACCTCAATGGCTATTGGCCCGTGCGCATGCAGATGCTCGATTTCCCCGATGCCGCCTACGAGAACGACCCAGCGCTCAAGATCAAGATTGAGTGGATCACCCCCCGTACGGCCCGTATCCGGATGCTCACAACACCGGTGGAGCCTAAGAATACAGACCAGGACGATGTCATGTTCTGCGATGCCTTCAAGGCAAAGAAGGGGTATGTAGCCGACAAGACCCCATACGGCAGCATCGAAATCCAGCAGTACCCCTTCCGACTGGTCATCAAGGACGCCAAGGGCAAGATCCTCACGCAGACACGCCACCTCATTGACAACGACTCCACCCAGGTTAAACTCCAGCCGTTCTCGTTCATCAAGCGTGGCTCCGACAACTCCCGCAGCATCAATCCCGTGTTCCTGCTGTCACCCGGCGAGCGCATCTATGGCTGCGGTGAGTCGTTTACCTCGCTCAACAAGGTAGGCCAGAAGGTGCACCTCTCCGTTACCGACCCCCAGGGACCTGAGACCGATGGCCAGTATAAGCCCGTGCCTTTCTATTTCTCCAACCGCGGCTACGGCATCTTCATGCACACCTCTGCCCCCGTCACCTGCGACTTTGGTGCCTCCTACATCGGTGCCCAGCGCCTCTTCATGGCCGACGAACTGATGGACTTCTTCGTCTTCTTCGGCGAACCCAAGGACATTCTCAACGAATATACCGACATCACGGGCAAGTCGCCCATGCTGCCGCTCTGGAGTTTCGGCACGTGGATGAGTCGCATCACCTACTTCTCGCAGGAGGAAGGTCTTGAGATCGCCCGTCAGTTGCGGGCTCATAAGATACCTAGCGACGTCATCCACTTCGATACCGGCTGGTTCGGTGTCGATTGGCAGTGCGACTATCAGTTTGCCCAGGACCGTTTCCCTGATCCCGTCGGTATGCTCAAGCAACTCTCCGACGACGGCTTCCATACTTGCCTTTGGCAACTCTCTTACTTCACCCCCAAGAACCGTTTCTTCCCCGAAATCATCGAACGTGGTCTGCATGTGGTGAATGCCACTGGCGGCATGCCCGTAGAGGATGCCGTCCTCGACTTCTCGAACCCCGAGACCGTCTGTTGGTACCAGTCGAAGATCGAGGGCCTGATGAAGCAGGGCGTCTCCACTATCAAGTGTGACTTCGGCGAGGCGGCACCCTACAACGGCTTCTACCACAGCGGTAAGGGCGGACTCTATGAGCACAACCTCTACCCCTTGCGCTACAACAAGGCCCTCTGGGAACAGGTAGAACGCTCCCATCCTGGCGAGGGTATCATCTGGGCCCGCTCGGCCTGGGCAGGCTCCCAGCGTTACGCCCTTCACTGGGGCGGCGATGCAGCCACCAACAATATCGGCCTTTTAGGCGACTTGCGTGGCGGTCTCTCCTTCGGCCTCAGCGGCTTTTCCTTCTGGAGCCACGACATGGGTGGTTTCGTCACCGCCTCGCCCGAGGATATCTACCGTCGCTGGCTGCCTTTCGGCTTCCTCTCCAGTCACACCCGTGCCCACGGTGCACCTCCTACAGAGCCTTGGCTTATCTCGGAGTCATTCACCGATGCTTTCCGTGCGTGTGCCGAGATGAAGTACAAGTTGATGCCCTACGTCTATGCCCAGGCGAAGGACTGCTCCGAGCGCGGACTGCCGATGGTGCGCGCCCTCCTCGTGGAGTTCCCCAACGACCCGGGTGCCTGGTATGTTGAGGATGAGTATATGTTCGGTTCCCAGATGCTTGTGGCCCCGCTGATGGAATCCGGCAACAGCCGTGAGGTCTATCTGCCGAAGGGCAAATGGATCGACTACCAGACCGGCAAAGTCTATACCGGCGGCTATCAGATCATTCAGGCTGGTCGCATCCCCGCCATCATCCTCGTGCGCGACGGCTCGCTCATCCCGCATGCGCCCCTTGCCCAGCGCACCGACCAGATCAATTGGAACAAAATCGAGTGGAAAGCCTACAAAGCCGACGCCAAGCGCTGCTCGGGCCTCCTCTTCAAGCCCGGAGATACTTCGACGCAGTTGATTACCAAGTAGGCAAATAAAGGTGCGGGGCACATCACCCCGCACCTTTATTTTTGCCACAACCTTGCCTTTATTATGGTCTTTTCCTTCGGACGATACCCTTGTTAAGGTCGAAATAATTGGCGGGATTGCGGGTCTTTCCGTTGACACGCACTTCGAAATGCAGGTGAGGCGTCGTGGCGCGACCCGTCTGGCCGACAAGGGCAATGACCTGCCCCGCCCTGACACGGTCACCCTTCTTCACCAGATTCTTCGAATTGTGGGAATAGCAGGTCTCCAACCCGTTGGGATGCTGGATACGTATGTAGTTTCCATAGCCATAGTATTTGTCAGAGAAGACCACCTCGCCCTCAAAGGCGGCATAGATAGAGTCCTTGTCCTTCGTCTTGAGATCGACACCGGAATGCGTTCGTCCCCCACGCTTGCCATAGGGACTGATGACCTTCGCCCCCGGCAACGGGAAGTGCCAATCGACCGTATCCTTCGGCTCTGCAGAATAGGCGCCGCCCGGCCAACAAACCAGCACCCCCACCAAAACCAACACCGACGTTATCTTACGGAATATCTTCTTCATTCAGTTTGCAAAGATAGAGACTTTTCCCGAAAGCCCCAAATAATTTGGAGAAAAACTACGATATTGCAACACACGACACTGAGGGACGGTTCTTTTGTGTCTTTAATCTCTGTTTTTGACAATCTTTGCTTTTTTGGTCTCTTCTGCCAATCGACGCTCTACTTTTTTCACATCCTCAGCAGGAGGGAGTTGCTCCGGATAGATGCCCCTGCCAACAAGCATGTCTCTTACTGCCGTATTGTTGTCGATATGCTCCCGTTCGATGGGACTCTGGCCTCGCAGGTCTTTGGTCTGAACATTTACTGAAGTCATCTCTGCAGCCAGATCCTTGGCCTTGATGCTGATAGTGGGCAGGAAATCGGCCAGAGGTCGGCTGTCGGGCGCATTGAGTTTACGCTTCAGTAGTTTGGTATCGATATGGAACAGTGCTTTATCGTCCTTTGAGCGGATGATGGCAAAGCCCTTGCTATCGACGCCTCTTTCGTAGAGAATGCCCGAGAGGATCTTTTCTGTTTCAGCGAGTTTGGCCCTGGCTTATACACGTTCGTAGTCTAAAAGGCGCTGCTCTATCAACTCGGCTCGACGTGTCTGCACGGCGAAGTAGTTCTGTGCAAAAGAGATTTCGGGCTTTCGGGAGTCGCCGTTCTGGGCGATGAGGTAGCAGGCATAGCGGGTGAGCATGTAATTTTCTATATCGCGCTGACCTCCTTTCCCAAGCCCTATCATTTTGCTGACGTCAGCAAAATGATCCGAAACGCTCATTCCTGCTTGCTCACAAGCGACTTTTGCCTTGTCAATAATAGACAAGAAATTACGCCATTGGACATACCCGAGTAGTTTATACAACTCTCTTGCACTCCAACACTCTACACCATTGTAGTCGCACACGATACTCTCAAACTGCTTGAAGAGTTCTTTGATTTCTTCTGTTTTCATAAAATTGATATTTGTATAATTCATAAATTAGACCTGAGGTCTCGTATCGGGTGCAAAGATAGGCATTATTTCTGAAACTACCAAGAAATCAGGCGGAAAAGTTACGAAATCTGTCGCAGGGGGATCCGAATCCCCTGTACTTCTGTTCCACTCTTGCACCAGTTTTCATCCATTCGCCATCCAATTTTCATCCAATCGTGCTCCATCTTTCATCCAATCTTTATCCGATTATCATCCAGCCGTCATCCAATCGTGCTCCGACTGCTATCCACCCTTGCTCCGACCCCTCTCCAACCCCTCTCCGATCCCTCTCCGACTCTAGGAGTCAGAGAGAGGTTAGAGAGGGAGTAGAGGGCGATTGGAGAGCGATTGGATTACTATTGGGGTACGACTGTAGGGCGGTTGGGTTACGATTGGATTACGATTGGAGGGTGAATGGAGTAGGAGTATAGAGGGGGCAGAAACCGTTGTGCATTTTGTCAAGAAACACGAGCCGTAATCTCGTGAGGCACGAGCCGTAATGTCGTCGGGGGTCAGCCGTAAGGGCGGGAGAAATAGTCCTCTCTCGAATCCCGAGAGAGGATTTTTTTGCGCAAATATTTGGTAGTCTCGTTGGGATGTTGTATTTTTGCAGCATGAAAGTACTTTATAACTCAAGCAACATGAAGAAACTTAATCTTTTGATGCTCGCCGCCATCATTGCACTCTGCGG
>CAJODF010000014.1 GCA_905233555.1 uncultured Prevotella sp. | reverse complement strand
TTGGGGGATTTTTCTTATCCCTTACAAAGGTACAGAATTTCTATCACATTGAGAAACAGATAGTTATAAATAATCTTAATATTTAACGACAGTCCCTATAATAGAGAAAACCTAGAGGTACCCCCTGGGTAGGCCTTACTTGGCCTGGGCGTTTTTTGAAATCCGGGCGATAAGATATGATTAACCGCCGATATACTCCTGTGAATATATCGGCGGCTTTTCGTTTCGCTTTGGTGATCCGGTCGGGGCTCGAACCCGAGACCTACTGCTTAGAAGGCAGTTGCTCTATCCAACTGAGCTACCAGACCATCCTTTTTTGTTTTGCGGGTGCAAAGGTAGGCATTTTTTCGCAAACAGACAAATATTTGCAGGTAAATCTTACTTGCGGTAGAGTTTTTTGATGAGGTCGGGGCGGCCGATGCGGCGCAGACTCTGTTCGATGTGGCGGCGCTCTTCGGGCTTGTACCAGAAGAAATACTGCCGCTGGGCGAGTTTTTCACGGGGGCTCTTGGCCGAGAAGACGGGTTGGAGCGTGTAGGGGTCGAAGCCTGTAAACCACGTCTCGGTGGCAACGGTCATCGGTGTGGGTGTGAAGTCCTGTACCTGCTCCAGATGGAAGTCGAGTTCCTTGGTGAGTACGGCGAGTTCGGCCATGTCGGCCTCCTGGCATCCCGGGTGCGACGAGATGAAGTAGGGGATGAGTTGCTGGTTGAGGTGCTCTTCGCGGTTGATGCAGTCGAAGATGCGCTTGAACTCGTAAAATTGCTGGAAGGAGGGCTTGCGCATGAGGTGCAGCACGCGGTCGCTGGTATGCTCGGGGGCTACCTTCAGTCGTCCGGATACGTGGCGGCAGATGAGTTCACGGGTATATTGCTGGGCGGCGCGGTTGGCTGCCTCGTCCTTGCTGCGGTAGAGCAACAGGTCGTAGCGCACGCCGCTGCCGATGAAACTCTTCTTGATGCCGGGCAGGGCATCGACGGCGTGGTAGATGTCGAGGAGTTTGCTGTGGTTCGTGTCGAGGTTCGGACAGATCTGCGGATGGATGCACGAGGGACGCTTACACTTTTCGCAGGCGTTCTTATTGCGTCCCCCCATGCCGTACATATTGGCCGAGGGTCCGCCGAGGTCGCTGAGGTAGCCCTTGAAGTCGGGCATCTGCATCACTTGTTTTACTTCTTTTAGGATGCTTTCCTTGGAGCGGCAGGTGATGAACTTTCCCTGATGGGCGGAGATGGTGCAGAAGGCGCAGCCGCCGAAGCAGCCGCGGTGGATGTTGACCGAGAACTTGATCATCTCGAAGGCGGGGATGCGCTTGCCTTTGTACTTCGGGTGCGGCAACCGGGTGTAGGGCAGGTCGAACGAGGCGTCGAGTTCCTCGGTGGTCATCGGCGGGTAGGGGGGATTGACCACGACGAAGCGGCCATCGACGCTTTGCAGCAGTCGGCTGGCGTGCATCATGTTCGACTGTTCCTCGATATAGCGGAAGTTCTCGGCCTGGGCACACTTGTTGCGCAGACATTCCTCGTGGCTGTGGAGCACGATGTCGTCTTCGCGGATGCCGCCGGGGATGTCCTCCTTGCGGGAGAGATAGACGGTTTGCGGGATGTCGCGGATATCGCGGAGGCGCTCGCCCTCGCTCAGCCGGCGGGCCAGTTCGAGGGTGGTCTTCTCGCCCATGCCGTAGGTGATCATGTCGGCCCCCGAGTCGCAGAGGATGCATTTGCGGAGGCTGTCCTGCCAGTAGTCGTAGTGGGTGAGGCGGCGCATGGATGCCTCGATGCCGCCAAGGACGACGGGAACATCGGGGAAGAGTTGCTTCAGGATCTTTGTATAGACGATGGTGGGGTATTCCGGTCGCATGTCGTGACGTCCGTCGGGACTATAGGCATCTTCGGAGCGCAGGCGGCGGTTGGCGGTGTATTTGTTCACCATCGAGTCCATGCACCCCGGGGCGATGCCGAAGAATAGACGGGGACGACCGAGTTTCTTGAAGTCACGGAAGTCGCCGTGCCAGTCGGGCTGCGGCACGATGGCTACGCGGTAGCCTGCGGCCTCGAGGGTGCGGCCGATGACGGCAGCGCCAAACGACGGGTGATCGACGTAGGCATCACCCGAGAACAGGATGACATCCACTTCATCCCATCCTCGCAGTTCCAACTCTTTCTTCGTCGTTGGCAGGAAATCCGTCAGCCTATAGTCCATTAATTGAAGGGCGTACCTTGGAAGGCGCGGGTGGTCATGCCGAGGTTCTCGTTGGCCTGGTTCTTCCAGTTGATGTACTGGAGCACGAGTTGCTGCAGGCCGAACGCCTTCATGTTGGGATGATAGATCACGTCGAGACAGAGGTCGAGCAGGTCTTTGTCGAGTCCTGCCTGTGCCTCGAGCAGGGCACGGATGTTGAACTTCAACTTGTCGAGGACCTGTTCATCGACGTAGCCGTTTGAGTCGATGAGGTCACGGAAGAGTTGGTACTTTTCGATGGTCTGCAGGTGCTGGTCCTTGACCTCGATGCTTCTGGTTCCTGATGAGTTTGCTTGAATCTTCATATTGATAGGTTTTAGTGAATAATCTATTGTAATAGGAAATTTAAGATGCCTCGCATGATGGCCTCACGCCGCTGATCCTCGCGGATGCACTCGAAGGGGAATCCCATGGTGAGTACACGGTAGTCGAAGCCGCTGTAGGCGACGCAGGCCGACTGGTTGTCGCCGTATTTCATGGCGGCGAAGGCCGGATCGACGGGGAGCAGGTTGTCAGGATGCTGTGCCGCGTAATGCAGGTGGGTGGGCTGACGGTGGAAAGTGAAGGTGAGGCCCAGTCCCTGAATGGTGTCACTCTGCAGCGAGTCGGCGTTGGTGCCGCCGTACTGGCACTTCAGCACCTGATAGAGGAACTGACGGTCTTGTTGCAGGAGCATGTCGCGCCCGATGTAACTGCCGCTGACCAATAGGGCACCGCCCTGTGAGGTGAAGGTACGCAACCGGTTCTGAAGTTGCGGGGAGAAGGTCTTGTACTGTCCTAGCGAGTAACCGTCGTTGCGTTCCAGACCGAGGATGAGGTCGATGAGGGCGAAGTCACCTATGGGAATGGGGCCGTTCTCTAGGGCGCCTGTCGAGCAACTGGCAATGCTATACCGGTTGGCGGCGGCTATGGCCTGGGCGTGGGTGCGGATATAGTTGAAGTCATTGCCTGCGAAGAAGTGGCCCGCCAGTGAGTCGTTGGTGAAACCTAGTCCCGTGGGGCCTTCCCTGCCTGCTCTTGAACGGTCGAAGTTCTTCTGGAATCCGCGCCAGCCGGCAGTCAGTCCGTAAC
Source organism: uncultured Prevotella sp. (assembly GCA_905233555.1). Taxonomy (GTDB): domain Bacteria; phylum Bacteroidota; class Bacteroidia; order Bacteroidales; family Bacteroidaceae; genus Prevotella. The sequence continues at coordinate 94,050 of CAJODF010000014.1, read as the reverse complement.
TGACGCCGAGGTCTTCCTCTAAATGGAAGCCCTGGCTCACCAGTCCGTCCTCTACCTCGGGAGATGCCAGACGGTGGAAGCCGTTGACGATCAGTACCTGTTTCTTGGCAGTGGGGTTATAGAGGGCCGATACCACCTCGCTTGGGAAACTCTCACCGCCGTCGTTGATCGCTGCCACGCGGAAGGAATAGAGCACGCCGGGCTCCAACTTGACGGTGGCGGATGTAATCGGTGAGTTGAGCCACCGGCCGTTGTCGAAGCCGCCGTTGCCCTTGGCGGTGTACAGGATATAAGAGGTGGGGGTGGCCGACGGTTCCAGCGGATCCTCTACAGCAAACCAGTTGATGAGTGCCTCTCCTTGTGTGGTGAGAGTGACGCTGACGTTCTCTGGCATGAGGGGTTGTACGACGTAGGGGATATTGTGCATGCGGGCCGTGTAGCGGAGCATGACTTTATAGATGGAGCGGGCCAGGTCGAAGCGGAAGTTGGGGTCCTGTGCCATACGCATATCGGCGAAGTTCTGGTGCGACAGTGTCTCGATGATGGCACTCGGCACCTCGGGCACCCGGCACTCGGAGTAGTTGCGGTCGTAGAGTTCGCGGGTGTGCCACTGGCCGTATTTCTTATAGATGTCACGTGGAATACTGGACAATAGTTCGTCGGCGAAGTCGCGAGAAGCCAGTCGGGTAAAGCCTGCATTGAGGGTAGAGTCGCGGAAAGTGGTCATGCAGATGCTGAGCGTACCAGTGTTGCTCTTGCCGTCCTTGGTGTAGCCGGCGTCGCTGTGGACGGCTAACGACAATTCAATGGGAACGTTGCGGCCTGTGGTGTCGGGCAGATAGCATGAGCCGCCGGAGAGCAGGTTGGTCATCCAGGAACGGGCATTGATGTCGTCGCCATAGTCGTCCTGTCCGTCTTTGGTGCTATAGACCTCATAGGGCATGCCCGCCCATTGTGCGAAATAACGGGAGCCTTCCAGACAACGGGGCATCCCACTGAGCTTGCCGCCGCGCTCGATGTTACCCATGCCGCCTCCGAAGCGTACGGCATCAGCCGTGACAATACCTTTCGAGGCACTGAGGTTGGAGAGTACGACGCGGTTCTGTTCGCTGTTACCCTCGTCGAAGTCGAAGGTTCCTAAATAGACCCATGTGGAGCCGCCCATCTGCTGGTTGACGTGGAACTCTGTGGGCACGCCTTGGTGCCAGACGGTATAGTGGGCATCGTCGATGCTGCCTTCTACGGTCTGATAACTGACATAGACGGCATAGCGTCCTGCCTCCGGGATGGTGGGCTGGTAGGTGATGGTGCTTTGGCGCCCAGCCTGTGTGGTGGTGGCTGCCATGCGGACGGTGCCCGCCTCGAAGGGATTCTCATGATCTACGTAGTTGCCTTGATGAAGGGCGAAGCCGGGCTGCGGGGCGTCCTGCCATTGTCCTGTCTGTTCCGTATAGCCTGTGGCGATGCTGTCGTTATCGACGATGACCTCATGTTTCTGCCAGTCGCGCTCACGGGGCGTGAACACCACGGCGCCAGCTTTCTCCAGCATCGGAATCAGGTAGGGCGATACGATGGTCTGTGTGAAGAGGTCTTCGCTTGTGCCGAAGAGGGGAGGACGCTGCCACTGCCATTCGTTCTTGGCAATGTTATAGTAGATGCCGTGGCTGGCCCAGACGCAGAGATGACGGTTCTGCAGACCTTTATTGATGGTGTATGGTCGTGAGGCATTGGCCACCCAGGGCTTTCCCTGATAGTCGATGTCGCCCCAGGTGCGGGCGGGGTCGGGTTGTTCCCTGCGGTAGTTGGCCACGAGGTCGCGGATATCCCAGCCGCCTGTCTCGATGCGCAGGGACCAGTCTTGCAGACTGTCGGGCAGCAGATGCTTGATGTCGGTATAGGTGTTGCTGACGGCCTCGGGTGTGAACATCTGTTCACTGAAGGCGGCATTGGCAACGACTTTCACCGTCTGGAGCGAGTCGTTGATGACAATCTTCTCGAACTTAATGCTGTTGCGGATTTGCTGGGCACTGACCGTGTAGTTCGTAAAGTAGGCAGTCAACGCTCTCTCTAATGGACTCGGCTGTGGCTTTTTTACTTTTTGAACTCTTTGGACTTTCTTCTTTGTCTTTTTCTTTTGTGCTGGCGAGATGGAATAAGCGAAGGGTGAAACGTGAAGCGTGAAGAAGATAAGCAGCATCTTCACCCACCACATCGGGTAACCAGTCTGTTTCTTCACCTTATACATTTCCTATCGTAAAGTTATTCGGGATTTTCCCTCGGAAATCCTTGAAATAGAGTTTGATGTCGCGCATATCGTTCTCAAGGTCACCTGAGGGGATGATGGTCTTGGTGCACTGAATGAGGCGCTTCTCATAGTCAATGCCATAGAGCAGAATGGGCAGTCCGGCCTTGAGGGCTATAAAATAGAAGCCTTTCTTCCAGTCAGGGTTCGGACTGCGGGTGCCTTCGGGTGTGATGCAGAGGTGGTATATCTTTGAAGCCTTGGCACTCTCGGCGATAGCATCCGTCATGCTGGTATGCTTCTGACGGTGTACGGGGATGCCCCCTAGTTTCCTGAAGATAGGGCCTAAGGGCCAGAAGAACCATTCCTTCTTCATCATGAAATTACACTGCATACCCTCGGCCCGGCTGTAGAGGAGGCCGAGAATGAAGTCCCAGTTGCTGGTATGCGGTGCCAGACAGATAATGAATTTGTCGGGATGGTCCTCTGTGATGTTCAGCGTCCATCCCCGTTTCTTATATAAGAGCCACTTACAGAAAGCCTTCAACATCTTATCCGTTCATTTGGTCAATGATGTCGTTGACTTGTGCCCCGAACTGCTCTCGCAGTTTCTTGAAGTAGTCGTTGGCTTTCATGCCTGGTTCTGGGTGGGAGATGCGGCAGATGTATTCGTCCTCCAGTTTCACAATGGAGAAGAGTAGGGCGTTCGCACTCTCTTGTTGTGCTTCTGCGCCATAGAGTGATAATGCTATTGCCTCAGCGAAAAGATCCTCACAGATCAGATGAATAGCCTTTTTCAGCGTTCTCTTGTTTGCCATAAAATCGTTCCTCCTTTTTTAATCTTTGGTTAATGTATATCTTAATGATTTGCAATATTGAGTAAGCAAAGATAGAAAATATTCTTCGAAAAGCAAAGGATTGCATCACAAAAAAATATTAAAAAGGTGATTTTCGTATGTTTTTTGTCTTATTTTTGATGAAAAATGACTAATTTTGCGGGCAAAAAGAGAATAAGTGTCACATATTTAAGAAAAACAGATTATGGAAAAAAGTTCATTGCAGATTGCGAGAGCCGCTTATCAGCCTAAGTTGCCGAAGGCTCTGCAGGGTGCTGTAAAAATCAAGGAGGGTCAGCCCACTCAGAGTGTTGGCGACCAGGAAGAAATCAAGAAGTTGTTCCCCAATACCTACGGTATGCCCATCGTGGAGTTCGTTCCTGCTACGGAGGCCAACACGAAGAAGATGAACGTTGGTATTATCCTCTCCGGCGGTCAGGCTCCTGGCGGACACAACGTGATTACTGGTCTCTTCGACCAGATCAAGAAATTGAATCCCGAGAACCGTCTCTTCGGTTTCATTCTCGGCCCTGGTGGTCTGGTTGACCATAATTATATGGAACTTACCAAGGAGATTATCGATGAGTATCGTAATACCGGTGGTTTCGATATGATTGGTTCTGGTCGTACCAAATTGGAGAAAGTGGATCAGTTTGAGAAGGGTCTGGAGATTATCCGCGAACTCGACATCAAGGCTATCGTGATTATCGGTGGTGATGACTCTAATACCAATGCCTGTGTGCTGGCTGAGTACTATGCAGCCAAGAACTATGGTGTGCAGGTGATCGGTTGTCCGAAGACCATCGACGGCGACCTGAAGAACTCTCAGATTGAGACTTCATTCGGTTTCGATACCGCTTGTAAGACTTACTCTGAACTGATTGGTAATATCGAGCGCGACTGTAATTCAGCCCGTAAGTACTGGCATTTCATCAAGGTGATGGGTCGTTCGGCTTCTCATATCGCCCTTGAGTGCGCTCTGCAGACACAGCCCAATATCTGCCTCGTTTCTGAGGAGGTTGAGGCTAAGGGTATGAGCCTCGACGATATCGTTGACTACATTGCTAACGCTGTTTGCGTTCGTGCTGCCGACGGTAACAACTTCGGTACCGTTATTATTCCTGAGGGTGTTATCGAGTTCATCCCTGCCATCAAGAAACTGATTGCTCAGCTGAACGACGTGCTTGCTCTGCCTGAGGCTAAGGAGATCAGCCGCGATGAGCAGGTTGACTTCGCCAAGAGTCATCTGACTCCTGAGAACCTCGCTGTGTTCAACTCACTGCCCGTAGGTGTGGCCCGTCAGTTGGCTCTTGATCGCGATCCTCACGGAAATGTACAGGTATCGCTTATCGAAACTGAGAAACTACTCTCTACGATGGTGGCTCAGAAACTGGAGAAGTTGAAGAAGGAAGGCAAGTATGTTGGTAAGTTTGGTACGCAGCACCACTTCTTCGGTTATGAGGGACGCTGCGCTGCTCCTTCTAACTTCGATGCCGACTACTGCTACGCCCTTGGTACTTCTGCAGCCCAGTTGATTGCCAACGGCAAGACCGGCTATATGGCAATCGTGAAGAATACCACTGCTCCTGCTGACCAGTGGATTGCCGGTGGTGTGCCCATCACAATGATGATGAATATGGAGCGTCGCGCTGGTGAGATGAAGCCTGTAATCCGCAAGGCTCTTGTGGAACTCGACGGTGCTCCCTTCAAGGAGTTTGCCGCTCATCGTGAGGAGTGGGCCCGCAAGACGGCTTACGTCTATCCTGGTCCTATCCAGTACTGGGGACCCACAGAGGTCTGTGACCAGCCTACGAAGACACTTGCCTTGGAACAAGCCAAGTAAATGTCGAAGAAACGTGTAGTACGCCGTAAAGGCATAGGTACCACCCATACATATCACGGCCCCGGGCGCAGGAAGCGTCCCGGAGTCGTGATTCGTCTTCTCCAGAAGGTTCCTTCTTGGGGATGGTGGATTGGTGGTGCGGCTATCGTGGCGGGCTACATCTGGTTCTTCTACTATTTCTTCGTCTCACCCTTCGGTTTCCGTTGGCGAGCTCTCTATGGTGATGTGTCCTATCCAGAAGGCTATGAGATTCACGGTATCGACATCTCCCACCATCAGGGCCGTATCGATTGGGACAAACTGAAGGACGAGGGCATGATTAACAAGTGTCCCATTCGTTTTGTCATGATCAAGGCGACGGAGGGTGCCACGCAGACGGATGAGAATTTCCGGGAGAATTTCTATCAGGCCCGTGAGAACGGTTTTACACGTGGGGCCTATCATTTCTACAGCGTCCATTCGCCAGCCGAAGAGCAGGCCTACAACTTCCTGAAGGTGGCGAAACTGGAGAATGGCGACCTGCCTCCTGTGCTCGATGTGGAGCACAAGCCAAAGAATCAGACCGATGATGAATTCAAGGCCAGTGTGCTGCAGTGGCTTGATATTGTGGAAAAGCACTACCAGGTAAAACCTATCATCTACACTTATTTCAAGTTCAAGACGCGCTATCTGAACGACTCTATCTTTAACCAGTATCCCTATTGGATCGCCCACTACTATGTCGATACCCTTGAGTACAAGGGCCGATGGAAGTTCTGGCAGCACACCGATGCAGGTCGTCTGCCAGGTATCAAGGGCAATGTAGATTTCAATATTTACAATGGTTCCTACTACGACCTCCGGCAGATGACTATCGGTTCGCAGGAGACCATCGGCGAGAAGGCCTACGGCAACGACTGATTTTTATTTCTTGCAGCAGAAGGTGAGACAGGCCCAACCGTTGTCTTGCTTCTGACTTTCAAGGGTGAGTCCGAGGCTGGCGGCTTTGTCAGTCAACATGGGGATGTCTTCGATATAGAAGCCACTGAGAATGAGATGGGCACTTGGAGCCATCTTCTGACGGAATAAAGGCATATCAGCCAATAGGATGTTGCGGTTGATATTCGCTAGAACCAAGTCGAATTGTCCTTCCACCTTATTTAATAATATAGAGGCATCGCCCAGGAGGGCGGTGAAGTGATCATCGACCTGGTTGATGACGGCATTGTGGCGGGCATTATCGACGCTCCATTCGTCGATGTCATAGCCGACGGCCTCACTGGCACCGAGTTTCAAGGCGCAGATGGAGAGGATGCCAGTGCCAGTGCCACAGTCCAATACCCGTGCATCATGCGCGTATTGGATAAGTTCGGAGCAGACCATACGAGTGGTTTCGTGGGTACCTGTGCCGAAAGCCAATTTTGCGTCGATCTCAATAGAAGTGAGAAGTGAACTGTTAGAAGTGAACAGTGAAGGGTCAGGCAAGTGCCGTCCGTCGTGGATGATGATGGATGGAGGAATAACGATGGGTTCGAAGCCTTCGTTTTCCCATTGCTCGTTCCAGTCCTTATCCTCTGCCTCGCGGATGTCGTAACTGACGGTGACACCTTCAAAGGGGAAATCCTCGAGGGCGGTTTTGAGGGTTTCTTCGTCGAAGAGCGCCTGCTGTACATAGCCTTTGAGTCCTGTCTCTGTTTCTTCGAAAGTCTCGAAACCAGCCTCTCCTGCGAGGGCGGCTAGCAGATCGCAGGCATCAGCACTAATGGGCGAAAGGGTGAATTCTACCTCGTAATATTTCATATTGGATGTTAAATTTTGGTGCAAATTTACAAAAAATAGGGAAAAACCTATCGTCGTTTAGGGTTTTTCCCTATATTTGCAGTAAAATTATAACTAATTTTGCAGCGTGAAACATTAAAATGTTAAGAATATGAAGAAGTTTTTCATGATCTCAGTCCTGATGGGAGCCCTGCCACTCTCCATGGTGGCTCAGGATGACCTCTACTTCGTTCCCAAGAAGAAGAGTGCAGAGGTGGTGGAAGTAACTACACCAGTCTATAACCGTGCGAAGAGCCAATATGAGGTGATTCAGAACGACTCTACCATTGACATTATCGAGTTCGATGGTCAGAAGGGTGTATATCCGGATTCTATCGTTACTGAGGATTTTGAACTGACCAAGAGGATGCAGCGGTTTGACGACTACGATCTCTCCGACAATGCAGCCTTCTGGGCAGGCTATCACCTTGGACGCGACACCTGGAACTGGGGGTTAAGTTGGCATTCGCCTTGGTATTACAGCCGTTTCGGTTGGTACGGAGGCATCTATGATCCTTGGTACTATGGCTACTACGATCCTTGGTATTATGGCTACTATGGTTGGCGTGATCCTTGGTACTATAGTTGGTATGGTGGCTGGTACGATCCCTGGTATTATGGTTACTATGGCTGGTACGGATCTTGGCGCTATGGCTACTATGGCTACTACGACTTGGGCTATCCTTATTATACAACGGTTTATTACGGTGGTGCTCCCCGTCGTTATTCAGACAATCGTGTGACGGGTACGCAGCGTCACGGACGTATAGACTACTCTGGTCCACGTGGTATATCCAACGGACGTACAACGACTTATTCTGGAGGCACGTTCGGCGGATCGTCGCTGGGTGGCAACCGTGCAAGCAATACGCGAACCACAGCCGCTACTCAGGGTTCTACACAGCGTACGACAACGGTGCGTAACTCTTCTGGTACCTTCGCAGGCAACCGTGCAAACAGCACCTATTCTAATAACAGGTCGTCAGGCACCTTCTCCAACGGTAGTTCTACACGTACGGTCTCTTCCGGCAGTTCTATGAGCAGTTCTTCCGGCGGTTCGTTTGGCGGTAGCCGCAGCAGTGGTGGAGGTTCCATCGGTGGTGGCAGCCGTAGCGGAGGCGGCGGTGGCGGCGGAGGTAGTTTTGGAGGCGGCCGACGCAGGTAATAAATTGAGGATTAAGAATTTATAATTAATAGGTTAAGAGATTATTGAGTTATGAAAAAGATATTGATTTCAGTAGTCGCCCTGGCTTCGGTATGTACCGCAATGGCTCAGGAGACGTATGAGAATGCAAAGATTGCCACAGAAGACCTCAACGGAACGGCTCGTTACGTGGGTATGGGTGGCGCTATGGATGCCTTGGGAGCTGATATCTCGACCATCGGCACCAATCCTGCAGGTATCGGACTGTTTCGCAGGTCAGTGGCCAGTGTGTCCTTTGGCATGATCAGTCAGCAGGATGCCGTCGATTTTGCCGGCGCTAACAAGACCCGCATGAGTTTCGACCAGGCAGGTTTCGTCTATTCAAACCGCTGGGGCCGTGATACGTATGTCAACTTCGCCTTCAACTACCACAAGAGCCGTAACTTCGGCTATATCCTCTCGGCACAGGATAGGTTGTTTAACGCTTCGCAGAACAAACTTACCTTTGCCAAGGCTAAGAACGGTCTGCTTTACGATGGCACGAACAACTATGATATGCCCAATTTTGATAAGTCGTATGCATCCTGCAACCAACTCGATGATTTGTATGCCCGTAATCAGTTGATTGATTATGATGAGGACATGCAGAGATATGTCTGGTATTTCGACGATGCCTCGTCTTATGTGCTCGATCGCAATCACAAGGGCTATATCGGCGAGTACGATTTCAACCTGAGCGGTAATGCTGGCGACCGTTTCTATTGGGGCTTCACCATTGGTTATCACAAGGTGCATTACAAGCACTATGGCGAGTATGCCGAGAATCTGGTTGATGGTGGTAATATCCTCGTCAGCGACGATCGTCAGATCTCAGGCGAGGGCTTCGATATCAAGGCTGGTATCATCGTGCGTCCCATCGAGGAGTCAGCCTTCCGTATCGGCCTCTCTGTGGCTACGCCCACCATGTACGATCTGACGACCTCCAACACCACCACTTTGAATATCAATGGTCTGTTCGATTACAATGTGAACGTGTCATGCGGCGAGAATCTCGACTATAAGTTATATACCCCGTGGAAGTTCGGCGTGAGCCTGGGTCACACCATCGGTCAGAGTATCGCACTCGGTGCTGGCTATGAGTATGCCGACTACGGCTCGCTCGATTCACGTTACAATACAGGTAAGGGCTATTATGATTGGTACTATGGCACCTATCATGAGAATAGCGAGAGCGACGAGGTGATGAACCGTCATACGGAGCAGACCCTGAAAGGTGTATCTACCTTTAAGGTTGGTGCCGAGTTCAAACCCGTACCCGAACTGGCTGTCAGACTGGGCTACAACTATGTCTCGCCGATGTACCAAAAGGATGGTTTCAAGGATGGTACCCTTCAGAGCGATGGCTCTTACTTCAGTTCTGCTACCGACTATACCAACTGGGATGCCACCAACCGTATCACCTGCGGTCTGGGCTATCAGATTGGCAACCTGAACCTCTCTGTGGCCTATCAGTATAGTGCAACAAAGGGAGAGTTCTCACCCTTCATGAGTTATTACGACAATGATTATGCAGAATGGGACAACATCTGCTCTCCCGTCAAGGTGGAAAACAAGCGCCATCAGTTGCTCTTCAGCATCGGCTATTCCTTCTAAAGGTGGAAAATTACTGAATATAAATGCGGCTTTATGTAAATAAGGCCGCTTTTTTTTGTTTATTCGGCTGAAAAGTCGTACCTTTGCACGAAATTGCAAAAATGTCAAATAGTCAAATTGTGAAATAGTCAAATGAAAAGGCTTTTATTAGGAGACGAGGCCATTGCACAGGGCGCACTCGATGCCGGTCTAAGCGGTGTCTATGCCTATCCGGGCACTCCCTCCACAGAAATCACAGAGTATATCCAGGAGTCACCGCTGGCTAAGGAGCGTGGTGTCCACAGCCGTTGGAGTACCAACGAGAAGACGGCTATGGAGGCTGCCCTCGGCATGTCGTATATGGGTAAGCGGGCCCTGGTGTGTATGAAACATGTAGGTCTGAACGTCTGTGCCGACCCCTTCGTGAATTCGGCTATGACAGGCACCAACGGTGGTATCATTGTCCTGGTGGCCGACGACCCCTCGATGCACTCCTCGCAGGATGAGCAGGACAGCCGTTTCTATGGTAAGTTTGCCATGATTCCCACGCTGGAGCCCAGCAGTCAGCAGGAAGCCTACGACATGATGGCCGAGGCCTACGAGTTGTCTGAGCAGATGCATCTGCCCGTGCTGATGCGTGTCACCACTCGTATGGCTCACTCTCGTGCTGTTGTCGAGGTTGCTGACGAGCCACGTCCACAGAACGAACTCAACTACGATGCTCAAGCTTCCAACTGGGTGCTCCTGCCTGCCTTTGCACGCAAGCGCAACGTCGTGGTGACTGGTCAGCAGCCCATCCTCGAACAGATGGCTGTCGATAGTAAATACAACAAGTATATCGATGCCAAGGACCATAAACTCGGCATCATCGCCAGCGGTATCGCCTATAACTACCTGATGGAGTGCTATCCTGACGGTTGTCCGTACCCTGTGCTGAAGATCTCGCAGTATCCGTTGCCGAAGAAACTCATCCGCCGTATGACCGACGACTGTGAGTTCGTGCTGATTGCCGAGGAGGGTCAGCCCTTCATCGAGGATCAGGTGCGTGGCGTGATGCCAGGCAACGCCGTCATCAAGGGTCGTCTGACGGGCGAACTGCCTCGTACGGGTGAACTCAATCCCGACTTCCTGAAGAAGGCTCTCGGCATTGAGAGTGGTGAGAACTATGCACCCTGTGAGGATGTCATACCCCGTCCGCCTGCACTCTGTCAGGGTTGCGGACACCGTGATGTCTATACGGCTCTCAACGAGGTATTGAAGGAATATCCCAACGCCCGTGTGTTCGGCGATATCGGTTGTTATACGCTTGGCTTCCTGCCGCCGTATAAGGCCATCCACTCCTGTGTTGATATGGGCGCCTCCATTACGATGGCGAAAGGTGCCTCGGATGCTGGTCAGTGGCCGGCAGTGGCTATCATCGGCGATTCTACTTTTACCCACAGCGGTATGACGGGTCTGCTTGATGCTATCAACGAGAATGCTGACATCACCGTGATTATCAGCGACAACCTGACGACGGCTATGACTGGTGGACAGGACTCGGCTGGTACCAATAAGTTTGAGGCTATCTGTAAGGGGCTCGGACTCTCTGAGGACCATCTGAAGGTGGTAAACCCCATCCCCAAGAATATGCCGGAGATTACTGCTGCCATCCGTGAGGAGATCAACTACCACGGTGTCAGCGTCATTATCCCTCGTCGCGAGTGTATGCAGACATTACAACGTCATCTTAAACAAAAGAAAGCAGCAAAATGAAAACAGATATAATTCTTTGCGGCGTAGGCGGTCAGGGCATCCTCTCCATCGCCACTATTATCGGCGAGGCCGCTATGAAGGAGAACCTTTATATCAAACAGGCCGAGGTACACGGCATGAGTCAGCGTGGCGGTGATGTGCAGTCGAACCTGCGCATCTCCAGCAACCCTATCGCTAGCGACTTGATAGCCCTGGGTGGTGCCGACGTGATTATCTCGATGGAGCCGATGGAGGCCCTGCGCTATCTGCCGTTCCTCTCGAAGGACGGTTGGATCATAACCTCCAGCACACCTTTCGTGAATATCCCCAACTATCCCGATATCGAGGCCATCAAGGCTGACCTTGCTAAGATTAAGAACGTGATCGTACTCGACATCGAACAGGCAGCCAAGGACAATGGCGTGCCCCGTTCGGCCAACGTCATCCTGCTGGGTGCTGCCCAGAAGGCCCTCGGCATCGAGTACGATAAACTGGAAGATGCTATCCGCCGTGTCTTTGGACGCAAGGGCGAGGCCATCGTCGAAGCCAATATCAAGGCATTAGCCATCGGAAGGGAGGCACAGAAATGAAGCCGACGCCGATTAAGAAGGAGATTGTCGATGGACTGGTTGCTGAACTTGGCATCAAGGACTTTGCCAAGGCCACGATCCGTGAGGTGAAACAAGTGGCTGCTAAGTCTGAGAAGGCGAGTGGGGTAGAGTTCATTAAGATGGAGATGGGTATTCCTGGTCTGCCTGCTGCTCAGGTGGGTGTCGATGCGCAGATCAAGGCCCTTCAGGACGGTATCGCCCATTCGTATCCCGATATTCAGGGTGCTCCTGTGTTGAAGGAGGCTGCCTCGCAGTTTGTGAAGGCATTCATCGGTGTCGATATCGCTCCAGAGGGCTGTATCCCCGTCAGTGGCTCTATGCAGGGCACTTTCGCCTCGTTCCTCACCTGTTCGCAGCGTGATAATCGGAAGGACACTGTGCTCTTCATCGACCCCGGTTTTCCTGTACAAAAGATGCAGTTGCAGGTCATGGGCGTGAAGTACGAGACCTTCGATGTCTATTCCTATCGTGGTGCCAAACTCGGTCCGAAACTGGAGGGTTATCTCAAGCAGCGCAATATCTGTGCCATCGTCTATTCCAACCCCAACAACCCCTCGTGGATCTGTCTGCGTGAGGAGGAGTTGAAAGTTATTGGCGAGTTGGCCACGAAATACGATGTCATTGTGATGGAAGACCTCGCCTATTTCGCCATGGACTTCCGCAAGGACCTCTCTACACCGTTCGAAGCGCCCTATCAGGCCACTGTCGCCCGCTATACCGACAATTACATGCTACTCATCTCGGGCTCCAAGGCTTTCAGTTATGCCGGTGAGCGTATTGGTGTCACCTGTATCAGCGATAAACTGTTCCATCGTCATTTCGACGACCTCTCCGAGCGTTATCAGGGACTGCCCTTCGGCCCTGTATTCTCCACCCGCATGCTCTATGCCCTTTCGTCGGGCACCAGTCACAGTGCACAATATGCGATGGCTGCCATGCTGAAGGCTGCCTACGAGGGGAAGTATGATTTCCGCAAGGAGGTCAGCGTCTATGGTGAGCGTGCCAAGAAACTGAAGGAGATCTTCTGTCGTCACAACTTCTATGTGGTCTATGACAAAGACCTCGACGAGCCCGTTGCCGACGGCTTCTATTTCACCATCGGCTATCCAGGCATGACCAGTGGACAGTTGGCCCTCGAACTGATGTACTACGGTGTTTCAGCCATCTGTCTTATCACCTGCGGTTCTGAACAGGAAGGCCTGCGCGTCTGTACCTCATTCATCGAAGATCACCAGTACGATATCCTCGAAGAACGAATGCAGATATTCGAAATAAATAATCCTCGGTAATTACCGAGGATTTTTGTTTATTCTTCTTCTTTTTCGGGCGCCATGTTAACGGGGGTGAAATGGAACTCGTTCTCGTTTAGCGTCCGTACGTCGTATCTCACTTTCTTACCGGTGTATTGTTTCCTCATTTTCAGGAATTTCTTCTCGATGTCCTTGCGCTTGAGGGCGAAGATGACAATACACGTGCGGTTTGGCTGGTTGAGTGTGTTGGCGAAATACTGGCGCAACTGGTTGGAATAGACACTTCTGCCCAGGAGGAACTTCGTCTTGGTGTCGTACCACACGCTATCGACCGTCTGGATGTCAGTCATATAAACCACGGAGTCGGAGAAATTGGCCACGAAGCCGAACATGTAGGCCTTGGGCGTGACGACGGACTTGGCGCTGACCGTGGTGGCTACGAAGGCCACCATCATGGTGAAAAGGGTATATCTTATATATTTCATTATCCTAAGAATGTCTTTAATATTTTGTTTTTCGTACAGGTGCGGAGGCGTCGGATGGCTTTCTCCTTGATCTGACGGACACGCTCACGGGTGAGGTTGTATTTTGAACCGATCTCCTCGAGTGTCAGTTCGGGCTGGTTTATGCCGTAGAAGGCCTCGATCACGTTGCGCTCCCTGTCATTCAGCAACTTGAGGGCATTGTTGATCTCTGCCTTGAGCGACTCCATCACCAGCGTTTTGTCAGCCATGGGGGCATCGTCATTAATCAGCACGTCGAGCAGACTATTGTCCTCGCCATCGATGAACGGGGCATCGACTGATACATGGCGACCGTTGACGCTCATGGCCTCATCGATTTTCTCTTCAGGGAGGTCGAGTTTCTCGGAGATTTCCTCTACCGACGGGCGACGCTCGTTTTCCTGTTCGAACTTGCTGAGCACCTTATTGATCTTATTGACGGAGCCCACTTGGTTCAGTGGTAGGCGCACGATGCGGCTCTGCTCGGCAATGGCCTGAAGAATGCTCTGGCGAATCCACCAGACGGCATACGAGATGAATTTGAAACCACGTGTCTCATCGAACTTCTCTGCGGCCTTGATGAGTCCCAGATTGCCCTCGTTGATCAGATCGGGTAGGGACAGCCCCTGGTTCTGGTACTGCTTGGCCACGGAAACGACAAAGCGGAGATTCGCCTTCGTGAGGCGCTCTAAGGCTTTGCGGTCACCCTTCCGGATGCGCTGTGCCAACTCCACTTCTTCCTCTACCGAAATCATTTCCTCCTTGCCGATTTCCTGAAGGTATTTGTCAAGGGCTTCACTCTCTCGGTTTGTGATTGACTTAGTGATTTTCAGTTGTCTCATCGCTTGTTGTTTTTGCCAGTGTGCAAAGATAAGGCAAAAAAACGGAATCACCAAAAAAAACCGCAAATATTTTACATTTGCGGCTTTTCTTGGGGTGATTTGTGGTTATTCGTCTTCCAGAGGCACGGCGAAATAGCCTTTCTTACCAGTTGGGTAGATACCCTGGATATAGAGGACTGGCTCCTTCGACTTGCTGGCTTCCTGTACAATCTTCTGCAGGTCTTCGATAGTCTTGACGCTCTGCTCGTTGACCTTCTGGATGATGAAGCCCTGAGGTACGCCTGCTTCCTTCAGTTTGCCACCACTGATCTTGAATACCTGCAGACCGTAGCCGATGTTCATCTGCTCCTTCTGCGAGTCGGTGATGGGACGGAACTGACCACCGAGGATGTCGATATCGACTGAGCCTTTCACGACCTTGGTGTTGCCCTTTTCGTTCTTCAGGGTGAGGGTAGCGGTCTTCTTCGACTTGTTGCGCAGGTAGGTGATGGTGACCTTGTCGCCAGGGCGCTTCTGTGCGATGATACCTGTCAGGTCGCCGAACTTCGGCACTTTCTGGCCGTCGATATGGGTGATGACGTCGCCTTCCTTCAGGCCGGCATCGGCAGCAGCACCGTCGTCGATGACCTTGGCAATATAGATACCTTCCATTGTGCCGAGATCAACCTCGTTGCCCTTCTCCTTCTCCATATCCACATAGGCGCTGACGTCCTGACCCTGAATACCGATCATGGCACGCTGTACGGCACCGTACTTCTTGATATCGTCGATGACCTTGTTCATAATAGAGGTCGGGATGGCGAAGCCGTAACCGATATTGGAACCCGTCTGGGAGTAGATCATGGCGTTGATGCCGATGAGGGCACCGTTGGTATTGACGAGCGCACCGCCTGAGTTACCCTGGTTGATGGCTGCGTCGGTCTGGATCATGGAGGTCACCTTGCCTGGCTCCTGCATGGAACGGGCCTTGGCGGATACGATACCTGCTGTTACGGTGTTGTTGAGTCCGAGGGGATTACCTACGGCCAGTACCCATTCGCCGACCTTTACATCGTCGCTGTTGGCAATCTGGATGGCGGGCAGGTTCTTGCCGTCGATCTTGATGAGTGCTAGGTCGGTGGTGGCATCGGCACCGATGATACGGGCTGAATATTCTTTATTATCGTTGAGTGTGACCAACAGTTCATCGGCACCATCCACGACGTGGTTGTTGGTAACGATATAACCGTCGGCAGAGATGATGACACCCGATCCGGCTGCTACACGCTTTGGCGTCTGAACCTGACGCTGACGGCGTCCGCCATTGCCTTGTCCCTGTCCACGTCCGAAGAATCCGCCGAAGGGGTCGGAGAAAAAGTCCTCGAAGGGGTCAGAGTACTCGACGGTCTGAACTTTTGAGTTCTGCGTGTTTTTGATGTACACCACGGATGGCAGCGCTTTTTCGGCTGCATAGGTCAGATCTACGGGTTGTCCTGCTGGCATGGAAGCCACAACGGGTGCGGGTGTGTTGGCGGCATTTGTCTTGTTGAATGCGACAACAGACAGTACCAGTGCTACAGCGCATACGGCTGGAGTAGCGATGTTTACAATCTTTTTCATATTAGCGTTCATTTTTGTTATGATTTTAAATTATACATGCTTGTTGACTCTGAGCACCAGATGGCTCGTTGTTTTCGGTTGCAAAGATAGGTGCATTTTTCGTGAAACTGACAAAATGTCGTGAATATTTGTCCCAATTTAACACTTCCCGTATGACACTTAACGGCTGTTTGCGATTAACACTTTAAATCTTAAATAGTTGACAAATTTAAGAGTTTTGCTACTTTTAAGTTGCGTATATATAATTATGTGTCTGTTTTAAAGAAATATATTTGGTTATTCGCGCAAATTGCTGTATTTTTGCAGTCGAAAACACTGCCTCGGCTTGTCGCTTGTGTCAGTTCTGGCACAAGAGGAAAGTCCGGGCAGCATAGGGCGCCCCACTTCTGAAAGTGGAAGTTATTGGTGACAGTAAGTGCCGGCAGAAGAAAACAACCGCTCTGCAAAGAGTAAGGGTGAGAAGGTGGTGTAAGAGACCACCAGCCGACGGGTGATCGTCGGGCTGTGCCGACTGGGGGCTGCAAGTTCGTGTAAACCATCGTCCGAGGGTTGCCCGCCCGATTTACGATGGAGGGTAGAACGCTTGAGCCACGGGGTGACTTGTGGACTAGATAGATGACAGGCTAAAACAGAACCCGGCTTACGGAGGCAGTGCTTTCTTTTTAAGTGAATAGTGAAAAGTGAATAGTGAATAGTGGGAAAGTGAAAGAGCGGCTGAAGCAGATTTATCGGATACTGTATCTTACCATTCGTTTCTTTACAAGGAAACGGGTGATGGCACAGGCGTCGGCTCTGACTTACTCTACGTTGCTGGCCATTGTCCCTATATTGGCTGTGATATTTGCCATTGCCAGAGGGTTCGGTTTCAACAAATATATTGAATACTGGTTTCTTGATGCCTTCTCTTCACAGCCTCAAGCCGCTGAAGCCATCGTTGGCTTCGTAAACGGCTATCTGGTTCATACGCAGAGTGGTATCTTCCTCGGTATCGGATTGATCTTCATGCTCTATACGGTGCTGATGCTGATGAACAATGTGGAGGAAACCTTCAATGAGATTTGGCAGGTGAGCAATTCGCGTCCTATCATGCGTTCCTTTATCAATTATCTGGCCATGTTCCTGCTCTTTCCCATCCTTATTATTGTTTCCTCGGGTCTGACTGTCTTCATGGCTACCGTTGCGAGATCCGTCAGTGGCAACACGTTCATGGGATTTGCATTGCCTCAGTTGCTTGACCTCACCACTTATATCATCGTCACGTTGCTCTTCATCGGACTTTATGTCTATATGCCCAATACGAAGGTGAAATTGTCGTGTGCCATTGTTCCAGGCATCCTGGCGGGCATCGCCATGCAGGTGTTACAAATGTTCTATATCCATTCGCAGATTTGGGTGACGGGCTATAATGCCATCTACGGCTCGTTTGCTGCCTTGCCGCTCTTTATGCTTTGGGTACAGATATCATGGACCATCTGTCTGTTTGGGGCACAGTTAACCTATACGAATCAGAACCTGAACCGTATCGGTATCAATCTGGAGCCAGATACGCCTATGCATCCTCTGATTGATATGACGGATGATGAACGGGGAGAAGAGGCAACGGCACTTTATTCCGACAGATTGGATTCGCTGTAAATAGAAAAGCGCCTCTTGAGGAGAGACGCTTTACTTATTGTTTCATCAGATAGGCTTTGAAATCGCTGAAGTCCTTGGTCATTGGGACACTCTGCTTCTTGCCCTTCATGAAAGCAGCGAGGCGGTCAGGAATCTCCACATCGATGCCGAGGATGTTATCCACTTTCTCCTTGAACTTGGCTGGGTGGGCTGTCTCACAGAATACGCCCACTTCGCCTGCTTGCAGTCCGTCGGCAAGTGCCTGATAACCACAGGCGCCATGAGGATCGAGGATATACTTCGTGTCCAGATAGCACTGGCGCATGGTTTCACGGATCTGGTCGTCGCTATAGGTGGCTCCGCTGATGAGACTGCTGATGCGCTCATGGCTCTTGCCATATAAATCGTAGATACGGGCGAAGTTAGAGGGATCGCCTACGTCCATCGCATTGGCGAGTGTCTGCACGCTGGCCTTCGGCTCGTACCGACCTGTCTGCAGGTAGTTATAGAAGACATCGTTGGCATTGTTGGCAGCGATGAAGCGTTTGATGGGGAGCCCCATTGCGTGGCCGAAGAGGGCTGCGCAGATATTGCCAAAATTACCAGAAGGTACGCACATCACGAGTTGATCGGCTTTGCCAAGTGCCTTCATGCGAGCGTAGGCATTGAAATAATAGAACGCCTGTGGCAGGAATCGGGCTACGTTGATGGAGTTGGCAGAAGTCAGTTTCATGTGCTGGTTCAGCGCCTCGTCCATAAAGGCATTCTTCACCAGCGCCTGACAGTCGTCGAAGACACCATCGACCTCGATGGCAGTGATGTTCTTACCCAGTGTGGTGAACTGACATTCCTGAATGGGCGATACCTTGCCTTTGGGATAGAGCACATAGACGTGGATACCCTCTACACCGAGGAAGCCATTCGCTACAGCAGAACCTGTATCGCCTGAGGTGGCCACGAGGACATTCACTTGCTGATGGTTTGCCTCTTGGCGGATGAAGTATTGCAGGAGTCTTGCCATGAACCTCGCACCCACATCCTTAAAGGCGAGGGTGGGGCCGTGGAAGAGTTCGAGAGAATAGATATTCTCCTTGACTTCCACCACAGGGCAATCAAACGAGAGCGTGTCATAGACGATATCCTTCAGGGCATCGAGATCCACATCCTCTCCGAAGAAGGCACTGGCCACGTTGTAGGCAATGTCTTGGAACTTCATATCCTGAATGTCGTCGAAGAATGCTTTCGGCAACTTCTTGATTTCTTCTGGCATATATAGGCCACGATCCTCAGCCAAGCCTTTTACTACTGCTTTGTGCAGGTCGGCAATGGGGGCCTTGCCGTTGGTACTGTAATATTTCATACTTTGAAATTTGATCTTTGAAATTTGATCTTTGAAATTTGAAATTTATGATATGCTCATGAGAGTGTGCATAAACTCATTGAGTTTCAAAAGTCCGTAACTGCCACTGACGCATGATACCTCGTCGTACTGTTGCACCTCGTCGGGGCTGATGCCTCTGTACCAGATGAGGAAGGGCACGGGCTGACCCACGTGGATACGTTGTTCCACAGGCGTCAGATGGTCGGGGAGCACTGCGATACAGACAGACTCCTTCCACGTGCATACCTCTTTATATATTGGTGCAATGAGTCGCTGATCCAGATACTCAATGGTCTTGAGTTTCAGTTCGAGGTCACCATCGTGGCCTGCTTCGTCGCTGGCCTCCACATGGACGAACACAAAGTCGTCGTGCCTCAGGGCCTCGATGGCTGCCAGTGCCTTACCTTCGTAATTGGTATTGGCAAGACCAGTAGCACCAGGAACCTCCACAATCTTCAATCCAGCATAGTGGCCGATGCCTCGGATGAGGTCAACGGCAGAAATGACGGTTCCTGACTTCACTTGTGGATATTGCTGCTGGAGTGTTTCCATCGATGGACGGTAACCGCCACTCCAAGGCCAGATACTGTTGGCCTGACGCTCACCACGTTTGGCACGTTCGATGTTGAAGGGGTGAGCAGCGAGCAGTTCCTGTGACTTCGTGATAAGTTCGTTGAGCAGTTTGGCCGTAGCCTCAGACGATAACCGTACAGAGCCAGTTTGGTGGAAAGTATTATTCGATTCCGGTCTCACCAACAGAGAGCGCCAGGGCTCATTCGGATGGTCGTGGGGTGGGGCACAGACAATGTGCTTCGAGCCGCCCTTGATAATGAGCAAATGGCGATACTGGATGCCTGTGATGAACTTTACACGCTCACAACCCTCACGCTCGTTGATAGGCTTGGCCAGCGTTTCGTTCAGATATTTGATGAGCACATCGCCGTCTTTCGTTTCGAGGTTACCCCCATTGTGGGTGATAATCTTACCGTCTTCAATGGTAATGATGTTGCAGCGGATGGCGAAGTCGTCGTCAGTCATCTCATAGCCTATCGAAGCGGCCTCCAATGGCCCTCGGCCTTCATATACCTTCTTCAGGTCATAGCCGAGAATGGCCGTATTGGCTACCTCGGAGCCTGGGGGGAATCCCTCTGGCACGGTCACCAACCGTCCACAGCGGCCTTCACGAGCCAACTGGTCCATCATCGGCTTCTTGACATATTGCAGCAAGGTCTTTCCTCCCAGTCGTTCAACAGGAAGGTCAGCCATGCCATCACCGAGAATGATGATATGCTTCATAAAACTTATATATTAGCAATACTCATAATATTCGCGAACACACCTGCAGCCGTAACGGCAGCACCGGCACCGTAGCCCTGGATCAGCATCGGATACTCCTTATAACGTTCGGTGGTCAGCAGCACAATGTTGTTCGAACCTTCCAGACCGTAGAAAGGATGTCCGTAGGGCACCTCCTTCAAGGCAACACTGGTCTTGAAGGACGATGGGTCGTTCTCGTCAGCCTCCATCGTGGCGACAAAGCGCCAGCGCTTATTCTCGGCCTCAAGCACCTTACGACGAGCCTCGAAGTCAGCATCGAGTTCAGGTAATTTCTTCCAGAAATCATCGATACTGCCCTCGAAATAACTATCAGGTACGAAGAGATGCTTCTCTACATCGTCTTGCTCCACCTTATAGCCAGCCTCACGGGTGAGGATGACCAGTTTGCGAATCACGTCCGTACCACTGAGGTCGATACGTGGGTCTGGCTCAGAATAACGCTGCTCCTTGGCTCTGCGAACGGTCTCTGAGAAGGGTACGTCGGCAGCAATCTCATTGAAGATGAAGTTCAGCGTACCACTCAGGATAGCCTCAATCTTCAGGATCTTATCACCTGAGTTGCAGAGGTCGTTGATGGTTCCGATAATCGGCAGGCCAGCACCTACGTTGGTCTCGTAGCGGAACCACACGCCCTTGTCGCGAGCCGTCTGCTTCAGTTTCAGGTAACTGTCGTAGTCGCTCGAAGCAGCAATCTTGTTGGCTGCCACGACCGATATATTATGCTCTAAAAATGTCTGATAGAGTTGGGCAATCTGACGGCTGGCCGTACAATCCACAAATACTGAGTTGAAGATATTCATCTTTACAATCTCGTCGCGCATGTGTTCCGTATTGGCAGCGAATCCAGCACGCAGGATTTTCTCATAGTTGTCGAGGTCAATGCCGTCGCGATCGAGTACGAAGTTATCAACATCCGAGATACCCACCACGTTCAGTTTCAATCGTCTGGACTGCATCAGGAACTGCTGCTGGGTACGGATCTGTTCGAGCAGCATGCCACCCACCGTACCGATACCACAGATGAAGATGTTGAGTACCTTGTATTCTGACAGGAAGAACGAGTCGTGCAGCACGTTGAGCGACTTCCTCAGGAAACGTCCATCGACGACGAACGAGATATTGGTCTCTGATGCACCCTGGGCGCAGGCGATGACACTGATACCTGAGCGTCCTAACGTACCAAACAACTTACCAGCGATACCTGGTGTCTGTTTCATGTTCTCACCCACGATAGCAATAGTGGCCAAGCCACTTTCCACCTGCATGGGGAACATGGCACCCGTCTCAATCTCCTTGGCGAATTCAGCGTTCAGTACCTCTGCTGCAGCCTCTGCATCCTCGTCGCGCACACCGATAGAGGTCGAGTTCTCAGAAGATGCCTGCGAAACCATAAATACACTGATACCCTTGTTGGCCAACGTGGTAAAGATTCGACGGTTCACACCGATGACACCCACCATCGAGAGACCCGTCACCGTGATCAGCGATGTGCCCTTGATGCTCGAGATACCCTTGATAGGCTTGTTGTCGTCCTCAATCGTTTCCTTGATGAGGGTGCCTGGGTGTTCAGGGTTGAAAGTGTTCTTTACCTTGATAGGTATATTCTTGATGCAGACGGGATAGATGGTCGGTGGGTAGATCACCTTCGCACCGAAGTTACACAACTCCATCGCCTCTACATACGAAAGTTCATTGATGGTATAGGCACTCTTGATCACCTTTGGGTCAGCCGTCATGAAACCATCGACATCTGTCCAGATCTCCAGTACCTCAGCATTCAGCACGGCTGCGATGATAGAAGCCGTATAGTCAGAACCGCCACGTCCGAGATTCGTTGTCTCGTGCGAGTCAATGTCTCTGGCGATAAAGCCCGGCACCACATACACGTTCTTCTCGTTCATATCCTTGAAGGCTTCCTTCACAAGTCGCTTCGTCTCTTCAGTAGCGAGTACGTGCTTGCCTAACTTCTTCTCTGTACGGATAAAGTCGCGACTATTCATACGGACACCATTCTTCACGAGTGCAGCCACGATGTTGGAACTCAGGCGTTCGCCATAGGAAACAATCGCATCCTCTGTCTTCTTCGAGAGATCGTGAATGAGATACACACCGTAGTAGATGCTCTTCAACTGGTCGAAGAGTTGATCCACGTTGTTGAATAATTCTACGCGCTTCTTGTCGTCCTGAATGATAGTGTCTATCATCTGGTGGTGGCGCTTCACCATCGCATCGAATTCCTCGCGATAGTGCTCGTCGCCCTGTTTGGCCATCTGCGACGTGGCGATCAGTTTGTCAGTGATGCCGTCGAGTGCGCTTACTACTACAATGACAGGTTGCGTCCGAGCCTCTGCCTCCACAATGTTTTTCAAGCTAAGAATGCTGTTCCGCCGAATTTCATTACTTTCATATTTCTATGCAATTTATCTTGCCGCCGGTACCCCTTCACAATGGGGGACTTCTCCAACGGCGGTGCAAAGGTACTAATTAGTGAGCAAACAACCAAATTTTTTCAAATTTTTCTTCAAAACAAAGGCCCATAATAAAAGGCAGCCCTGCTTGAAGGCCGCCTTTTATTGTTAAGTGAGGTAGGGGAGATTACTTGACAGTAACCTTCTTACCGTTCTTGATGTAGATACCCTTACGAGTCGGCTTGTTGATGCGCTGACCGTTGACAGAGTACCATTCTGCATTCTCGTCGTCAACAGAGAGTTCGTTGATGCCTGTCGGCGTATCGTTCTGCAGACTCAGCGTCAAACCTGCCATACCTGGTCTCGAGGTATCGAAGAGGTAAGCATGGCCAGCCTTGACAACAGGATCGTCCTGCGTCCTTGCACGGTAGAACGTATCGCCGTTGAGGATGTAGTTGCAGTCATCATTGCTCAGGTCTGTGTCAACGAATACCGGACGGAGCAGATTGTCGAAGAGCGGTGTGTTGTCAGCCACCTCAGAGGTGATAACCAACTCGATGTAATCCACATCGTCGTCAGTCTCTACGAGCAGACCGGTCTTTGCAGGAATCACCTCACCTTCGTAAGGAACACCAAGGGTCTCAGCCTCTTCGCCTGCAACAGCCATGTAGTACTTCGCATTGGCGTCAGCAATTACAGCGACCTCGACACCCAGAGTCACCACCTTCTTGTCAGTGGTCAGACCGCCGGCAAGCAACTCGCTCTCCACGTTGTCAGCGATGGTAGCCATCTCCATGTACTGCTTCAGATAGCCAACAGGAGCGACAATCATGGTCTTTGCGTTCACAGCACCAGCACCGATGTTTACGAAGCCGTTGTCCAACGGCAGAACGATCTTCTTCAGGTTCGTGCCAGCAAATGCATTGTCGGCAATAGCGGTGAGAGGAATCACCTGACCCTCGGCACCAGCCACCTTCTCGGGCAGTTCGATGGCGTAGTTAGCCTGAGCCATGTCTGTGGGCAGGGCGATGCCGCTTACTGCGCCGTTGTTGTCGATGATCAACTCAGCCTTTGCGGTCTTGTTGGTATCGAGGTTCGTGACGGCAACTACAACTGAGAGGTTACCAGCGGCAGCAATCAGCACAGACTTGGCATAATTGCCTTCTGCATCATAGATTGCACCATTCCTGAACTCACCACCTGCAGGTACCCTGATCTCGGCACCGTTCAGCACGAGATTGCTAGCGCCAAAGGCACGCGTGTTCTTAACCTCGTCGATGCTCAGTGTTGCATTGTCGATGGTTACGGTTGCCCAGTCGGTGAATCCATATACACGAGAGATGTTCACAGTAGCGCCATCGCTAATGGTCAGGTCGTAATAACCATAAACATTGCCCCAGTTACCGTTGTCTTCTGTGACCTCCTTGTTAGAGCCGATGAGATTCAGTATGCCGTCGCCCTTGATGGTCGTCGGAGCGTAGATATTTATATTACTGTAAGCATACTGACTATCAGTAGGACGGATTGTGTTGTCACCGATTAACTTCACCGTCATATTCTTATTATAGGTGGTAAAGCCATCTCCATAGACCCTAGCGTCGATGCCGTCGAGTGTCAGCACATTGTTTTCTGCGTCGAACGTAGCCTTGCCGTTGCCTAAGATGTCGGCAGCATTCTCTTCAGTGACATAACATCCGCCGAGCCAGAACTCATACTCGATAGGTGCACCCTCCAGCACCAACTTGTCTCTGACATCATTCCAGATAAAGGTTGTGTCTCTATTGATCTCCAGAGTCTGCCTGGTGGCATAAGCCTCATTATAATAGATACGTTCAGTCTGACCGTTTGTTTCAAACTCTTCGACTTCGTAGATTCGCAAATCGGTAATGGTGTTGGCTCCAAGGAAGGTGTAGGTGTAATAGTCGTCACCATCGGCAGGAGCCTTCATCATTTCTGGAGAGAAATCATTATTCCAGTCAATGAGCGTAATCCAGTTACCATTGCCGTCACGTGTACTGGCATTGCAGATAGCATAGTCATGACCATTTGGACTCTTCTGGGCCTTAATGGTGATGGCCTTCAGAGCGAAGTAACCGCCCTTGATGTCGTAGATGCCGTCAGCCACCTTGTTGCCAATGTTCTTGCTGACAATGGCATTCTTGGCCGTGAACGAAGCACCTTTCTCTACAGTACCAATACCGGCAAATGCACCGTCCTCAATCTCAATCTTCGTATTGTTGAGATAGTCCTGGATAGTTATAGAGGTAATGGCTTCCGGACCGCTATAAGTAGGCTCAGTCGTAGCAAGGGTGCTAGGAATCTTGACATTGGCAAGGGCGTCGGCCTTTATCTTGGTGACATAGGTCACAGGATAATAATCTGTGATTGTGTTGCCGTTGATGTCAGTCCACTCAACTGGTTCGCCAGCATAGTCCTCAAAACCAGTTAAGATAAAGAGTGACCATGTTGTGTTGATATAGCCAGAATTGGCATCGATAGTACATTCTACCTTAGTTAATTCATAGGCACCATCTACATACGAATAATAACTCCTGAAGTTACCATCGTTATAGACGCGGACGATGTCGAAGAAACCGCCAGCGAGTTTGCTGCCCTCAATCTGATCCTTGAATCTGTTAATCAGGACGGGCGATATGGACAGAGGCACAGTGGTACTCTGTGTACCGATGCCTGCAAAGGCATTCTCGCCAATCTCCTTCAGATATGTTCCGTCGATGGTCACACTCTCCACGTTCTGAATGCCCTCGAATGCGTTGGCAGCAATCTTGGTCGTACGCATAGTGATTCTGACATCACCAGACGCATATGTGTTATCTCCGTAGATACTGACGGAATATTTATCCCAGCCATCAAACTGCTCATAGCCTACCACAGTCAGTTCAGCCAGACCGTTGGTAATGGGCGATGCCAGTTGTGCTTTCACATTGATACCATCACCATAGGAAATATAAGTATATTTGAAACTACCATTGCCCAAACTGATAACACCGTCATTACCGATAGTAGCCAGTTTGCTGATCATGGCAATGTTTCCTTCAATGTCCATTGGAGCCTCTGCCGTACCGAAGCCCTTGAAGGCATTCTCACCGACCTCGGTCAGTTGTTCAGCGTTGATAGAAACGTCATTTACGCCAGTCAGTCCATCGAAAGCATCTGCCTTGATTTTTGTGACAGGGTAATACTTCCATGTGTAACTGCCATCTTCGTTTTGAGCGCGCTCGTCGAAACCGTTTGTAATGTTAATCTGAATCTTTTCTCCGTTGTTGATAACGGTCTGGGCATCTTCAACATAGCCGACGGCTGTATATTCTTCACCATTCAGCGCATAGAGCACATAACCATTTTGCCTAATCACCTGGAAGAATCCGCCTCCGAGGTTATAGACGCCATCCGTAGGCGTCGCATTCAGATTCTTAAGCAACGCTACAGGTGCGCTTGCATTCAGAGTCATCGGAGCCTCAGCCGTACCGAAGCCCTTGAAGGCATTCTCACCGATTTCGGTTAATTTCTGTGCACCGAAATAGATGTTTTCAACACCAGTGAGTCCATTGAAGGCGTTGGCCTTGATCTTTGTGACAAAGATGTCCTTGTATTCTTCGGTACCATCGTCCTTCACATACCACTCTCTGTATGAGTTATTGATATTTAACCAAATATCCCATCCGTTGTCAATGTAATTCTGCGCTTCTTCTTCATTATAGCCTGAGACAATATATTCATCACCGTTCAGTGCGTACTCAACAATACCATCTCGCTTAATCACCTGGAAGAAACCGCCAGCGATGTTATAGACACCGTCAGTGGCTGTTGCCTGCAGATTCGTCAGTAATGTGACAGGAGCACTTCCCTGAAATCTCATAGGTGCTTCTGCAGTTCCGAAGCCCTGGAATGCACCATCCTCAATGGCTGTAGCATTGGCTCCCTCGAAATAGACATAAGAAATGTTCTTATCACGGATCTCATCGAAGGCGCTCTTCTTAATTTCTGCCACCTTGGTGATAGATTTATAAGTTTGCGTCTCGTTATCCCAGTCATCGTAGAATTGTGTAATGATATACAGGTTGTAATCGCCAGTATATCCATCCCATGCCTGGATGGGCTTTGCCAACACATATTCTCCATTGATCAGTTCATACTTGGCTTGGTCGAAGCCGCTGCCTGCCCATGCTTCACGAATCAACTTAAAGTAGCCGCCCGCCAGCATACCGGTTGACAAGTCGCCGCCAATCTCCTTAAAGATAGCGATGTCGGTAGTGAGTTCCATAGGGGCAGTTGTTGAGCCAATACCAGTCAGCGCACCGTCCTCAAAGGTCGGAGCGTCGTCGATTCCAAAACGGAATTCGACAGCCGTAACGATATCCTTTACGCCTTCGGCAAGGCCGGTCTTAATGGTTTTGACAGGATATTCGACATGAGTACTTGTTTCGTTGTCCCAAAAACCAATCTGTGATTCAAGCGCAAGTTTAAATTCGTTGAAATTATCATCTACATAAGGCGATACGCTGGTCTTGGTCGCCTCATAGTAACTATTGCCTTCGGCATCCTCATTATAGGCATAATATACACGGATTCCATCATTGTCTTCTGATTGGCCAATCTGGAAATAACCACCAGCCAACAGTCCTAGGCCATTGCTGAAAGTCAGGCCTAATTTCTTAAGGTGAATCAAACTTCCATTAACAGGTACAGGGTCTGTCTCTGTGCCTATTCCTGAAAAAACACCCTCCTTGACTGCTGTTACCTGTGCAGGATCCCAAGCATTTGCAACATTGATATTATTATCAATATATAATTCATATTGGCCATTGAAATCATCAGGCAGTTCTTCTGGATCTGTTACCTTTTTGGCACTAATGATCTTCCACGAAAGGCCTTCTCCTTCAAGACTGCCATTTAAGGCGTAGATAACACGATAGCCTCCAGTAAGCCAATTTGCTGTGGAGTTGTATGTCTTGATTTTACCGCCTTTCCAGTCACCGACGCCGTCAGTCCATTGGGCCAAACCAGTCACATACTTGTTAAATTCTGGTTCGTAACTCCAGTTGAGTTGGATACTAATCGGATCCTCTACTGTACCAGAGCCACTAAAAGCCGTCTCGTCAATGGCAACGTTGCTAAGCGAACCATTGAAAAAGACACCTAACAAACTCGAACAATCTTTGAAAGCGTTTGCGTCGATTCTGGAAAGAATTGCCGGCAGGGTAATAGTGGTTAAACCTGCGCAACCTTCGAAAGCACCTTCTCCAATACCACCGATGTCATAAGTTTCACCGTTGCCAGTCAGATCTCCGATGGTCTCGGGAAGATACAAACCAAATGTGGCTTCATTATTACCGGCATACGCTGCCGCATCAAAAGACGTGAGGACGTAGTAGTTCGAGTTCGTGTCCCACGTGAACGTCATTCCTTGTGTTGTTACGGTCGGATCTTGCGCCCAGCCGACGGAGGGAGCGAGAAGAGCCATCAACAGCAGGAACAATTTAGTAACCTTTTTGTTCATAAGCTAATAATTTTAGTTAGTAAATAAATTAATTAAATGAATATAAAATACTTTAAGTGTCTAAGTTAAATATATTGCAAAGATACAAAATATTGAAATAACAACCTTTATTTTGACTATTAAAATTTGTGAAAAATGGATGATTTTGCTCGACAAAACCATTGTGTGCGTTAACAGAAAATAGTGTTATTTTTACCCTTTTTGCACTTTAAGCGTCTTTTGTCTTTTCGTCTTTTTGTCTTTTTTAGTTTTTCGCAAAATGCACATTTTTGAGGTGGAGAGATGATAATCTTGTTAATAAATATTAATTTAATTATATATTATATATAAGGTGCGCGAAGTCTGAGTGTCAGCGGAGTGATTTTTTGCACATTTACAAAAAATCAAAAAAGACAAAAAGACAAAAAGACGCTTTTGATGGATTGTTAAAATGCTGGCTTCCTGTCTTTACAAATTTTAACTAGAAGTTTCGCTACAAAAATTAGGTAGCGAAGTATTTTTTTTGTACTTTTGCAATGTCAAACGAGAGACGGAATTTTTGCGGCCTGGGCAGGCAGAAAATTTTCCCTAGGCAGGGAACAAGTTTTTCCTAGGCAGAGCCTGAAAACGAGTCGATTGAGGAAATTGCGAAATTAGTTTACAGATATAGGGAACATGACGACTGAATATCAAATACGGGTGGTGCCAGAGGTAGCGGCACAGGAGGATAGGTTGAAGGCTTATCTGGCTGAAGAGCAGGGTATTGACGCGAGAACGATCTGTGGGGTGAGGATCTTGAAGCGCAGTATTGATGCCCGTCAGCGACAGATATTCGTGAACCTGAAGGTACGTGTCTATATCAACGAGCAGCCTCACGACGATGAGTACCAGCATACGGACTATCCGAATGTGGAGGGCAAACCACAGGTGATCGTGGTGGGAGCAGGACCTGGGGGACTTTTCGCTGCCCTGCGATTGATAGAACTGGGCTACAGACCCATCGTGCTGGAAAGGGGTAAGAACGTGCACGAACGCAAGAAGGACTTGGCGAACATTACTAAGACACAGAAGGTGGATCCAGAGAGTAACTACTGTTTCGGCGAGGGTGGGGCTGGTGCCTACTCGGACGGCAAACTCTACACACGCTCGAAGAAACGGGGTAATACGGACAAAATACTGAATGTGTTCTGTCAGCATGGGGCTTCGACGGCCATCCTCGCTGATGCCCATCCGCATATCGGCACAGACCGTCTGCCGAAGGTCATCGAGGCGATGCGAAATACCATTATCAATTGTGGGGGCGAGGTGCATTTCCAGACGAAGATGACGCGATTGATAATTGACAATTGCCAGGCTGGCAGGGTTGTTGGTGTTGAGGCAGTGACCACTAATTGTGAATTGTCAATTGGTAATTGTGAATTAGAATTTCGTGGCCCTGTCATTCTCGCTACAGGTCATTCTGCTAGAGACGTTTACAGATATTTGTCTGAAGCAAAGATTGAAATTGAAGCGAAGGGCATTGCAATGGGCGTGAGACTCGAACATCCTAGTCAGTTAATCGACCAGATTCAGTATCATAATAAACAAGGTAGAGGCAAGTATTTGCCTGCTGCAGAGTATGCGATGGTGACGCAGGTTTCAGGGCGAGGGGTATATTCATTCTGTATGTGTCCGGGCGGTTTTGTGATTCCTGCAGCGACGGACAAACAGCAGATTGTGGTGAATGGCATGAGTCCTGCCAGTCGGGGGACGGCTTGGTCGAACTCTGGAATGGTGGTAGAAGTACGTCCTGAGGACATAGAAAAAACGCAAGAAAGTGGAGAACTGAAGGTGATGGCGTTTCAGGAGGAATTGGAACGGATGTGTTGGCAGCAAGGGAATATGCGACAGACGGCACCTGCCCAGCGAATGGCCGACTTCGTGAATGGAAAGTTGAGTTATGACCTGCCCAAGTCGTCGTATGCCCCAGGCCTGATATCGAGTCCCTTGCACTTCTGGTTGCCGAAGATGATCTCCCAGCGTTTGCAGGAAGGATTTAAGACCTTTGGACGCAATGCACATGGATTCCTGACCAACGAGGCAGTGATGATTGCCGTAGAGACACGAACCAGCAGTCCTGTACGTATCATCAGAGACAGGGAGACGCTGCAACATGTCCGTATTCAGGGCCTTTTCCCCTGTGGCGAAGGAGCCGGATATGCAGGTGGAATTGTCTCTGCAGGTGTCGATGGAGAGCGTTGTGCGGAAGCGGCTGCGGCATATTTGGGGCAAAGTTGAAAAGGTGAAAAGTTGAAAAGGTGAAAAAAGAGCGAAAAATATTTGGAAGTTTCAATTTTTTTTCGTAATTTTGTGGCATCAATAATAACTAAAAATTCAAGCATTATGAACAGGGAGGAACAATTCGTCATTACCATCAGCCGTCAGTTCGGAACAGGCGGTCATGAGATTGGAGCAGAGTTGGCACGTCGCCTAGGTGTCAAGTTGCTCGACAAGCAGATTCTGAATGAGGTCGCTAAACGCGTCCGTGTGGTGGAAGAGGCCGTAGAGAAGATAGAGGCCCGTAACCCCTTGTGGCGTGACGATTTCACGGATTTCTACCGTAATTATATGAGTCGGGCGGAGTACAGCGGTCTGGAGCACGACAAGACCTCGCACGAACTCTTTGAGGCACAGGCGGAGGCCATCCGTCAGATTGCAGAAGACGAGTCGTGTGTCATCGTTGGTCGTTGCGGATTCCATATCTTTGAGAATCACCCCAATGCCCTGAAGATCTTCGTTCATTCTTCGGAAGATTGTCGTAAGCGCCGTATTGCAGACAAGTATGGTCTCGATCTGAGGGACGCTGCTGCGATGGTGGTGGATAACGACTACAGCCGTGAACTCTACACGAAGACTTTTACGGGTAAAGACTGGACGGACGCACGCAATTACGACATCTCGCTCGACGTGCGGACGTTTGGTGTGAACGGGGCTGTTGACTTCATTATGAACTGCATTGAATGAAGGTAAAAAAGTAAAAAAGTAAAAAGGTAAAAAGGATTTTGAGTAAATTGCTTGGATATATACCGTTTTTTTAGTACCTTTGCACGCTGATAATTACTAAAGAATCGGTATAATGAATATTTCCTACAAATGGTTGAAGGAATACGTGGATTTCGACCTGACGGCCCAGCAGGTGTGTGATGCCCTGACATCGACAGGTCTCGAAGTTGACGCATTGGAAGAAGTACAGAGTATTAAAGGTGGTCTGAAGGGCCTTTATGTGGGCAAGGTGCTCACGTGTGAGGCCCATCCGAACAGCGACCATCTACATGTAACGACAGTGGATTTAGGTAAGGGCGAGCCCTCGCAGATTGTCTGTGGAGCTCCCAACGTGGCGGCTGGTCAGAAGGTGATTGTTGCCGACCTGGGTTGTGTGCTCTATGATGGCGACCAGGAGTTTGTCATTAAGAAGTCAAAGTTGCGTGGTGTGGATTCTAGCGGTATGATCTGTGCAGAGGATGAGATCGGCATAGGTACTGATCACTCTGGCATCATCGTGCTGCCTGAGGATGCTGTGGTAGGTACGCCTGCTGCAGAATATTATCATCTGGAGAGTGACTGGCTCATTGAGGTGGATATCACTGCCAACCGTGCCGACGCCCTGAGTCATTGGGGTGTGGCTCGCGACCTCTATGCCTGGCTGAAGCAGAATGGCTACAAGACTTCGTTGCATCGTCCTGACTGCTCTGCATTCAAAGTAGATAATCACAATCTGCCTATCGAGGTAAAGATAGAGAATCAGAAGGCATGTAAACGTTATGCTTGCGTCTCAGTGACTGACTGCGAGGTGAAAGAGAGTCCCGACTGGTTGAAGAACAGGTTGACGACCATCGGTCTGCGTCCGATCAATAATATTGTGGATATTACCAATTACGTGATGATGGCCTATGGCCAGCCTCTGCATACGTTTGATGCTGATATGGTGAAGGGACATCAAATCGTGGTGAAGACGATGTCTGAGGGTACGCCGTTCCAAACGCTCGACGGTGAAGAACATAAACTCTCTGATCGTGATCTGGCTATCTGCAATGCAGAAGACCCCATGTGTATCGCTGGTGTATTTGGTGGAAAGGGTAGTGGTACCTACGAGACCACCCGTAATGTGGTGTTGGAGAGTGCATATTTCCATCCTACGTGGATCCGTAAGTCTGCCCGTCGTCATGGCTTGAGCACAGATGCTTCGTTCCGTTTCGAGCGTGGTGTTGATCCTAATGGTACGATCTATGCCCTCCAGCAGGCAGCAATTCTTTGTCAGGAGTTGGCTGGCGGTAAGGTGTCGATGGAAATCTGCGATGTCTATCCCGAGCCGATGAAGAACCCTGTGGTGGAGTTGAGTTATGAGTATGTTCACTCGCTCGTGGGTAAGACCATCCCAGTTGAGACTATCAAGAACATCTGTGAGACGCTTGAGATGAAGGTGCTCAATGAGTCGGCCGATGGACTGACGCTTGAGATTCCGGCCTATCGTGTGGATGTGCAGCGTCCTTGCGATGTGGTGGAAGATATCCTGCGCATCTACGGATATAATAATGTGGAGATTCCAACCCAGTTGAAGGGCTCGCTCGTGATCAAGGGCGAGGAGGACCGTAAGCATAAACTGGCCAACCTCGTCAGTGAACAGATGGTGGGTGAGGGATTCAATGAGATCCTGAACAACTCGTTGACCAAGGGTGCCTATTACGAGGGTCATAATGCTTATCCTGCAGAGAACTGTGTGAAGATCATGAATCCGCTCTCAACGGACTTGAACGTGATGCGCCAGACACTGCTCTTTGGCGGTCTGGAGAGTATCCAGCACAACGTGAACCGTAAGCGTCAGAACCTGCGTTTCTTCGAGTTTGGTAATGTTTATACCTTCGATCCTGAGAAGCAGAACGACGATGATCCGATGCAGGCTTATAAGGAGCAGTATCATGCAGGTCTTTGGGTGACTGGTAAGCGTGTGGAGGGTTCATGGGCTCATCAGAACGAGGACTCTACTTTCTATGAGTTGAGTGCATACGTAGAAAATATTCTCCGTCGTATCGGCCTGAAACCAGGCATGACCGTTCGCAAGAAGTCTGAGAACGATATCTTCTCTGCCGGACTCACCATCGAGAATCGTGGTGGCAAGAAACTCGTTGAGATGGGTATCATCAACAAGAAACTCCAGAAGCAGTTCGGTATCGACAATCCTGTCTATTATGCAGAACTCAACTGGACGCTGCTGATGAAGGCTACGAAGAAGAACGAGGTGCTCTATACAGAGATTTCCAAGTTCCCAGCCGTGAGTCGTGACCTTGCCCTGCTCGTAGATAATAATGTGGAGTTCGCTCAGATTGAGCAGATTGCCCGTCAGACGGAGAAGAAACTGCTGAAGAAGGTGGAACTCTTCGATGTCTATGAGGGTGACAAACTGCCTGCCGGCAAGAAGTCGTATGCAGTGAACTTCATCCTTCAGGACGAGGAAAAGACGATGGGTGACAAGCAGATTGACGCCATCATGCAGAAACTCATTGCCAACATTAAGAAACAACTCAATGCTGAACTGAGATAAAATTGTAAATAGTAAATCGTAAAATAGTAAATTAATATGGGAAGAGCATTTGAATATCGTAAGGCTACGAAGCTGAAGAGATGGGGCCACATGGCCAAGACATTTACAAAGATAGGTAAGCAGATCGCTATCGCCGTGAAGGCTGGCGGTCCGGAGCCGGAAAACAATCCTACACTGCGTGCTATCATCGCCAATGCTAAGCGTGAGAACATGCCGAAGGACAACATCGAGCGTGCTATCAAGAACGCTATGGGTAAAGACCAGAGCGACTACAAGGAGGTGACTTATGAGGGATATGGACCTCACGGTATTGCTATCTTTGTGGAGACGCTGACGGACAACACCACCCGTACTGTAGGTGACGTTCGTTCAGTCTTTAACAAGTTTAATGGTAACCTGGGTACTCAGGGTTCACTGAGTTTCCTCTTCGACCACAAGGCCGTCTTTACTTTCAAGAAGAAGGATGACCTCGATATGGACGAGATGATTCTTGACTTGATTGACTACGGTGTAGAGGATGAGTATGATGAGGACGAGGAGGAGAACAGCATCACGATTTATGGTGATCCCTCTTCATTCGGTGCTATCCAGAAGCACCTGGAGGAGAACGGTTTCGAGGTAACTGGTGCAGAGTTCACTCGTATCCCCAACGACCTGAAGGAAGTAACGTCCGAGCAGCGTGAGACCATCGACAAGATGGTGGAGAAACTGGAGGACTTCGACGACGTCCAGACAGTTTATACGAACATGCAGCCCGAATAAACAGGAAGCCCCCAGCGATGGGGGCTTCCTTGTTAATAGTCCTTTTCTGTGAAGGTCGCCTCAAACAAAACCTTTTGCGGATCCTTTTCGGAATGATAGGTGTAGGCGAAGTTATAGCCGTTGTCTTTGTAGGTCTTCATCGCCGTAGTGTTCTTAAGTCCGTCCTTTAATGTTTTGGCGGCCTTGAGAGAATCCAGTTTTTCTTCATTGTCGGCGATGCCTGTCAGACGATAATAGTAGTGTAAAGTGTGTGTGTTCCTCTCGAATGTCAGACTGTCCAGGATGATATTCTGATCCATTCTCGCAGGACAATTTTTGGCCGTGTACTCTTTGGCCTCACGGGCACACCTGTCTTCCAGCGACTCCTGACAGGCGGCAAATAATAATGCCAAACAGGCAAATACGAATACCTTTTTCATCATGAATGCTATTTTTTCGGTGCAAAGTTACTCAGAAATATTAAATATCATCGTGGAAACTCCAAAAAAAAGCAAAAATATTGGTAATATGAGGGAATTTTTGTAATTTTGCATTCTAAGAGACGATTACTACAAATGAATCATATAAGAAACTTTTGTATCATTGCGCATATCGATCACGGCAAATCGACTTTGGCTGACCGTATGCTGGAATTCACGAAGACCATCCAGGTCACCGAGGGTCAGATGCTCGATGACATGGATTTGGAGCGTGAACGAGGCATTACCATCAAGAGCCACGCCATCCAGATGGAGTATATGCACAATGGTGAAAAATATATCCTCAATCTGATTGACACACCGGGACATGTGGATTTCTCATACGAAGTGAGCCGTTCCATTGCTGCCTGCGAGGGTGCCCTCTTGGTGGTGGATGCCACACAGGGTGTACAGGCACAGACGATTTCCAACCTTTATATGGCCATTGACCATAATCTGGAGATTATCCCAGTGATCAATAAGATTGATATGCCCTCTGCCATGCCTGACGAGGTGGAAGATGAGATCGTCGATCTGATTGGTTGTGAGCGTGGTGACATCATTCGTGCTTCAGGTAAGACGGGTGAGGGTATTGAGCAAGTGCTTGATGCAGTGGTAGAACGTATTCCTCATCCCGAGGGGGATGAGAAGGCTCCTCTTCAGGCCCTGATCTTCGATTCGGTGTTTAACTCTTTCCGAGGCATTATTGCCTACTTCAAGATTGTGAATGGCGTTATCCGCCAGGGAGACAATGTAAAGTTCTTCAATACGGGAATGGAGTATGATGCCGACGAGATCGGGGTTTTGAAGATGGATATGATACCCCGTAAGGAGTTGCGTACGGGTGATGTAGGGTATATCATCAGTGGTATCAAGGATTCGAAGGAAGTCAAGGTGGGTGATACGATTACCCATGTGGCTCGTTCCTGCGATAAGGCCATCGAAGGCTTCCAGGAAGTCAAACCGATGGTGTTCGCAGGTGTCTATCCCATTGATCCGACGGATTATGAGAATCTCCGTGCCTCGCTCGAAAAACTGCAACTCAACGATGCCTCGCTGACATTTACGCCGGAGAGTTCCGTTGCCTTGGGCTTCGGCTTCCGTTGTGGATTCCTTGGTTTATTGCATATGGAAATCATCCAGGAGCGTCTGGACCGTGAGTTTGATATGGATGTCATTACAACGGTTCCTAACGTATCCTATATGTGCTATACCAAACAAGGAGAGGTGAAGGAGGTGCATAACCCTTCCGGACTGCCTGACCAGACGATGATCGACCATATTGAGGAACCGTATATCCGTGCTTCGATTATCACGGCTGCAGATTTTATTGGACCGATCATGACGCTTTGTCTGGACAAGCGTGGTGAACTGATTGACCAGCAGTATGTGTCAGGTAATCGTGTGGAATTGCATTTCATGTTGCCACTGGGTGAGATAGTGATCGATTTCTACGATAAGTTGAAGTCTATCTCCAAGGGTTATGCCTCGTTTGACTATCATATCGACGGTTT
The DNA here is from genome assembly GCA_905233555.1 of uncultured Prevotella sp. GTDB lineage: Bacteria > Bacteroidota > Bacteroidia > Bacteroidales > Bacteroidaceae > Prevotella. Next base: position 57,464 of record CAJODF010000014.1, on the reverse strand, counting down.
CCGTCCATCGAAGTTGGCGAAGTTGGATATTCTTCTCAACGGTGAGCCAGTTGATGCCCTGTCAACACTGACGCATCAGGATAATGCCGTGACCTTCGGGCGCAGGATGTGCGAGAAACTGAAGGAACTGATTCCACGTCAGCAGTTCGATATTGCCATTCAGGCAGCCATTGGTGCCAAGATCATTGCCCGTGAGACGGTGAAGCAGGTGCGTAAGGATGTGACTGCCAAGTGCTATGGTGGTGATGTCTCGCGAAAGCGCAAACTGTTGGAGAAGCAGAAACGTGGAAAGAAACGTATGAAACAGATTGGTAATGTGGAAGTGCCTCAGAAAGCCTTCCTTGCTGTATTGAAATTGGACTAATAACATATTTATAAGACCTATGCCTAACATCAGTATCACAACAAGAGACGTAGCCCGTGAGTTGGCACGCCGATACAGTACGATGACACACGAAGAACTCGATTTGCTGGAGAGCATACTCGTGCCGATGAAGTTTGCGAAGAACGAGATGATTCTTCGCGAGGGAGAGACTTGTACGAACATCTATTGGGTGGTCAAGGGTCTCGTCCGCCAGTTTTATTATAAAAATGGTAAGGAACTGACGGAGTATATGGCAACCGAGAATTCTATTGTCATGTGCATCGAGAGCTTGTTCCGTGAGAAGCCGTCGCAGTTGCAGATCAAGGCGCTGGAACCGACCATCATCATTGGTATGCCTAAGGCCGATCTGGAGGCTGTGGCCATGAAGAGTGTGAACATACAGATTCTTTTCCGTAAGATTCTGGAAGAGTCGCTCATATTGAGCCAGCACCATGCTGATATGTTACGTTTCGAGAGTGCGCAGGACCGTTACCAGAAACTGGTGAAGAACCAGCCGCAGTTAGTGCTTCGTGCACCGTTGGTCTATATCGCCAGTTATTTGCAGATGACACCCGAAACACTTTCCCGGGTGCGTACGGCAGCATTGCTGGAAGACAGATAAAGAGCGTGGTCTATACAGTGAGGTAGTTCCTCCTGATAATGAGTGACGTAGATAAGTGTTCGTGAGGGTTCTTCGCAATACTTATCTACGATTTCTTTTACCATCTTTCGGTTATAGTCGTCCAGTCCGTGTAGCGGTTCATCGAGAATCAAGAGGTCAGGTTCTTTTACGAAAGCCCTTGCCAACAAGACGAGCCGTTGTTCGCCACTCGACATCTCCATAAAGTTACGTTCCTCCAGATGGCCGATGCCGAAGACATTGAGCCATTTCCGGCACTGTTCTTTCTCTGCCTCATTAGGCCTTGTGTATAGACCAATCGTATCCTTGAGTCCACTAGCCACAATTTGGATCGACGGGATGTTTTGCCGGTAACTACGGTGCATCTCGGGCGAGACGTAGCCGATGTGCTTCTTGATGTCCCAGATGCTCTCACCGGAACCTCGTTTATGACCGAAGAGGGAGATGTCGCAGGCATAACTTTGGGGATTGTCGGCACAGACCAGCGAGAGTAGGGTAGATTTGCCGGAACCGTTCTGCCCGGAGAGTGACCAGTGCTCGCCCTGATGCACCGTCCAGTCGAGATCCTTCAGAATCGTCCTTTCTCCGTAGCGTATGCTGACCTTGTTGAATCGGATGACCTCTGCTGACACAGAGGGACGGTTCTTTTGTGTCGATGCTTCGCGAGACGTATAAGAACCGTCCCTGCTGTGCCTTGGGCGTTCGACTTTCGGCAGAACCTTCATGTCTTTTACCTCGACGATATGTGTGATAAAATCAGGTATCTCATCGGTCTTGGCTAATACAAGAATAATCTGAAGATCTTGTTCCTTGGCAAGCATCGCAAGGAGTTCTTTTAATTGATCTCTGATTTCGGCATCCAGTCCGATAAACGGATTCTCCATGATCAATACTTTGGGATTGGTAAAGAGTGACGATGCCAGTTTGTATTTCCTTAGTTCTCCACTTGACAACAATATGATATACTTATCCAGCAGTGGCTCCAAATGAAAGATCTCGTAGATATGCTTTTGTAAAGCCCTGCGTTCAGGTGTGTCTTCTCCAGCCAATTGATAAGCCTCTTCTAGTTTGCTGCCTACGGTGGGCGTCTCTTCATCGATCTCCATCTGGTTCCAGCGTTGTTGCAGGAAATAGGTACGGTCATTATCGCCTCCGTAGGTGTCTCGGAAGGTAATGTGCTTCAGGTTATTGTAGGGTTCATCGAAGGCATACTTTACCATATCTGGAAAGGCAGGATGACGTCCAGTGATCATATCCACAAACATTGATTTTCCTGATCCATTTCTGCCAATAATGGCGATATGCTCGTTTTCCTTCATGCAGAAATTTACGGGCTCAGCCATCGACCATTCTGGTTTTCTGGCCTTTGCATTAACCATCTCAATCGTCATCATCCTTGATTTTCCTTTTGGAAACCTTGTCTTGGTTTTTGTTGATAAAGTCCTTCCATCCCCGATATTTCACCTCACTCTCTGGTCGTCCCATTTGCAGGTAGTGACAATAGGCGGCAGCGAGGGCATCGGTGGCATCCATAAATTTCGACATCTCTTCGTTGGGAATCTTCAACAATCGCTGCAGCATCCCAGCCACTTGCTCTTTTGAGGCAGCCCCATTGCCTGTCAGGGCCATCTTGATCTTCATCGGGGCATATTCATGGATGGGTACACCGTGGTGGATGGCAGCTGCAATGGCAGTACCCTGTGCACGTCCGAGTTTCAGCATCGATTGTACGTTCTTGCCGAAGAACGGAGCCTCGATAGCCATCTCATCAGGCAGGTAACCGTCGATGATGCCCGTTACCCGTTCGAAGATGTGTCCGAGTTTCAGGTAGGCATCCGGGAACTTGCGCAGGTCGATGACGCCCATGGTCATCATCTGGGCCTTACCGTCGCTGACTTTCAGCAGACCGTAGCCCATCAGGTTCGTGCCGGGATCGATGCCCAATATGATCTTTTCCATATTGGGTGCAAAATTACGAATTTAATTTGAATTACGCAAACAATCCTCCGATTTGATAGACTGCTGCACTTACAATCCAGGCCACAACAGTGGTATAGACAGCAGCAAAGCAAGCCCATCGCCAGGAGCCCGTCTCATTCTTGATGGCGGCAATGGTGGCAATACAGGGGAAGTAGAGTAATATAAATATAAGGTACGTGTAGGCAGCGAGTGGGGTGATACCTTCATTGAACATCAATTGTCGCAGATGGGTGTATTTCTCCGAGTCATCGCTGAAATCCTCATCATCACCGAAAGAATCGTCACCACTATAGAGCACACCGATGGTAGAGGCAACAATCTCCTTGGCACCTACACCAGCTAATAGGCTCACGTCGAGTTTCCAATTGAAGCCTTGTGGTGTGAAGATGGGTTCTATGGTCTTTCCCATCCGTCCGATATAACTTTGTTCCTGTTGTTGTTCACGGGGGAGATTCTCATTGTGTGGGAAGTAACCGAGTGCCCAAACGATGATAGAAGCCACGAGGATGATGCCTCCCATCTTTTTCAGGTATTCCTTGCCTTTTTCCCACGTATGGCGGCCGATGGCTTTCGTCGTTGGCCAACGGTAGGGGGGCAGTTCCATCACAAACGGTGTATCCTCGCCTTTGATGACCAGTGAAGAAAAAATCTTACTGACGATCACAGCCATGGCGATACCGATGGCATAGAGCGACAGCATCACCCATGAACGGCATTGCAGTGAGAAGAATGTACCGGTAATCATGATATAGATGGGCAGACGTGCCGAACAACTCATGAATGGTAGTACCATCATCGTGATGATTCTGGAACGCCTACTCTCAATGGTTCTTGTGGCCATTACGGCTGGTACGTTGCAACCGAAGCCCATGATTAGAGGGATGAACGATTTGCCGTGCAGTCCCATCTTATGCATCAGTTTATCCATGATGAAGGCGGCACGGGCCATATAGCCGGAGTCCTCCATTAGCGAGATAAAGAAATAGAGGATCAGGATCTGCGGCAGGAACACGATCACACTTCCAACACCACCGATGACACCATCAACCAGCATGGCCTTCAGCGGCCCGTCGGGCATGGTGACTGTAAGTTTATCACCAAACCAGGCTACAAATGTTTCTATCCAGTCCATCGGGTACTGCCCCAAGGAGAAAGTGGTTTCAAACATCACGTAAAGCAACAGGAAGAAGATGGGAAAACCGAGATACTTGTGCGACAATACCCCGTCGATGAGGTGGGTCGTCTTGTAAGTGTCCTCCTTGGTGCCGGTCTTGTAACCTGCTTCCCTCAACGCACCGTTGATGAAGCCGTACTTGGCATCCATAATGGCAGTCTCAGAGTCGTCGCCTGTTTCTTCCTTGACACGGGCCGAGGCCTTATCACGGGCATTCGTCAGATTACGGAAGTCCTGCATACGCTGTTCTCCGGCCATGTGCTTTCCGAGGTAGTCGAGTACCTGACTGTCATGCTCCAAGAGTTTCAGTGCGAGGTATCGGGTAGAGTAGTGCTGGGTAATATGCTCATCGGCTTTCAGGTATTTCTGGATGTGGGCGATACCGTCCTCTATCTCATGGCCGTAGTTAATGTGGAAGTGACGGGAGGCCTTGTTGGTTCCTTCATACACTTGGATGACGGTACGGAACAAATCCTTGACACCCATGCCACTTTTAAAAGAAGTCGGTACCATCGGCATACCGAACAGGTTGCTGAGTGTTTCGATTTCCACATGGTCGCCCCGACGCTCAAAATCGTCGAACATATTCAGGGCACAGACCATGCGCAGGTTCATATCTACGAGTTGAGTGGTCAGGTAGAGATTGCGCTCCAGGTTAGATGCATCGATGACATTAATCACCACGTCGGGCATCTTTTCCGTCAGGTGTTCCCTGACATAGAGTTCCTCAGGCGAGTAGCAGGAGAGGGAATAGGTACCGGGAAGGTCCGTCAGGTTGAACTCATAACCAAAGAACGAGGCATGGGCCTCTGTAGCATCGATTGTCACACCACTATAGTTTCCCACATGGCCGTGGGCTCCAGAGGCATAATTAAAGAGGGAGGTCTTGCCACAGTTGGGATTGCCTACAAGGGCCACATTGATGGTACGGCGCTCCTTCATGGCTTCATGACGTACGTAGTCATCTTCATGGATTTGGTCATTCTCAGAGATGACGAATTGGGTGGCCTCAATAGGCGTATCGGCAGATACGACTTCTATCATATCCGCCTCATGGTGCCTCAAGCTTACCTCATAGCCCATCAGTTTGTATTTCACGGGATCCTGCAAGGGGGCATTCAGCAGCACCTCTACCTCCTTGCCCTTGATGAAGCCCATCTCAATGATACGCTTGCGGAAACCACCATGGCCCAGCACTTTGACTATGATACCCTTTTCGCCTGTTTTTAACTCTGATAATTTCATATCCTGTCCTGAATTTGCTGCAAAGATACATAAAATAAACTTGCAACCGAGTTGCATTCAGCTGCAAGTCTATCAAAATACCTACAAATGGGTATGTGGTATCAGGTATTGTCGCTGTCTAATCAAAGTTTCCACCATAAATAAGTCCATAATAGGGATCACTTTTCGAGAAGTTTCCGTTGATGTTCGGATCACGGTTGGGCTGCCAGGTACGTACCTTGATGATGGGTTGTTCCATATCGTTCAGGTCAACCATCAGGAACAGATAACCCGTATCACCGTAGGTCGAGGAATAGTAGTCTTGGTGTATCAGAATACCGTAGGTCTGACCTCCCTTGCCCATCTTCTTTACTTCGTTATCAGTGAAGCGAATGTTGATGAACTGGTTGCTCTTGAAACTACGCTCTAGATTCTTGATGTAGGTGTTTTTGTCTAAACGGGTATATTTCACCAATTGGTTGTCAATATACTTTCCGTTTTCCATATTTTTCTTTGCCTGTTTCGTCAGGTGTCCCACAATGATGATGGCATCGTCATCAAAGATGCTCTGGATGTAGTCCAGTCGCTTCAGAGCAAAGGCAGTTTTATAGTTCTCCAAGAAAGTGGCAATGACCATACGTACGCTGTCGTTCCAGGCGGCTGCGTCACGGTTGAAGATGTCATCACGGGCAGCCTTGTCCAGTCCGAAGGCCACTGACTCAATCTCATCGTCGTCATTAAAAGTAAAGGTGACATCTTCGATGAGGGTTCGGTTATTATTCTTAAAGGTGAATCGCATGGGTACACTACGGCAGATGACGCGGTCGTCCATCTGATAGAAGTTCAGTTGGGGATTACCCAAGACGGTAGCATTGCCATAATGCAACAGTTTGTCGAACATCTCATAGCCGTCATCTGTAAACAGATCTTTCACCGAAGCATAGTTTTTGGTTTTGATGGCCGTGATAATCTTGTCAATCGTCTTCGTATATTCTTTTGGCTGCTCCACAACGACAGCATGAGTGGCTGCGCCTGCAGTGGCCACTGATGCCTGATAGACTTCCATAGCTCTCTTCTGGTCGGCCTTCTTACCTGATGAGATGGTTACATCCGACTCCCTATAAGGGATTCTCTTGAAGATCTGCATCAACTGCTTCAGTTCCGGAACCTGTTGCATCTGACTTTCGAAGGCATACTCATATTGTATCTTCAGTTTTTCCGTATCAGCACCTGGACGCATTTCTATCTGAGAAACGCCGTTGTTAACGGAGAATAAGTTACTCCAACTCATGCCGTCCCAATAGCAGAAATCGAGGTTGGTCACAGGTTTGCCCTGATAGGTGAACAGGAGGCTCACCTCTTGGTCTTCTATCTTCGTGACCTCTGCCTTCAACTGGCTGAGGATGCTGCGTATCTGTTCGGGTATCCATGATGCCAGCAGATGCATCTCGCCGTCTGCCATATATCTCACTTCCTGTGGGTGCTGCATACTCATCAACAGACATGATGCCCAGTAATAGTAACGTAGGGCATCGGCGATGCGATAGACTTTTTCAGCCTCTTTTGCACCACGGATATAATCAAATATTAGATCTTCCCTGGCTTTGAACACCCGGTCTATCTCCGTCTTCTTGATATAGCGGACCACGTAGGCTTTAGGGGCAGGGGAGACGATGATACTCTGGGTATTCTTCAACGTACCGGCAGTATAGGTCTTGACCACCGACTCGACCACCGATGTGGCATCAATACCCTCAGCAGTATTCACCTGCTGCTCGTTGATCTCGATGTCGCTACTTACCTGGACCGAAATCTTACTCATCAGGTTGGCCATGGCCTCCTTGTCGGCATTGGCTTCCGTCTCGCCATAACCCTCACCATAGAGATAAGTGTTACGGTCGGCCTTGATGCGATTTACTTCCTCCATCTCTTCCTGTGCCATTGCCCACATCGGCAACAGACAGGCTGCAATGATTATCCATTTTTTCATTGTTAGCATCTTTATTATTGCAACAGAATGACACGGGCCTGATTGTTGTCCATACCGGGCATTGTCCTACCAACGGTAGCAGCGATGTATGTCGGGTCGCAGACAATGTATTTTTCACCATCAAGTAGGATATAGTCGCCAGACACTTCTTCTGGGAAGTGTACGGCCATTGCCAAATGTCCCGGATAGTAAATCAAGATTGCCTTCAGACCCAGAATGTCTCTCACCAGTCTTGACAGCAAGATAGAACGATCTTCGCAGTCGCAATAGGGATAGTAGAGCGTCTCTTCTGCGAAGAAAGCTCGATCGACTCCCCAGATGTTCTCATCGTACTCATATACTAATCCAGTCTGAATCAGATTCAGAAGTCTGCGCATGCCTTCCAGTTTTGACAGACCCTGCAGTTGGGAGCGCAACTGGGGATAGAGTTCTGCTTTTACATCATCTGACAATGGCGTGTTGGCATACATGGCCCATCGTGTCATCAGTTCGTCGTTCATGCAGGATGGCAGATAGGTATCATAGAACTTCAGCAGATTCTTGTTGGTGTGGATGGTCACCTTGAAGTCAGGATAGTCTCTCGACTTGATGGTACGTACATCCGACTGGTCCATGTCGAACTTCTGTGCTGCTCGGATCATCAGCGAGACACTTGTCTCGTTGGGGAGAGAGGCCCGACAGATGCTCAGAGTTTCTACACTGCCGTCAAGCAGGTAGAAGGTCTCGCCGTCAAGACGATAGGCCACCTTATTATAAATGGTATGCTGACTGGCTGTCAACAGCACGAGTTTCTGGTTATCACGACCCAAACGCACCTTGTAGCCCGACTGCGATAGGATATAGCCCATCAGCAACGTGGCCTCGTTAGTACCCTTACCACAGAATTCGTTTGTCAATGCCTCCAAAGTCTGGAAGTAGGCCCAGTCAGAGAGTTTGTTTTCCTTTCGGATCTTCAGACAGTCGAAGAGCATGTTATCATACTTAATGTCGGCCAACGATTCAATAGCATCGGCCACACTGTTTTCTGTAACACCATTTAGTTTGAAACGGCAATTATCAGCGAGTCTGACCTGATAGTTTGTTCCAAAGATGCTAAATGTAAAGACCGTATTCACACCACCTTCCTGTACGGGTGCTGGAGCGATAGGAGCAAGGGCTTTCGATTCCTTAACCTTCTCCTTGACGACATCATCATGTACTTTCTCAACGGCCAGTTTTTGATTCTTATTCTCCTTGACCTTCTTGTCTTTCTTTTTACCCTTTATAATTTTCCCAAGGAATGAGAACCAGGAGGCTGTGCTTTCTTCAGCTGTGGCAATCGTTCCCTTCAGACCTTCTTCAGCCTGTGCCTGCTCATAGCGGATGGGCTCACCTTCCTCGCCATCGTCATTGATGGGGATAAAGACAGGAGGTGCGTCTTTTACTTGTGGTATCTTCTTGGGCTTTTCGCCGGTATATGACTGCCAGGCTTCACGTACCCAATTGGTGTATGTATTGGTACATTGTTGTCTGAACTGACGGTATTCGTTGATCAGATCCTTTTTGCTGAAATTCATGTTCAAGTCCATGTCCATATCCATGTCCATGTCCAAATCAAGATCCATGTCCGAATCCCCAACTTTTGCTTGTTTTCTTGTAATGGCTGCTGGTTCGGTGACGACCATACCTTTGACAGTTCCACCTTTGGTCACTTCGTTTACCAGTGTCTTTACATACTGACTTGTTAGATTCTCCAAGGAATTGCGATTGTCTTTCAGTAGTGCGGAAATAGGGGCTCGTCCAGGGGCCTTGATGGTGTACCGGTTGTTGTTACTCTGGTCTAGGAGTTCCAGAATACCGTGGAAAGGTATATTGACAATTGTACCTTTTTCTACAATATCGTTAACCTCCAATGGCAAACGCTGACCATTGTTTGTAAGGTAACTAATCTTTCCCTTGACGCTAGTGACCCTTAATTGGTCTGCAGCCTGTGCCAATGCAGCTAAGGCTACCACCAAGGATAGAATCAGAAACAATCTCTTTTTCATACTTCCTTATTTTTAGAAAAACTATTGGTTATTACTCTGTACAGATCCTCAGCGGGTCCGATGAATGGGATGGCTGCTAGTGCCATTGCAATGTTGATGCTGATGTTGTATTTTGCGAAAACAATAAATCCGACATACATCAGGAAGGCTATCCACAAGAACTTCAGTATTCCCATTGCCAATGCGGACTTCAAACTAATACGCGCGAATATGTTCTTGCGGCCTTTCGCATATTGGTCACCCGTCTCAAATAGAATTCTGGTGAGTAGTACAGCAATGAATGAAAGAATGGCATTCACCCACCAAGGAGCAATCGTAATGGTCGTCTGTTTCACCATCGATTCGACACCGTAGGCCAGTAGTTTGATACCTGGCATCTTACCCTGTGGGGTGTAGTGGGTATCATTTTCATCGCGTATGGACCCAAATAATACGACACGGTCATTCAGGAATTCACCATAGTCAGCAATGGAATCATAAGGGATAACTCTAAAATCGATAGCCGACCAATTGATGTTAATCGTCTTGTCCGCAAGCGGCATGATTTCTTGTTCGGCATATTTGTCCGACAACAGTTTAATCATTGAAGGACGCAATTCACCTTTAACAGTCTTGGCGAGACTGATTTTCTTTCTCATGCCATCTAACTTGTCAAGTTGCATGTTGACCAAACCTTCTTTTAGGTTTGGAATAGAGTCGGCAAAGAACGACTGTTTTACTTGGTTGAATTGCTTGCCGTCGAAAGAGTCGTCATAATATTGCAAGGCAAATACCATCGACGTGTCACTGGCGGCAACAGCTGCTATCAGACTGTCACCTACAGGATTCTCTGGTTTTTGTCCATCAAACAGGATATCGACACCTACAACCTTCGGATGTTGTTCCATCACCTCGCTGAGAGCATAGGCAATATCACGACGATCTCGTAAGTCCCCTATATCAACGATGGTGACGATATGGCTCGTGTCACGTTCTTCATTTGTGTCTATTACCTGATAATAGAAATCGGTGATGGAGTATTCCTTTATCACCTGTACCAGAGGATTGAATATTTTCAGGTTGAAAGCAAGCAAGGCATAGATGGCCACGATGCTGAATGCAAACGCAGTCGATACCAAATGATGCCAAAACCAGCCGCTATCCTTTTTCATTGTACGAGTTCTATGTCAAGTCCTGCCTCCTGCATCATGTCATTGACAACACCTTTGGATTGCTTGGTAATTTTATCCAGATCGTAGGCAATGCTCATCATCACTTCCGTATTGCCGTTTGGAAGTTTACGGTAGAACTGAATGACGGGATTGATGACTCCCAACTTCTGGGTGACGATAGACTTACTTTTCTCGACAACACCCATCACAGATTCAGCCTGTTCACCAGATATTTGCTTAGCAGAGATCTGTTCTGACACCAGACGGGTAATCTCTGTGGAAATCTGTCCTACCATATCTGCCTTAGCCACTTCTGTGGCTGACAACTTTGCGGCATCGAAGAACTGTCCGATGCTTTGTGCATTACCGAATACATATTTGGGGGCGAGGTCCATACCCATTTCATTTCGTAACTTATATGAGTTATAAATTTGCTGGAGCATGGGGATACTTCCAGGTGTGATCTGCCATCCCTCTTTCTTCAGGCGTTTTTCTTCCTTCTTGGCATCTTTCATCCATTGTTTCTCGCCTTGGGCTGCCACGCTGATGGTCATTCCGAGCAACAGCATCGCTACGATAAATCTCATTGTCTTCATAATTGTCGTATTTAATTTGTTTATAATGTTTCTAATGTTTCGGGGACAAAGATAAGTGTTTTCTTTGAAATGACCAAATATTACCGTCTTATTTTAAATCTGACACGACTTTTTTCCTGCCGTTGTTAATATATACGCCCTTTGTCTTGGGTTCACTCTGCAATTGACGTCCATCGATAGAGTACCAAGTGCCGTTTGCAGAATCAACCTCTATAGTGTTGATGCCAGTGGTATTACCGTTGGTCTGGCTGTTGACGGGTATGTAACGTGGACGGGCGCCATTTCTAAGATGCATAGTATATACTTCGAAGGGACGAACCTCACGGTAGTTACGTATGAAGACGCTACCTTCAGCCCAGCCTTCTCTGGCATCGTTCACGTTCAGGGCATATACATCTTCCCAAGTTGTATCTACTACCGAAAAGTTTGGATAAAGCATAATCTCACCGGTGCCGTACCCTATGTAATCAGTCTCAAGTATAATTACGTTTTCTGCTGCGAAAGTGACACGTCCGGAGAGGTTGAACTCATCGTAGTATTCTGCGCTATTAGGCATAGCGATGAGGTAAGGAACCATCGGTTCAATACTTTGAGCATTGGTGAGTCCACGGTCAGTCATTTGTCTGAGCCAGAAGTGCTTACGACTGTCGTAATTGCGGAATGGCGTGATCTGTCCTTGCGTCTCGTGGGTGACAGTCTGAACGGCGAAGGGTAGGGCGAGACCTTCCCATCCACGACTGGTGCCGATGACAGTATGCTGCCGGAAGTTTCGGGTATAACTGATCTTTTCGGCCCTGAATTGCTGGGGACAGAAGAAACTATTGTTACCCGTTGTGGCATCCGTCAGGATAATCTCTGGTGCCACACCATTAATCACTACATTCTGCACACCCTGTGGAGCCAATGAGGCATCATTCACATAGACCAACAGGTTCGGGTTATTGATGCCCTCCAGCATCTCGGCTGTCAGTGGATAGTCGTTCTCCCAGATAATCGCAGCGATGGTCTTGGCAGCCTCTTCGCGACCTCCGACTTCTTCAAAGACTTCATCAAGCGAGACTCCTTCGCTCACCCATGCTGTAACTCTGTCAAAACTGGCATTTTCTATATATTCATAATTGTACGTTGCAACGGGAGAAGGCTCGTAGCCATCAACGACTGCAAAGGCCTTGATTGTGAATTTTGATCTTGCGAGAAATTGTTCTACGATATATTCGTTATGTTCACTATTAGTGGTTGGCGTTGATCCGTCATACGTATAATAAATAGTTGCATTAAACGGACTCTGGATGATAACGCCCCTATTTGTTTGCTTAAATGTAGGCTTAGGACACTGATCTTCCAGATATACCTCGAACTTCACATTGTCGAAGTAATAGTTGTTTGCCTCAGGTGTCACACTGAGTGAGAATGCAAGAGAGGCGAGTGGCTTCTGGTCTGAGGACACATCTGAACTGATGGTGCCTTCCATAGTGAAGGTCTGCCATTCTGTACCGAAGGTTGCGTATGGTTCCATCCAATCCGATATGAAATCACCAAAGAATGCAGGACCATGTGCTCCGATATATACATTTGCCTCATGGTCTGCACGGGCATCATACGATAGTCTGAATCTTGTTCCTTCACTTACGGGCTGGCTGAGAGAGAACCAAAACTCGTCATTATATATCTCATCCTGATTGGCAGAGGCTTCAATCTTAATTCCACGACTGCCATCGACACCCACGCCATCCGTAATTGCCTGAGGTGATGCCTTTGTGCTCTCTGGAAGGAATCTGTAGTAGAAACTGCTGTTATCCTCACCCTCCATATCGCCGTTGATAATCAGATCGACGGCAATAGGCTCCGTCTCTTTTGTGTATCTAAAACTGTACGTTGCAACGGGAGATGGCTCGTAGCCTTCAACGACGGCAAAGGCCTTGATGGTCGCATTCTGTGAGAGCATATACACGAGTGTACCTGTACCATGTTCACTGTTAGTGGTCGGCTCAGAACCATCAAGGGTGTAATAGATGGTGGCATCGAATGGACTTTGGATAATGACCTCATTCTTATTCTGAGTAAAGGCCGGCTTCGGACATTGGTCTTTTAATATAACCTCAACCTTGACATTGTCGTAGTAGTAGTTGTTTGCTTTCTCGAATTGGCTAAGGGTGAACGCTATAGAATGCATGGGATTCTGGTCTGATGACTTATCATTAGACACGATGCTTTCGTATGTAAAATGTTGCCAGTCAGTGTCGAATGTCATATTCTCGTCGAACATATATCCATATATGTAACTGCCTGGCTCTGCATGCGTTTCTACATTTACCCTTGCCTGCTGGTCAGCACGATAATCAAAAGAAACACGGATAAGAGAGCCATCACTGATGGGTTGATTCGTACGTACCCAGAACTGATTATCCCATACGTATGCTGACCTGTCCGTAGTCTCCACCTTGATGCCTCGACTGCCATCCATACCCACGCCATCGGTTATAACGGATGGATTAATGTCGCCACCATTAATTTTGGTAAAGAAACAACTGACATCCTCACCTTCCATATTACCGTTATTAATCAGGTCGACGACAATAGGTTCATTATCGGCTTTCTCCATTTCTACAATGTTACGGAAATTGCTCCAACCATCAGCAGCCTCATAGAGGGACTTTGTGCCATAAGGAACATAAAGCGTGGCTTGTTCCGTTACTTCTGTAGGGAATAATACTTGGTAATGACCTGGAGTCTTCATATAGCAACGAATTGTCTTGATATTGAAACAAAACTCAAAAGTATTAAACCCAAGCCCATTGTTTGGAATAATTGATGACGGGATTGTTACCTCCTCCAATGAATTACATCCGCTAAAGGCATAATAACCACCTAAATAAGTGATACCCTCGGGTATGGTTATTGTGGTTATATTCATACCAGAAAAAGCATAACCACCCAGACTTAATATTTCCTCAGGGAAGACAGTTGTATTGCATCCTTGTATTAGGGTGTAGTTTTCCTTTTCTATGATAGCATTACACTCATTCCTAGAGTCATATCGTGGATTATCTTCTTCAACTATAATTTGTGAAAGGTTTTGATTTCCGCAAAATGGAGCCTCCCATATAGTGGTGACAGATGCTGGAATATATATTGTGGTGAGGTTGCAACTTTCAAAACAATGGCTTCCTAGAGTAGTCAACGAATTTGGTAATACAATACTTTGTAGATTACAATATTGAAATGCATTATCGGCTATTTCTTCTAGTCCTTCTGGAAATTCTAAAGAAGTTAATCCGCTAACTTGATAAAATGCTTGGTATTCAATTTTTCTTAGTGAAGAAGGGAAATGTAGATTATTTTCAAAAGAGCAACCGCTAAAAGCGTATTCACCGATAGTAACAATATCTTCTGGTATAGTACTATTTTTACATCCGACAATAAGTTTGTTTGATGCTGTTTCTATGATAGCATTACACTGATTACGTGAATCATATGTTATGTTATCATTGTCAACAGTGATGGATTCCAAAAATCTTGAATCAAAAGCAGCCCACTCGATAGAAGAAACAGAAGCGGGGATGGTTATTGATAGTATCCAACAGTCTCCAAAAGCACCGCTTCCAATGCTTATTAATTTATCAGGTAATATTATAGAGGAAATTTTCTCATCATGATAAAAAGCATCATTCCCGATGGAAGTGATGTTTTGAGGTATAGTTATCTCTTCCAAGGAAACGCACCAGAAAAAAGCATCGTTTGGTATTTGGGTTAGACCAGTAAAAAATGCAAATTCATGAAATAATCTTATTGAAGAATTGTTACTGAATACCGTTCCTATATCTGTGACGGCCGTAGCCTCGTCGTAACTTAGTTCACCGTCGCCATTGGTATCCCAGTTGGCTACGCATATTGCCTTTACTGCATCATCTTCGAATTGGATGTTGTTTTGCGCCCAGGATTGGGTAGGGAAGGTGATGGCGAGAGCCATCAGGATGATGGAAAGTAGTCCTTTTTTCATATTGTTTATTGGTTTTGTCGTTAGTGAAACAATAGTTTTATTTTGCAAAGATACAAAAAATATCTGAAACTTCAAAGGATATTCGCATTAAATTGCATCTGGGGTGATTGTATTTATATGGCAGTCGTAACAAAGATAGTAATGATGAAGCAAAAATCCCAAGGCCTGGGACAAATACTAACCCGCCCTTATTGCGCTATAAGGACGGGTTATTGGGAAATAAGCTGGGTTATTATCGAATAATGGCAGGTTATTTCACCACGACCTTTTTGCCATTACTGATATAGATACCCTTTCTCTGAGGCTGAGTCTGCATCTTGCGACCATCGAGAGAGTACCATGTGCCTTCGGTTGCATCACTTTCTAGAGTCTTGATACCTGTAACATCGTACTTGGGCTGTGGAGCAATACGGATGTTGTTAGGCCGTGCGCCATTGACATCTGCATGAGTGGTATAGGCCTCGAATGGACGAACATCACGAAGATTTCGTGTAAATACGCTACCCTCGGCATAGCGCTCACGGGGCTGGCCCACGTTGATGGCATAGATGTACTCGTTCTGTGGGATGTACTGATAGTTGGGCATCATGGCAATGTCACCACGTAAGACTACCATCTCCTCCAATTCTGGTGTCGCAGGCACGGTCGTATTCTCAGCCGAGAAGGTGATGCGTCCGTTGAGGTTATACTCGTCGGGATAGACTACGGTGTTGTTCGGCATCGAGATGACGTATGGCTTGTTGGCCTCGATGGCTGTTGCGTTATGCAAGCCTTCTGGAGAGTAGCCTCGCAGCCAGAAGTACTTCACGCCTGTACCCTGTGCACCGAAGGGAACAATTTGTCCCTTAGTCTCGTGAGTGATGCTCTGCACATTGAAGGGTAGGGTGATGCTCTCCCAGCCTCGACTGATACCGACCTCGGTCTGCTGCTTGAACTCACGAGTGTAGGTGATCTTATCAGCAATAAATGCCTGCGGACAGTTCCAGTTGTTATTGCCTGTTGTGGCATTCGTCAGAATGATTTCATCAGCATGGCCATTGATCACTACGTTCTGAACACCCTCAGGAGCCAGCGATGCGTCATTCACATAGACCAGCAGGTTGGGGTTGGCTATATTGGCATATTCCTCAGCAGGGATATTGGCGCTACCTGCCTGAATACTGGCGAGTGATTTACAATTTGCAAACATCCCCCCCATATCCGTTACATTGGCTGTATTGAAATTGCTCAAATTGAGGGTAATCAAATTGTAACATTGGAGGAACATATCACTCATGTCTGTCACATTCTTTGTATTGAAGTTGCTCAAGTCTAGGGCTGTCAGTTCCGAACAGCCAGCGAACATCCAACTCATATATACCACACTCTCTGTATTGAAGTTGCTCACGTCGAGTGTCGTGAGTTTGTCACTACCAGCGAACATATAACTCATGTTTCTCACTTTCGAAGTGACAAATCTGCTCACGTCAAGAGTTGTCAAACTCGAACATACATTGAACATGCCGCTCATGTTCGTAACATTCTCCGTGTTGAAGTGGCTTACATCGAGGGTTGCCAAGTTGTTACAACTACCAAACATTAAATACATGCTCGTAACGTTGGCTGTATTCAGATTAGTGATATCTTGTATCGTCGTTAGGCTTGTGCACTCATGAAACCAAAAATCCGTGCTTGTCAATGTGGTACAAAGTTCAAACGAGGAATCGAAAACGGCTTTCGTTATACTTCCACGAACATCATACCATCTTCTGTCCGTTTCTTCATAAAACGGCCCAACACTCATGCCATTGCGTTCTGCTTTCTTGTCATCGTAGTAGAACGTCAGCACGGTATTGTTCTCACTCAGCACAGCGTATGGCTCAGCATTTGGCGGGGCAGGAGCATTCTTGCTGGTGAGATAGCCAGGATTGACTGCTCCTCCGTCGATATGGGCATAGGCAGCATCGGTGTGGTCGGCAGAGTAGGCTGTGCCAGCACCTCCCACAAGTTTGGTACAATCCTTAAACATATCAGGGCTACTGCCAACCTTGGACGCATTCCATCCTTCTCCGACATAGATCGTTTCCAGAGCGGAACAACCATAGAACATACCATTCATATTAGTGACGTTGGCTGTGTTGAAGTTGCTCAAGTCAAGACTGGTCAGACCAGTACAAGAGTCGAACATCCAAGCCATATTCTCTGCCTTTGAGGTGTTGAAAGTGTTGAGGTCAAGATTCTTCAGGGCGTGACAAGTACTGAACATGAACGACATATCGGTCACGTTGTCCGTCTTCAGATTACCAATGCCCTCAATCGTTGTCAGGCTCGAACATTCATAGAACCAGTTTGCAGTGCTAGTGATGTCGGTGCACTCGGCAAACGACTCATCGAACACCACTCTCGTGATGTGCTCCCTCTGGTCGTACCAGGCCTGGTTGTTCGAAGAGATAAACGGTCCCACGCTCATGCTCTCTCTGTAGGCCGACCTGTTCTTGTCGTAACGGAACGTCAGCACGTAGTCGCCACTGCCGCTGAGCACGGCGTATGGTTCTGGCTGCAGAGGAGCATAGACGACGCTGAGTACCAGTTTGTCCGTTACCTTCTCAATGACGTAGGTGGTGTTTGTCGGCATCTGATCCTTCACGCTGATACCATTGAGTAGCACGTCGCCAACCTCATAGCCCTCGTTGGGACGGAACGTCAGGTTGATGGTGGAGCCTTCTTGTACGTTGAACTCACTTTGGGTTCCAGCAGCAATCACTACTTCTGTCTTGGTCCCGTCTGGCTGATCAATCGTTGCTTCTATCACACCATTCTCTCCTGTAGCCATTGTCACGAGATGCGTGGGAGCAGCGTTCTTGTCAGTAAAGTAGCCTGGGTTTGCTGTGCCACCATCAATATGGGCGTAAGTTGCATCAATATGGTTCTCATCAAATCGTGTGCCTTGACCACCAACAATTTTGGTGCAGCGCTCGAACATTCTTTCGCTATCTGTGACACTCCTTGTAGTCCAACCTTCACCAACATAGACAGTGGTGAGGGAATCACAGCGATAGAACATATATGACATTTTTGTAACATTGCTTGTGTTGAAACTGCTCAAATCGATACTTTTCAGATTATGACAGTTTAAGAACAGGTCGCCCATATTTGTTACATTCTCTGTGTTGACGCCATTGAAGTTTACATTTTCAAGTACCCTACAGTCTTCAAACATTTGAAACATGTTTGTAACATTGCTAAAATTGAGACTGCTGAGATCAATGCTCTTTATATTATGGCAGTCTAAGAACATGGAATTGACATCTGTGACGTTGTCGGTTTTCAGATTATTGATGCCAATGATGGTCGTGAGATTTTCGCACTGGTCGAACCAATAGGCTGTGCTTGTTAACGTAGTGCAGTTGGCGAATGAATCGTCGAAGACGACGGTCGTAATTATTTCGTTGACATCATACCAACCTGAATTGATACTTTTCCCTGAATCCTCAAACGGCCCAACTCCCATGCCATTCCTTGCTGCCTTCTGATCATCATAATAGAATGTAAGCACGGTGCTGTTATCGCTGAGGGCTGCATAAGGTTCTGGCCCAGTGGGATCCACCCAAGGCTCGTCGCCACTTCGTGTGAAGTAGCCAGGATTCGCTGTACCTCCGTCAATATGGGCATAAGAGTGGTTTGTGTGAGTTGCATCATAGTGTGTGCCAGCACCACCAACGAGAAGAGAACAATTGTTAAACATATTATCCCCATTTGTCACACTTGCAGTACTCCAACCTTCACCTGCATAGATGGTTTTCAAATTAGAACAGTCCATGAACATTTCTCTCATTCTCGTAACACTCGATGTGTTAAAGTTACTTAGATCGAGATTTGTCAGCCCAGAACAAGCGTAGAACATACTTCCCATATTAGACACATTCTCTGTATTAAAGTTGGCTACGTCAATGGATGTAAGACTGGAACAACCACCAAACATAGCTAACATATCCTTTACATTCGATGTATTGAAATTTGTTATGTTAAGAGAGGTCAGACTGGTGCATAACTGGAACAACATACTCATGTCTGTTACATTCGATGTATTGAAGTTGCTCAAGTCTAAAGAAGATATGCCCGAACATTGGTCGAACATACCTCTCATGGTTGTTACGTTCTCTGTATTGAAGTTGCTAACATCAAGCGAGGTCAATAAATAACAATATCCAAACATTTCTTCCATACTCGTCACATTCGACGTGTTGAAGTGGCTTACGTCTAATGAGGCCAAAGATTGACAACCACTAAACATAAATGACATATCTGTTACATTTGAGGTATTTAAATTAGCAATACCGGAAATTGTGGAAATGTTGTTACAACTCTCAAACCACAATCTGGTACTTGTTAAACCTGTATGGTTGGCAAATGAATTGTCGAAGATGACTGTAGTAATTGTTTCTCGGTTATTATACCAAGAAGCTGAGCCTGTTACTTGGAATGGTCCAATATCCATACCATTCCGTGCTGCTTTCTGGTCATCGTAGTAGAACGTCAGCACGGTGTTGTTGTCGCTGAGGACGGCGTAGGGTTCGGGGCCTGTGGGTTGGCCGATGATGGATTCTATCTGAGAGGCTAAGTCTAGGATTTGGTTGGTCCAGTGCTCGGCCTCATAACTGTCGATCATCATGCCTCGCTCCTGATAGGAGAACTGGCCTTCTTCGATAGCCCAATGCAACTGGTCTTTGAGATCGTCGTCCACTTGAGTGTTGTCTTGGGCACGGACCAACACATCATTACCATAGTTAATCGCCTGAAGCAGTTGACTCCACGCCGTATAGTCATAGACCAGCGTGGTATATTCAGACTCTCCTTGTTGTCCTGGTACCATAGCAACGGCTTTGATGACCACATTGCTGGTGACAAGAAAAGGCTCGGTGTAGAGGGTACTGTTCATACCGACATACATATTGTCACGGAGGCTTTCGGCCTCCTCTTCATTCGCAAACTCGGACATGGCGTAGTAGATGTCGGCCCCTTGCGTATCACAGTACATATGAAGACTGTCGCCCACGAAGGAGAACAGTGGGGCACTGATATTCGTCTGCGCCTGCATCTTCAACGGCAGGAATAATCCGATGAAGGCCGCTATGATGGATAGTAGTTTGTTGTTCATAACCGCTTGTCAGTTAAGTTGCTAATGATTAATGCTTGCGCGAAAGAGTAGGATCGGGATTGTCCCCTTCGTCTGGTTCACGCTGGCTGTTCTGCTCCTCACCGGCATACTGCTGCACAAGGACGTCACCCTGCTTGGGACTCAGCGATCCGGCAATAATGATGACCAATGAGAGGCGTTCACGCTGAGGATTGGTGTTCTCGGTGACGGTCACTCTTACTTCACCGTTACCGACGCCTTCAGAAGGTTCTACCCGTAGCCAGGATTGGGCTGAAGAAGGAACGAAAGCACGCCAAGCTGCATTGCTGGCGACCTGAATCGTCTGGGTGCCTCCCTGTGCTGCGAAGTAGGGCAGTTCGTTGGGTGTGACTGCCAGTTCAATGTTCTTCTTACCTTTCTGGTTCACCTCAATCTCCGTGCTATTGCTACCATATCTGATGGTAAAGGTGGCGGAGCGGTCGGCGTCGGTCTGAATCTCATCAACGGTGATGTCGATAGCCTCAGAGCCTGCGCCGCCAGAGAGTTCGCTCAGGTGTAGCCAGTCAACACCTGAGGGAATCTGGATGGCCCAACTGGTATTGCTAGTGATGGTGAGCAACTGTGCCTCAGAGGGAATCGCATCGAAGTTATACGTGTTCTTGCTGACATTCATCGCAGGATCGCCACTGGTCTGACGGATGGTGAACCTCTGTTTCAGACCACCATCGGAGGTCAGTGTGATGGATGCTGTACGCTCGCTTGTGGAAGTGTTCTCGTCGGCAGTGATGAGCAGTGTTCCTTTGCCTGTACCCTTCAGGGGTTGTACGGTGAGTTTGCCATCGAAGGTACCCTGATCGTATTCAACCGTCCATCCGCAGTCGGCATTGATGGTTACACTCTTGTCTGTTTCGCTACCTCGGAACTCAATGCTTCCGCCTTCAACAATCAGTATTTCCTTGGCGGGCTTGGCTTCGGTCTCTTCATCTGACTTACAGCCTGTGAATCCTGCCACGATGGGCAGTGTGGCCAGTATTGCTATGATATTTCTCGTTTTCATATCGTTTCGTCTTTTATATATGAATAAAGGTGTGGATTAGAAATTGAAGATGGCACCGATGGTCATCATGAAGCCTCCGGCAGTGATGTCACTGTTATCGACAATATGCTCGAAGTTGGAGTCCTTGCTCATGCCTAATGAGAGGGCCGGATTAGCAAACAGATAGAGGCGCTGCATAGGAGCATACAGCAGTTTTGCACCAAGACTGATGCAGTTGGCCGATGCTTTGTCACCATAGGTGTTCGTTCCGTCACTGACGCTGGCTGAGAGGGTCTCGATCTCATAGCCCAACTGTGGGGTGATTCCCAGACGGTCGGTCAGTTCAAACTGATAGCCCACCTTTGCAGCGAAGGTAGAACGCTTGTAGGTCATTGTACTCAAGTAGGTGTCGTTTCCATCGGTGGAATACCAGGGCACCTCGTCAGAATCAGTCAGACCGAAGGTGTAACTTAACTGTACGTCGAAATTCTTATAGACCATGCCGGCCAGTGCCGTGATGCCGCCCATCGGACGCATGGTATAGCCTGCACCGAAGTAGAAGGCATTGGGTTTGATATACTTTACACGGTCGAGTGTGATGGTATCACGGGTGGTTTCGTTGTGGCTCACAGTATATTCTACGCTCTTAGGTACATAGCCCTTGCGCGAGAGTGACAACTGATAGGTGCCTACGGGCAGGGTGTGCGCCTCGCTCAAGTCGATAGGTGTAGAACCATTGCTTGTTGCATTAACGTCACGGGGACGGGTATAGAGGTGCAGCAGACCTGTATGGGGCGATGGGGGAGCGGCCTTGATATTGTTCTCCCGTTGTGCTACGACGGTGAAGGATGTCTTTTCGGGGTCGCAATCGGTCTTACGAGTCTCCACCACATAGGTGCCTTCGCGCAACTGGGTCTGCCAGGAGCCTGTTCCCACATTACGGTCCTCAAACCAGATATCTGCCTGATTATCGACGGTAACGTTCACATTACCGAAGTGGTCGGACATATCGCGCATATTGACATTAACGAATCTGGTCTTGGCTTCGTCGGTGGTAGTCAACACAATCTCTTCCTGACCCTCGTAACGGTCCTTCACAGCACGGATGGTATGTTTGCCGTAGTTCAAGTACTTATTGTAGAGAGGTGCTTCGCCACAGTTCTCGCCATCGATATAGACGTTGGCCTTGGCTACCTGAGTGGTGATGGTGGCATAGCGGCCTGTACCAATGTCAATAAGCATCTCGTAGGTACGGGCACCCTCGATGGGGATAGGGTAGAAGAAGTCGCGCAGCACACCGAAGGTCTGGTGACGGATGATGAGTTTTTGGGCGCGACGAGGCACGTAGAGCCATATCTCACCGGCATGTTCCTCGGTATCTACAATACCCAGCGAGCCACCGTCGAAGGTAAAACCACGCTCCGGGGTCACAATCTTGATCAAGGCTGCCGTCTCACCATTCTGGTCTTGTTTAGACGTACCATGCGTGTTGGCTGTCAGATCGGTCTCCAACAACTTGAAGTCCACAACTTTCAGTCCTTGTGCCATCACACCTGTGGTGAGGGCAAGACTGATTGCAATCGAAAAAAGAAGTCTTTTCATCTTATAGTTATTTTTTTAGTTAATTTTTATCATTTTGGTGCAAAGATACGAAATTTTTCTAAAGAAATGCATTTTCGTACCGTTTTTTTCGTCTGATAAATAAAAATATATCTATCTTTGCGTTGAACTAATGAATTATTGTGATGAAAGGTAATGGAAAGAGAATACTGATGGCTTTCATGGCACTGTCGCTCCTAATGCCAGCAGCATGGGCACAGACCACCGTGACCAAGGAAGCGAAGAAGCAGGCCAAGGTCTTTAAGAAAGAGGGATGGACTGTGAACGACGGCGAGAAGGATATGGAACAGCAATTTGCTGACCTCCAACGATATACGAATGATACACTCTATATTGTAGAGTCTGCCACACAGAAGGCTAAGACCTATCATCTGGGCTATACCAGTGCGCATGCAAAAGCTTTAAGGGGAATTGCCAGTCGGTTGAGTACCTTGGTCGCTTCTGAAACGAATGTGATTCAGACAAATGTTCAAGGTGAGAACGGTGAGGCTGAGAGTCAACAAGCCATGAAAAGCCGTATCAAGAGCATTTCCCAAGAGACGCTGTCGGATGCTTTTCCAGTACTTGTCCTATCAAGAGAATTGCCAGACGGTACTTGCGAGGTGCAAGTCCATCTGGCAATTGCCATACCTGAAAAACAGAAAGAGAATCAACCCTCTGCTTCTGTCTCAAAATAGTTTTCCAGTTCGGTCTTGGCACTGCCTGACTCGTTGGGCAGGTCACGGATGATTCGTCCTTTCTCCAACAGGGCGATGCGGGTGGAGATGTCGATGGTGTGGGCCAGATTATGACTGGAGATGAGCAGTGTGGCGTTGTTATCCTTGGCATAGGTCGTCAACACATGCTTCAATACATTCTGCGATGATGGGTCGAGGAAGTTGAAGGGCTCGTCCAGAATCACCAGTTTGGGTTTCATAAACAGGGCAGCGATGATGCCTACTTTCTGTTTGTTACCTGCCGAGAGGTTGCGGATGAGTTTCTTCTGACCGAAAATCTCGTCACTGGCCAATCGTTCGTAGGGTTTGAGTCGTTCATCTACTTCTTCCTGCGTAATGTTATTTACCTTGCCGAGGAAGGCGAAATACTCCTCCGGTGTCAGGAAGTCGATGAGGAAACCTTCATCGACATAGGCTCCAGTCAGGTCCTTCCACTCCTCACTCTCTGCAGGGTTGATGCTGTTGATGTTCACGGTGCCTTCGTCGGGCTTGAGCAGATCGAGAATCATCCGGAAGAGTGTGGTCTTTCCGGCGCCGTTGTTACCCACGAGACCTAAGATATCCCCATCGTTGATGGTAAACTCAGGAATGTCACAGGCGATGGTTTCGCCAAACGCCTTCTTTAAATTGCTAATCGTAATCATACTATTCCTTTTCCATGACAATTCTTAAACTTCTTACCAGAGCCACAGGGACAGGGATCGTTTCGTCCGGGCAGTTTGTCCTTGATGATAGGTGTCCTGGGCTGCTGGGCACGGGTGTCGCTGCGGGCAGCGGCAGCCTGACCGGGATCAGTGAGTTGCTCCTCATTGACGTTCTGCTTCGATTCTGTATATTGGTTGCGCTGGGTTCTCTGCTCAGGAGCAGCCTCCTGAACCTGTTGCATCTCTGGAATCTGGGCACGGGTCAGAATACTCGTGATACGGTTGTACATCTCGTTGATCATGGCATCCCACACCTTCGCACTCTCCAACTTGAAGATCAACAGCGGATCTTTCTGCTCGTAAGAGGCATTCTGTACAGAGTGCTTCAGTTCGTCGAGTTGGCGCAAGTTCTCTTTCCAGGAGTCATCAATGATGTGTAATAGGATGGACTTCTCGAACTCCTTCACCACTGATTTCGAATCCGTCTCGTAGGCCTCCTTCAGGTTACAGGGGATGTTGAACATCCTACGTCCATCTGTGATGGGAACCATGATACGCTCGTACATGTGTCCCTGATTCTCATAGACGCTCTTGATGATGGGCTGGGCGATGCTCTGTACCTTCTCCATACGACGGTTGAAATTGCCGATGGCAGCCTGGAAGGCATTCTCTGTCAGCACCTCACGCGGCTGGTTGATAAACTCGTCGCTGGTGAAGGGTACCTCCATTGAGAGGATGTGCAGGAACTCTTCCTTACAACCCTGATAGTCACCGGAATTCTCGATGATATTAACCACACGGTCCCAGATGATATTGGCAATATCCATACCGATACGCTCTCCCATGAGGGCATGACGGCGCTTCTCGTAAATGACGGTACGTTGTTTGTTCATCACGTCATCGTACTCAATCAGACGCTTACGGATACCGAAGTTGTTTTCTTCCACCTTCTTCTGGGCACGTTCGATGCTCTTGGAGATCATCGGCGATTCAATCATTTCTCCGTCCTTGAAACCCAGACGGTCCATCACTGAGGCGATACGCTCAGAGGCAAACAGACGCATCAGTTTATCTTCGAGGGATACGTAGAACACGGATGAACCCGGGTCTCCCTGACGACCGGCACGTCCACGCAACTGTCTATCTACACGACGGCTCTCGTGACGTTCCGTACCGATGATGGCCAGACCACCTGCAGCCTTTACCTCAGGCGAGAGTTTAATATCGGTACCACGACCGGCCATATTGGTGGCGATGGTCACAGCACCCTTGCCGTTGGTCGATTGTCCGGCGAGAGCCACGATGTCGGCCTCCTTCTGGTGCAACTTCGCATTCAGCACTTGATGGGGGATACCCTCGCGCTTGCCAGTCTCGGGATTCTGATACATATCGAGCATACGACTCAGCAACTCAGAGATTTCTACCGATGTGGTACCAATCAACGTTGGGCGTCCTTGGTTACGCATCTTCACAATCTCCTCAATCACGGCACGGTATTTCTCTCTGGCGGTCTTATAAACACGGTCATCTTGGTCGTTACGGATCACAGGACGGTTGGTGGGAATCTCTACCACGTCGAGTTTATAGATGTCCCAGAACTCACCGGCCTCCGTAGAAGCCGTACCGGTCATACCTGCCAGTTTGTGGTACATACGGAAGTAATTCTGTAGGGTGATGGTGGCAAAGGTCTGTGTGGCTGCCTCCACTTTCACATGCTCCTTAGCCTCAACAGCCTGGTGCAGTCCGTCGCTCCAACGACGACCTTCCATGATACGGCCAGTCTGCTCATCTACGATCTTTACCTCACCGTCGATGACCACGTACTCGTCATCCTTATTAAACATACAGTAGGCTTTCAACAACTGCTGGAGGGTGTGGACGCGTTCACTCTGAACGGCATAGTGGTTCATCAGTTCGTCCTTCTTATCCACACGTTCCTGGTCTGTCATGCCAGTCTCTGCCTCAAGAGCGGAGAGTTCCGAGGTGATGTCGGGCAACACGAAGAGTTCGGCATCGTTCACCTGTTTGGCGAGCCAGCCGGTTCCCTTATCGGTCAGGTCGCAGGAGTTAAGCTTTTCGTCAACCACGAAGTAGAGAGGTTCGATACATTCCGGCATACGACGGTTGTTGTTCTCCATATAAATCTCCTCGGTCTTCAACATACCGGCCTTGATACCTTCCTCAGAGAGGTATTTGATGAGGGGCTTGTTCTTTGGCATAGCCTTGTGGGAACGGTACAACGAGAGGAAACCTGCATCGAGTTTCTCCTGACCTTCTTTCTTGTTTCCTGCCTCCATGAGTTGGTTACCGGCGGTAATCAGACTCTTGGCATCTGCCAGATACTGGGTGGCCAGTTGCTTCTGTACGCCTACCAGTCTCTCCACGAGTGGCTGGTACTCCTCGAACATCTGGTCGTCACCCTTGGGAATCGGACCGGAGATAATCAATGGGGTACGGGCATCATCAATCAACACGGAGTCCACCTCATCGACGATAGCATAATTATGACTGCGCTGTACGAGATCCTGAGGTGAGATGGCCATGTTGTCACGCAGGTAGTCGAAACCAAACTCATTGTTGGTACCGAAGGTGATATCTGCCTGATAGGCCTTGCGACGTTCCTCTGAGTTGGGCTGGTGTTTGTCGATACAATCGACGCTCAGGCCATGGAACATATAGAGCGGTCCCATCCATTCAGAGTCACGCTTGGCCAGATAATCGTTCACAGTCACCACGTGTACGCCATTGCCGGTGAGGGCGTTTAGGAATACGGGGAGGGTAGCCACAAGGGTCTTACCTTCACCAGTGGCCATCTCGGCAATCTTTCCCTGATGGAGGACGACACCACCAAACAACTGCACATCGTAGTGGATCATTTCCCATTTCAGGTCATTACCTCCAGCCGTCCAGTGGTTGTGGTAGATGGCCTTGTCACCGTCGATAGTAATAAAGTCTTTCTTCGGGTCGGCTGCTAGTTCACGGTCGAAATCCGTAGCAGTCACGATGGTCTCCTCATTCTCTGCAAACCTACGGGCGGTCTCCTTGACGATGGCATATACCTCAAACATGACCTCATCGAGGGCCTTTTCATAAATCTCCAGTACTTCCTTCTCAATTTTGTCAATCTGGGCGAAGATGTCGGCACGCTCGTCAATGGGGGTGTCTTCAATCTTAGCCTTCAGTTCGGCTATCTGTGCCTTCTGTTCCGTGGCTGACGCCTGTACCTGCTTTTGCAGTTCTTTCGTTCTCTGACGAAGTTCGTCATTGCTCATGGCCTCAACCTGTGGCGTGAAGGCCTTGGCCTTTTCCACGAGCGGCTGAATCAGTTTCATATCTCTCGATGACTTGTCACCGAACAATGACTTTAAAATCTTGTTGAAATTCATATCTTATTTTTATTTTGTTTTTTACTTCACTTCTATTTCACCCTTCACCCTTCTATTTTTACCATTGCTTAACAATCTTTAACCTGAAAATCAGAAAAGCGGTTCTGCCGAACAGGCATTCGGGGCCCGGATACGGATAATCTTGGCAATGGTAGGCGCGATACGGTCAATGGTGACGGGTGTCTTGACGTTCTCAGCCTGAATACCGGTGCCATAGATAATCAACGGAAACTGGGTGAATGAGGCCCTTGAGAGTTGTTGCTCCTGAGTGGTCTCATTCGCCAGGTGCCAACCGGGTGATACTTCAATCATGATATCCCCGTTGCGCTCCGGGTTGAATCCGTTTCGGATGTGGGAGATTTGTAGATTATCACCACTCAATAGTTGTAAGGTGGTATAGACATTCCTGACACCTTCCAGTTGACTGATAAACTCTTGGGCTCTCTGTCCGGCATCGGTCAGACTGATACGTTTGGACTCTAAAAGTTTGTGATTCAGGAATATCTGGTTCTTAAAACTGGTCTCTACATAGCGTCCCTGTCCCCAAAGAGCCCCGAAATACATATTCAACAGGTTGGCAGTCCTGTCAATGTATAAGGTACCCGTTGGAATGCGGTATTGGGCATAGTCGGCGCTTTTCTCGTCCCAATAACCTGTACTGGTAACCACAAACAATACGTGGTCTGCGCCGAGTCTTCCTTCCAGACTTCTGATGAGCTTGGCCAGTTCTTGGTCCAGTCTCACGTAGGTGTCTTGCAGTTCCAACTGACATTCTGACACGGGTTTGTGATCAAAGGTGCCTGCATAGTAGGTTAGACAGAGCAGGTCGGTCACACGGTCATAACCCACGCCATGGTTGGTCACGCACTGCTGGGCCATCTCGGTGATGTCCGAATTCACGAGTCCAGAGGCTTGGTATTCGATGAATTTTCTTTCACCCTTGAAGAGGTGCTTAAAGGGTTTCTGGTCACCCACATGTTGGTAATAGTTGAAGGTACCAGAGAGTTCGATAACGGGTTCCCAGGCCACTTTGCTGATATTGGCGGACGGAGCCCTTAATTCATTGTTACTCAGTACCCATGATGGTAGTTCCTTCAAGTAATACGTGCTAGTCTTCCACTGTCCTGTCTGGGTATCCAACCAGAAGGCTGCATCGGCCGCATGACCAGCTGAGAGGATGGCGGCGTCCTTATGGGGGGCAAATGCGAAAACTTTTGCTTGTCCTTGTGTGGCAACCTTCAACTCATCGCCGAGGGTTGATACCAGTAACTGGTTCGGTGAGTCGAGTCCGTTCTGCTTGGGATCGTCGGTGCACAAAACGGGTCTGAGTGTCTCTTTGTCAAGCCATCTCTCGCCGATGATACTGTGATAATAGGGTGAAACACCCGTGATGACTGACGAGATGGCAGATGCTCTGTCGGTGTTGCTGAAAGGGTAGGAGGCATTCTCATAGACCAGCCCCTCTGCCAGGAGACGTTTGAAACCGTCGGCACCGTAGAGTGGGGCAAAGGCCTTCAGATAGTCCGTTCGCAGTTGGTCGATGGTGATGTTCACCACCAGCCTTGGAGCGTACTGTATCTTCTCCTGTCCCTGTGCTTCGGTCTGGAACACCAGTGCCGCCAGCACCATCATATATATATAATGTCTATTTCTCATTAACTAGTATTCTAATCAGCAAACATAATGCCAGAAAACCCATGCCCTCTGCATAACTCTGGAAAATGGCCCCCACCGCAAACAAGGCGAGCAGGGTCATCTGCACCTTCCACCATGTCTTTTTCCGACGGATGACACTTGGGATAAAGAAGAAGGGCAGGGGGTTGAACAACAGGTAGTTCAGGTTCAGGGTGGTGGTGGGGTGCTGTGAGAAAAGCATGGCAGTCAGGGCGATACCTGCCATTCCCTGTATCATCATCAGTGTCACATCCAACCATTTGAAGGTCTTCTTGCGCCTCCATTCTATCCATGTGATAGCCACTGAGAGGATGAGGAGCAGAATGGCCGTCTGGGTCGGTGTTAGAATCCAGTCGGGCTCAATGAGTTGGACACCCGGTGGTACGATGGTACGCTGTTCTTTCACCAACGGACGGTACTCTCCGTTTTCGTAAATCTGTGCCTGTGCCATATCTTGCATCAGGTTCACGGGTAGGAACTCCTGTTCCTGACGGTTGGTCTTCTGGTCGGCCTTCAGTCCTAAGAGCATGTCATTACCCGCCTTCGACCAGAGGTGGTTCCGGTTACATGTCCTGACCATCTCCCGGAAGGTGGGCTGGTCACCTTCTTTTTCCGCCCATATAATCTGACCGTTGAGGTTCCTTTCAATGATATCTCTGGGACGTGTCGAACAGTTGTCATAAAAGAAATTATAACGATAGACCCGATTCTCGGACTTCAGGTTCTCGGCCAGTGCCTGTTGCACCTTTCTTTTCTCATCTGCGGTCAGGTTGAGCACTTGTTCGGTCACACTGCTGCCCCACTGACGGTAGTAGGGGAAGAAGGTGTTGGCATTCATACAGACAAGTTCGTAGTCTGTCAAGCCGAACACGAACCGCAGGGCAAAGAAGGGTTTGCTGAAACTGAACATGCCCCAGTTGAACACCAGGTCCTGTCCTTTTCCGAGACCATCTTGATGGAGGTCGTGCCATCGGATGGCCGAATGACCATACAAACTGTATATTTCCTCATGTGGTGAACAAGTCAGCAGACTGACCTCCACGGAGTCCATAGGGTCTGTTTCTTGCGAAAAACCGTTCAATACGCTGATTGTCAATATGATAACCAACACAAACAGTCTCTATGCAAAAATAACTTATATTTTCGAGGAAAAAGCCATTATTTCGATTTTTTTTCGATAATTTTGCACCCTGAATTAAAAAACTTAATTTGAATGAAACAGAAATCATCATATAATCAGACTGAAAAGTCTCCACTTTTCACTTTTCACTTTTCACTTTTCACTTCCATCGTGATTCTGGCGATGCTGTTCCCCATTGCCTCTTTCGCCCAAGGCGGTACAGTATCACCTTACAGTCAGTTCGGATTAGGTGAGATTGCCCAGAGAGGTGGTGGCTTGAACCAGGGTATGAATGGCCTGGGCATCGGTTTGCACCGCAGTTATTTAGTCAACCCGTTGAACCCGGCCTCCTATGCGATGACCGATTCCCTGACGATGCTCTTCGATATGGGACTGTCTGGTCAGATTACCAATTATAGCGATGCCGGTAAGAAAGATAAGACCAAAACCGCCAATTTCGAGTATGTTATGGGCTCTTTCCGTATCTCCAAGGTTCTCGGTGCCACCTTCGGTATCCTGCCACTGACGAGTGTCGGATATAATTACAGTACCACGGCTAAGTTGGATGAACAGACCACGGTGGTGACAACCCATGAAGGTGATGGCGGTCTGCACCAGTTGTTTGTGGGCTTGGGTGTCCGTCCGATCAAGTCGCTCTCTGTCGGCATGAATGCTGGTTATATCTGGGGCGGTTACGACCGTGGGGTGGTGGCCAATAGTGGTTCCACGGTGAATAGACTTGCCAAGATTTACTCTGCGGAGGTGAACAGTTATACCCTCGATTTTGGTGTGCAATACGACCATCAAATCAGCAAGACGGATATGCTGACCGTAGGACTTACCTACGGACTGGGACATAAGTTGGGGACTGATGCCGAGTGCCGTATCATCTCATCCAACTCATCCGTGTCGAAGAACGACACCACGTTGATGAAGGTAAACAATGCCTTGGAGTTGCCTCATACCTTTGGTGCGGGCTTCTCCTATTCCCATGGCGAGAAGTGGCTGGTGGGAGCCGATGTGCAGGCGCAGTTCTGGGGCAAGACCCAGTTCCCCGACTATTACAACAATCAGTATGCCCTTCGCAGTGACCTTTTGGACAATAGTTATAAGTTTGTTTTGGGTGGTGAGTACTGTCCCCGTTGGAATGCCAGGAATATCTTCCAACGTATCCGTTATCGATTCGGTGCGAGTTATACTACACCTTATTATAAAATAAATGGTCAGGAAGGACCTCGTCAGATTAGTGCAACCGTTGGCTTCGGCATTCCCATTGCCAATAGTTACATCACGCGCACCTCGTTGTTCTTCCCGTTCGTCAATATCAGTGCCCAATACGTGAACAATTACGCAACAGGAATGATTCGTGAAAACACTTTCCGGATCAATATTGGCCTGACTTTCAATGAGAGATGGTTCGCAAAATGGAAAGTCGAGTAATCGTTGCCATCGCAGTCGCGATGGCAATCGTTAGTTGTAACGATGTCCAAGAACACACGGCTCCGGCCATCTATGACCGCGATTCCGCCTCTGTCATGACCTCGTATGGGGTCAATACGCTGGTCAGCGACTCGGGTGTCATCAAGTACCGTATAGTCACGGAACGCTGGGATGTGAATACGGTACGACAACCCTCCCGCTGGACCTTCGAGAAAGGGGTTTTCTTTGAACAGTTCGACGAGAAGTTCCATACGGAGGCCTATATCCAGGCCGATACCGCCTGGTATTATGACCAGAAAAAACTATGGCACCTACGTGGACGGGTTCGTATCCGGAACATCAACGGTCTGCTCTACGAGTCTCAGGAACTCTACTGGGACGGTCTCAAACACGAACTTTATTCTAATGTATTCTCCCGGGTCATCACGCCAGAACGCACCCTCCAGGGTACGTATTTCTTGTCAGACGAACGGATGACACATTATATCGTATCCAATTCCAAGGGTTCTTTTACCACCGAGTCGATGGAACAGAAGGATGAGGCTCAGAACGCACCTGTAGATACCAGCCGACAGGTCGAGATGCCTATGCGTCCACAGGCCACCAAACATGCAAAGACATTAAACATTAACCATTGACCATTATGACGGCGCTGATTGTTGGACTATTGATTGCAATGCTTTTCTCCGCCTTTTTCTCGGGCATGGAGATTGCCTTTGTCTCGTCCAACCGTATGTTGGTTGAGATGGATCGGGAGAAACATGCCATCGCCCAGAAGGCACTTGACATTTTTTATGCCCATCCCAGCAATTTCGTTTCCACGATGCTGGTGGGCAACAATATCGCCTTGGTCATCTATGGTATCCTCTTTGCCCATATCTTCGACCAGACCCTTTTCGCACCACTCCATGAGGGTATGCGGGTGGTGTGTGATACACTCCTCTCAACCTTGGTCGTGCTTTTTACGGGCGAGTTCCTGCCAAAAACCTTCTTTAAGAGCAATCCTAACCGGATGCTGACCTTCTTTGCCATCCCTGCCTGGATATGTTATGTGCTTCTATGGCCGGTATCGCGGTTTGCTACCTTACTGTCCAAAGGTATCTTACGCTTTTTTGGGGTCCACATGGACAAGAACAGTGGGGAACGCGAGTTCACGAAAGTCGATCTCGACTATCTGGTGCAGTCCAGCATCGATAATGCAAAGGATGAGGATGAGATTGGTGAGGAAGTCAAGATCTTCCAGAATGCGCTCGATTTTTCTGAGACAAAGGTACGTGATTGTATGGTGCCTCGTACGGAGATTGATGCGGTGGAGGATACGACCACCATTGAACAACTCAAACAGACCTTCATCGAGTCCGGTCATTCCAAAATCCTTGTCTATCATGAGGATATCGACCATATCATTGGGTATATTCACTCTTCCGATATGTTTCTGGCCAAATCAGCGCTCTGCGCCGATTTGGTGAGGGAAATATCCTTTGTCCCTGAGACTATGCTCGCCTCTAAACTGATGAAGACCCTCATGTCCGAGAAACGCTCTCTGGCAGTGGTGGTCGATGAATTTGGTGGTACCTCTGGTCTGGTATCCTTGGAGGATATCGTCGAGGAGATTACAGGTGAGATTGAAGATGAGCACGACAATACAAATCTGGTGTCGAAACAGGTAGGCGACCATGAATATGTGCTCTCTGCCCGTTTGGAGATTGAGAAGATCAACGAACAGTTCGATTTGGACCTTCCGGAGAGTGAGGAATATATGACATTGGGCGGTCTGATTCTCCATGAGTACCAGTCGTTCCCGAAACTCAACGAACAGGTGCGTATCGGTCACTTTGAGTTTAAAATCCTCAAGAATACCGCCACAAAAATCGAGTTGGTCCGCCTAAAAGTCGTAGAATAAGCGAAAAATCTCTAAAATATTTCTTTGTTTCAACAATTTATTGTAATTTTGCACGCTGATTTGAAAATAGTCAAATTGGTCAATGAAAAAATAAATTGTAAATTGAATATTGTAAAATTGTAAATTATATGGCAGCATTAGGAAAAATTAGAAAAAGAGGCGTGACCCTTGTTATTGTCATCGGTCTCGGCCTGTTCGCCTTTATTGCTGAGGAGGCTGTTCGCAGTTGCGAGGCAACGAAGAACCAGCAGCGCCAGCAGATTGGTGAGGTGTTAGGAAACAAAGTCAATGTCCAGGAGTTCCAGAATCTCGTTGAAGAGTATCAGGACGTCTTGAAGATCAGCCAGGGCCGTGACAATTTCACCGAAGAGGAACTCAACCAGATCAAGGATCAGGTGTGGAGTCAGTTTATCTCTAACCAACTCGTAGCCTCGGAGGCCGCTAAGATTGGTCTGGAGGTTACCGATGAGGAGTTGCAGGACATCATGAAGGAAGGTACGAACCCCTTGCTGATGCAGTCTCCTTTCGTCAACCAGCAGACGGGTCGCTTCGATGTGACGATGCTCACCAAGTTCCTGGCTGACTATAAGAAGAACGGTAGCAACCCACAATTGGCTGAGTCTTATCAGCACATCTACAAATACTGGCAGTTCATTGAGAAGCAGTTGCGCACCCAGACCCTGGCTCAGAAGTATCAGTCACTCATCAATGGCGCGCTGCTCTCTAACCCTGTCTCTGCCAAGATGGCATTCGACAACCAGATCAACGAGAGCGATATTCTGTTGGCCAGTTTGCCTTACAGCAGCGTCAACGATAATGATGTACAGGTCACTGATGCCGACCTGAAGGCGAAGTACGATGAGGACAAGGAGCAGTTCAAACAGAACGTTGAGACCCGTGACATCAAGTATGTTGATTTCCAGGTGGAGGCTTCTGCCGCTGACCGTGCCGAGTTGCTGAAGATGATGGAGGATGCCTATGCCAAACTGAGCAGCGGTGCCAATCCTGCTGAGGTAGTCCGTAAGGCCCAGTCGCAGTTTGCTTATACTGGCATTGCAGCCACTAAGCGTGCTTATCCTTCTGACATCTCTGCCAAGTTTGATTCTCTGGCAGTGGGTGAGACATCCCGTCCGTTTGAGACGAAATCAGATAATACCTTCAACGTGGTGAAGATTCTCTCTAAGACACTGGCGCCAGACTCTATCGAGTATCGTCAGATTCAGATTGGCGGTGCAACTGCCGAGGCTGCTAAGAAGACGGCCGATAGTGTCTATATGGCCCTGAAGGGTGGTGCTGATTTCGAGGCGATGGCCAAGAAATACGGTCAGGAAGGTAAGAAGCAGTGGTTGACCTCTGCCGTGTACGAGAATTCCAGTTCGATGGACGAGGACTCCAAGAACTATCTCAACAGTCTCCAGACCATGCCAATCAATGACTTCAAGGATATGGAGTTCCCCACAGGACATATTATCCTGCAGGTGACGGCTCGCAGGGCGATGGTCGAGAAGTACGATGTGGCTGTGGTGAAGCACACCATCGACTTCTCTAAGCAGACCTATTCGGATGCATATAATAAGTTCAGCCAGTATGTCAGCGAGAACAAGACCCTGGCCGACCTAGAGAAGAACGCTGCTAAGTTTGGTTATACCGTCAAGGAACGTAAGAACCTGCTCAATAGTGAACATAATGTAGCTGGACTCCGTGCTACCCGTGAGGCCATGAAGTGGATTTTTGATGCCAAGGAGGGTGAGGTGTCTCCGTTGTACGAGTGTGGTAACAACGACCACCTGCTGGTCTGTGCCACAACTGGTATACATCCTGCGGGCTACCGTACGCTCAATTCAGTGAAGGACGAGGTGAAACAGGTGGTTCTGCGCGATAAGAAGTTTGACCTGCTGAAGGAGAAGTTGGCTGGCGTGAAGAGCATTGCTGATGCTCAGAAGGCCGGTGCCAAGATCGACACCGTCAAACAGATTACCTTTGGTGCGCCCGTATTCCTCTCTTCTGTCGGTGCTTCCGAACCGGCTCTGTCGGGTGCTGTTTCAGCCGTGAAACAGGGTGAGTTCAGCAAGGCTCCCGTGAAGGGCTATTCCGGAGCCTATGTCTTCCAGGTACTGAGACATGCGACCCTCGAGGGTGCCAAGTTCGATGAAAAGAGGGAGGAACAGCAACTGACCCAGCGTGCTGCTCAGGCCGCTGCCCGTTACATGCAGGAACTCTTCCAGAAGGCAAATGTAGTCGATAACCGCTACCTGTTCTTCTAGGATTATATTGAAAATATAATGAAGCGTCTGACCCAAAAGTCAGGCGCTTTTTTGATGCGTGTTGCCTTTTTATGTATATTTTTCGTTTTTTTCCTTGTTATTTCTTTGAAAATTCATAATAATTCATTATCTTTGCAGCGCTTAATGTATTTATTACATGAGTGAGACATCGGAAATTTCACATTCAGGTACGACAGCGCTGGGCGTTGACGACGCCGTAGGCTTTTCTTCAGATGAGAAACGACGTGTGTGGTATGTAGCAGTTATTAACCGGAATTCCGAGAAATTGATCCGTGAGAAACTTCTGCAGAAAGGTTATGAGGCCTATGTGGCCAGTCAACTGGAAGAGCACCGTTGGGCCAACGGTCGCAAAAAAAAAGTAGAACGTGTGGTCATCACGGCTCGGATCTTCATACGTCTAACAGAAGAAGAACGTCGCGAAGTGGTATATCTGCCTTATATTAACTCTTTCATGACTGACAAGGCCAGATTCGTTAATGAATACGGCACTCATCCATTGGCTGTTATTCCTGACCATGAGATGCAGATGCTTCGGTTCATGCTCTCAAATGCCGACATGCCTGTTGATTTCATCACGACCCATCTGCGTGCCGGCGACCGTATCCGCATCGTTCGTGGTGCTTTGAAAGGCTTTGAAGGTGAGGTAACCCGTCTGTTGGGTGAAACATACGTGTTTATCCGTCTTTCTATTCTCGGTGCGGCAACGATGCGTGTTACACCTCAGGACATCGAATTAATTTAAATATCTATATGAAGAAACTTTTTTTCTTACTTTTATTGTCTGTTTCAACCCTGATGCTGTCGGCTCAAGGCATGAGTGACCAGCAGGTGATTCAATTCATCCAACGAGAGGTGAAGGCTGGTACCAGCCAGAGCCAGATCGTGACGAAGTTGATGCAGAAGGGCGTCAAAATAGACCAGATCCGCCGTCTGCGCCAACAGTATGATAAGCAGATCAAACAGCGTGGTGGTACCGACGTTGCTGATGCAGCCGTCTCGGCTGCTGACTCCCGTATGCGCCAGAACAGTACCGGTCAACAGACCCAGCAGGTCACGGCAGGTCGTCAGGAGGCTGGTCAGGACCTCTATCAGGAGGCTGATGTCCAATATGCTGAGATCCAACAGAGCATTAATGCCCGCGAGGATGCCAAGACTGGTCCAGACTCCCTGAAAGTCTTTGGCCGTGATATCTTTAACAATAAACTGTTGAGTTTTGAACCTAATATGAACATCGCCACCCCCCAGAACTATGTACTGGGTCCTGGCGATCAGGTCATTGTCGATATCTATGGGGCCTCTCAGAAGAGTGAACAACTGACAGTCTCGCCTGATGGCGAAATCACCGTTCCTGGTTTCGGTCCCATCCACGTGGCTGGTCTCTCTGTTGCTGGAGCCCAGTCCAAGATCCGTAGCACCTTGGGCAGCCGTTATGCCAGCAGTAGCCTGAAACTCACGGTGGGCCAGACCCGTTCGATGATGGTCAATGTGATGGGTGAGGTCAAGGCGCCCGGTACTTATACCTTGAGCGCTTTTGCGACGGTATTCCATGCCCTGTATATGGCAGGTGGTATCAATGACCTTGGTACGTTACGTAATATCCAAGTGTTCCGTAATGGCAAACAGGTCACTGTGGTCGATGTCTATGAGTATATCCTCAACGGCCGTCTGGCTGGTAACATCCGCCTCCATGAGGGTGATGTAATTGTGGTAGGTCCTTACGATTGTCTGGTAGGTGTCCGTGGCCACGTAAAGCGTCAGATGTTCTACGAGATGCGCCCCACAGAGTCTGTGGCTCAGGTCATCAAGTATGCCGGCGGCTTCACGGGCGATGCCTATACGAAGTCCGTTCGCTTGGTACGTAAGTCTGGCGAGCGCTTTACAGTGCATACTGTCGAGGAGTTCGACATGAGTGCCTTCAAACTGGCCGACGGCGACGCCATCACGGTCGATGGCATGATCAACCGTTATGAGAACATGGTCGAGGTCAAGGGTGCTGTTTTCCGTCCGGGCCAGTTCGAACTGGGTAAGACAGTCACTACCGTGCGTTCTCTGATTGAACAGGCCGGTGGCCTCACGGAGGATGCCTTTACAGCCCGTGGCGTGATGTACCGCATGAAGGACGACCGCACCCTGGAGGCACAGTCGGTCGATATCGGTGGCATCATGGCAGGCTCAGTGGCTGATGTACCCCTGCGCAATGAGGATGTCCTCTTTATCCCCACTCAGACCGAACGACTCTCCGAACGTATCGTCAATATCCAGGGTGAGGTGCTCTCCCCAGGAACTTTCCAGTATGCCGAGAACGAGACCATCGAGGATCTCATCCTGCGTGCCGGTGGTCTGACAGATGCTGCCTCGACGGCCAAGGTCGATGTGTCGCGTCGTATCCGCGACC
This sequence comes from uncultured Prevotella sp., assembly GCA_905233555.1. Lineage (GTDB taxonomy): Bacteria > Bacteroidota > Bacteroidia > Bacteroidales > Bacteroidaceae > Prevotella. The sequence continues at coordinate 18,983 of CAJODF010000014.1, read as the reverse complement.
CAAAGGCTATGGAGTCTGGTCAGGAAATTTCCAAGACCTATAGTTTCGCTTTGAAAGACGGTTTTGTAGTCGATGGTCAGCAGGGCTTTGTCTTAGAGCCCTACGACGTGGTGCAGGTGCGCCGCAGTCCCGGCTATATGGAACCTCGTAATGTCCGTGTTGAGGGTGAGGTGGTCTTCGAAGGTGAGTACTCCTTGTCGAAGAAGAATCAGCGCTTGAGCGACCTGATTCAAGCCGCTGGTGGTGTCACGAAAGAGGCCTACGTCCGTGGTGCCCGTTTAGAGCGTACGATGAATGACGATGAGAAAGCCCGTCTCCAAAAGGTACTGGAGATGGCTCGTCAGCAGGCGGACTCTAAGGATTCCCTGAACCTCAACCAGTTGGCCACGGCCGATACCTATACGGTCGGTATTAATTTGGATGCCGCTCTGGCCAATCCTGGCAGTGACTACGACGTGGTCGTCCGTGACGGTGACCGTTTGATTATACCGGAGTACAACGGTACGGTGAAGATCTCCGGTAATGTGCTCTTCCCGAATACTGTGGCATTTCAGGCTGGCAAAGATTGGAAGCATTATGTCAACCAGGCCGGTGGCTTCGGCAACCGTAGTCGCAAGAGCCACACTTATATCGTCTATCAGAACGGCACCATCTCTCAAGTCGGCAAGGGTAAGATCGAACCCGGCTGTGAGATCATCGTCCCCCAAAAGGGCAAAAAGGATATGTCTAACCTGATGCAGTGGGTTTCTGTTGGCACCTCTATGGCATCCCTCGCAACTATGTTTGCTACCATCGGTAATCTATTAAAGTAATAGAGCAGTGTAAAAATTAGGTTTTACTTAAATTATGTCGAGTCATGACGGAACTCGGCATTAAATGCCAAATAGGTATGAACGAAAATAATAATCAATCAATGACTCAAGATTCTACCATCGACTTTGATAAGATTTTCAAAGATCTACTGAAACATAAGCGTCTATATCTCATAGTGCTTCCCGTAGCCTTTGTTATTGCTGTCATATATACACTAAGCCTCCCAAACTACTACAACTGCACAGTAAAACTTTCCCCCGAAATGTCTGGTAAAAGCAGTAGCGCAGGTAGTCTGGCTAGCCTGGCCAGCAGTTTCGGCGTCAACCTAGGCTCTATGGGCAACGCCACCGAGGCCCTGTTCCCAACCTTATACCCCGACCTAATGAACAGTGTCGATTTCAAGACTTCTTTGTTCCATGTCCCTGTGACCATTGAAGGCGATAAGAGCAAGGGTGAACAAGACCGCACCATGTCCTATTACGACTATATGGAAAAAGGACAGAAGTTGCCTTGGTGGTCGTCTGCAAAAATATGGTTTGTTAGCCTGTTCAAAGACAAAAAAGAAGAACCTACAAAGGTGAATCCCTTCCGTCTGACCGAGGAACAAGCAGATATCGTCAAAGCCATAGACAAAAACATCGTCTGCGATGTGGATAAAAAGACGATGGTCATTACCATCAATGTGACCGACCAGAATGCTGTTATTGCTGCTAATATGGCCGATACGGTTAAGACCCGTTTGCAAAACTTCATCACCGACTATCGTACCAGCAAGGCCCGTGTCGATTTGGAGTACAACAAGAAGATTGCATCCGAGACCAAGGCCCGTTATGAAAAGGCCCGTCAGCGCTATGCTGAATTCTCTGATGCTAACCAAGATATTATTTTAGAAACAGTTCGTCAGCGTCAGACTGAGTTGGAAAACGAGATGCAACTCCAGTATAATGCCTATACTCAGGTTGCCGCCCAACTGTTGGCTGCCGAAGCAAAAGTACAGGAAGACACACCTGCTTTTACAACTTTGCAGAGCGCTACCGTTCCCGTCAAGAAGACGGGACCCAAGCGCGCACTAATGTGCCTCATCTTCCTCTTCCTGGCCTTCCTCGGCACGACGGTTTGGATACTCAACAAAGAAAACGACCTAAAGCCCTTACTGGGTCTGTCATAATTAATCAAATATGAATATAGCAATTGTAGGAACAGGCTATGTAGGCCTGGTCAGTGGAACGTGCTTCGCCGAGATGGGAGCACATGTGACGTGCGTTGATGTCGATGCACAGAAGATACAGAAACTCAATGACGGCATCATGCCTATCTATGAGCCCGGTCTGGAAGAACTGGTAAAACGAAATGTGGAATACGGTCGTTTGCAGTTTACGACGGACTTGACGGAGGTTCTGGATGATGTCGAGGTGGTGTTTAGTGCTGTGGGCACACCACCTGATGAGGATGGCAGTGCCGACTTGAAATATGTGCTGGCTGTAGCCAGACAGTTTGGTCAGAATATCAACAAATATACCATTCTGGTCACAAAATCGACGGTACCTGTTGGTACGGCCAAGAAGGTGAAGGCTGCTATTCAGGAGGAGTTGGATAAGCGTGGCATTAAGGTACCCTTCGATGTGGCATCGAATCCGGAGTTCCTGAAGGAAGGTGCCGCCATCAAGGACTTTATGTCGCCCGACCGTGTAGTGGTAGGTACAGAGTCTGAAAAGGCCAAGGAAGTAATGACCCGACTCTACAAACCATTCCTGATCAACAATTTCCGTGTCATTTTCATGGACATCCCTTCTGCGGAGATGACGAAGTATGCCGCCAATGCGATGTTGGCCACGCGTATCTCATTTATGAACGATATTGCCAACCTGTGTGAGCGGGTAGGTGCTAACGTGGATAGTGTCCGTAAGGGTATCGGAACCGACACCCGCATAGGCAGCAAATTCCTCTATGCCGGATGCGGCTATGGTGGTTCGTGTTTCCCTAAGGACGTGAAGGCCTTGGTGCATACAGGTCTTGAAAACGACTACCACATGGAAGTCATTGAGGCTGTGGAGCGAGTCAACGAGAAACAAAAGTCCATTGTCTATGATAAAATTGTCAAAGCAGTAGGTAATGTCAAGGGCAAGACTATTGCTATTCTTGGTCTGGCCTTCAAGCCTGAGACTGATGATATGCGTGAAGCCCCTGCTTTGGTCGTTATCGACAAACTGTTGAAAGACGGTGCGAAAGTACGAGTATTTGATCCCATAGCCATGGATGAGTGCAAGCGCCGTATCGGCGATACGGTCATATATTGCAAGAATATATACGATGCTGCCGACGGAGCAGATGTGTTTGCCTTGATGACCGAGTGGCGCCAGTTCCGTATGCCTTCTTGGAATGTCATCCAGAAAGTAATGACCGGTAATGTTGTAGTTGATGGCCGCAACATTTTCGACCGTCAGGAACTGGAATCTCAAGGTTTCACCTACACTCGTATCGGAGAAAAGTAAAAATAAAGTTAAAAATTGCCTTTTTATAGTAGCATTTTTATCCTAGTATTGGATTTATTTATAAATTTGCAGCCATGAACATGTTATCTATTAAATTTAGTTATTATGAAAAAGGCAATTTTATTGGCAGGTATTATCCTGCTGGCTGCAAGTTGCAGCAAGGATCCGTCCGAGAATGTAAATGGTAATGAAACCAAGGGAAACCTCGTCGTGAATGTTTTTGAGATAGAGCATACGCCTTTCTCTGCATTTATCACGCGCACGCCGCCTGCTGAAGTATGCACGCGTATAAATTTCGCTGTTTATAGTTTGGATGGAACACGTATTAAACAAGTTAACCAACAATTGGGTGATGCCGGTTTCGGGACAGCCAGTTTTAAACTCTCTGAAGGTGACTACTTCCTGACGGTCGTAGCACACAGCAGCAACGGCAACCCCACGATGACGGACCCCACCTGCATCAAGTTTACAAATGCACAGGGCTATTCTGACACATTCTTATGTAGTGGCAATATCACTATTGGTGACGAGCCTCAGGAAATGTCCGTCTCGCTCAATCGTATTGTGGCACTCTGTCGCTTTGTTACAACAGACGATATCCCGACAGATGTGTCCAAGTTGAAGTTCTACTACACAGGCGGTTCGGGCGCTTTCGATGCTCAGACGGGGTTAGGTTGCGTCAATAGCAAGCAGACGATAATCTTCGACCTTTCTGACGGTCAGACACAGTTCGACCTCTACACGTTCCTTCACGATACGGAGGGCACCATCCATTTAACGGTGACAGCCCTTGATGACGACGATAATGTTCTCAACGAACGTACATTTGATGTGCCGCTCCAGCAGAACCATATAACTTGGCTTACGGGTGCTTATTTCAACGGTTCAGTCGCATCATCGGCTAATATCACGAGTATCAATATCAATACTTCGTGGGCTGGCGAACAATACATAACTTTCTGATTGAAGAGAGTTCTTGTTTTAACTTTAAATTTTTATACAATGAAAAAAATGTTTTTGATGGCAGGTATTATCCTGCTGGCTGCAAGTTGCAGCAACGAGAGTGAATTAACAGTAAGTAATGAGAAAGAAACAGCGCCAGTGAAGGTGCGAGTCAGTGATTTCTCTATGTCTATGGGGGATATCTCACCTGAAGGAAAGCAGACGAGGGCAGCACAGGATGTAGCCGACTACAATGATGTGAAGGCTATTACCCTGGCTTTCTATGCAGGAAGTACCGAGGTGTATAAGGTCAATCAGATCAAAACAGATCCGACCACTTACACCACTTTTGGTGAGTTTTCCTGTAACCTGCCCATTGGAACCTATACGATGGTGGTCATCGGGCGTGGATATTGGGATGGTGACGAATTCACGTTGACCAGTTCTACTTCGGCAGGATATACCAGTGAGCGACCGCGCGAAACCTTTAGTGCTACACAGAATGTGACGGTAACGAGTACCGTACCACTTGATCTCAATGTTACATTGAATCGTATAATTGCGCAACTCCATGTCGTATCTACTGATGGTCGTTCTGCTGGAGTTTCCAAAATCAAGACCACCTATAGTGGTGGTAGTAAGTGCTTCAATCCGACCACAGGTTTTGCCACAGATAACGATGGATTCTGGCAGACAAACTCTCCATCGACAGCGGTTGGTAGCACTATAAACGTATATAGTAATGTGTTCTTGACGACAGATGAGCAAACAATGGATATTACCATCGATGCCCTTGATGCTGATGATAACGTGCTTTTCACGAAGGTCGTAACGGATGTGCCCTTAAAACTCAACCGCAAGACAACCCTTCGTGGATCTATCTTCACCGCAAGTGCCTCTGCTGCGGCTTTCCAACTGGAAACTGAATGGCTTGACGGCAACACAGTGAATTTCTGAAACATCAAGGCCTTACAATAGTATAGCGCTATTGTAAGGCTATTGTAGCGCTATTGTAGGTCTAATCGTAGGATTCGGAAGTTATTCAAACAACTATAATATAATGAAGAAAGCATTAATAACAGGAATAACTGGCCAAGATGGTAGTTATCTGGCCGAGTTTTTATTAGAGAAAGGTTACGATGTACATGGAACGATTAGACGTAGTAGCGTAGATTTTCGTGAGCGCATTGCGCATCTTGAAGGCAGACCACATTTCCATTTGCATTATGCTGATCTTGGCGACTCGATGAGTATTCTTGGCGTGATAGGTAAAGTAAAACCAGATGAAATATACAATTTGGCAGCCCAAAGCCATGTGCAAGTGAGTTTTGATTCACCAGAATTCACGGCAGATGTTGATGCTGTGGGTGTACTTCGTATTCTTGAAGCAGTGCGCCAATTGGGTATGACGGATACCTGCCGTATTTATCAGGCTTCCACATCTGAACTCTATGGTAAAGTTGAAGAGGTCCCTCAGAATGAGAATACGCCCTTTCATCCTTATTCACCTTATGCTGTTGCCAAACAGTATGGTTTCTGGATTATCAAGGAGTATCGTGAGGCATACAATATGTATTGTTGCTCAGGTATATTGTTCAACCACGAATCAGAACGTCGTGGTGAGACCTTCGTAACCCGCAAGATTACGCTTGCTGCGGCTCGTATAAAACAGGGTAAGCAAGATAAACTCTATCTAGGCAACCTTGGCTCCCTGCGCGACTGGGGATATGCAAAAGACTATGTGGAATGCATGTGGTTGATTCTGCAACAGGACAAGCCAGAGGATTTCGTCATAGCCACAGGTGTTCAGCACTCTGTTCGTGAGTTCTGCTACTATGCTTTTAAACATGTCGGTATAGAATTGGAGTTCAAAGGTGAGGGAGCCGATGAGAAGGGTATTGACAAGGCTACAGGCAATGTGCTGATTGAAGTATCACCTGATTTCTATCGTCCTACCGATGTGGTAAACCTCTGGGGGGACCCAACCAAAGCCAAAGCCAAGTTAAGATGGAATCCCAATAAGACTACATTTGAAGAGTTGGTCAATATTATGGTTGATAGTGATATGGCAAAAGTCGCTAGTGAGGGTGCCGCTGAAAAGGTTCGTACCAATTTGGCAGAATATTTGGAAAAAGGAATCGTAAAATAGTATATAAAAGACACTGTGAATTAAAATAAACAATTATGTTAAATGGTAAGGTTGTTTTGATTACTGGAGGAACAGGTTCCTTTGGTAATAAATTTGTGGAAACAATTCTCCGTGATTATCCTAATGTGAAGAAGATAGTTATCTATTCACGTGGAGAGTTGAAACAGTATAACATGAAGCAGAAATATCCTGAAAAGGATTATCCCATGCTCCGCTATCTGATTGGTGATGTGCGCGATGGAGAACGTCTGAAGATGGCCTGTGAAGGTGTTGACGTGATTATCCATGCAGCTGCCATTAAGCAAGTGGATACCGCAGAGTACAACCCCCGTGAGTGTATAAAAACGAATGTGGATGGTGCTGTGAATGTTATTAATGCTGCCCTTGCTTGTGGAGTAAAAGATGTTGTCGCTCTTTCTACTGATAAAGCTTGTGCGCCAATTAACCTTTATGGTGCAACTAAACTTACGAGTGATAAGCTCTTCACTGCTGCAAACAATATAAAGGGTTCTAAGGATATTCGCTTCTCTGTTGTACGATATGGAAATGTAATGGGTTCTCGTGGCTCCGTTATACCTTTTTTTATCAAACTGAGAGATCAGGGCGCGAAAGAACTTCCTATTACCGATATGCGTATGACTCGTTTCAATATATCTTTGCAGGAAGGCGTTGACCTTGTGATGTGGGCCCTTGGTCACCATCTGGGTGGCGAGATTTTTATTCCAAAGATTCCTTCATACAGAATTAGTGACGTGGCAACAGCTATCGCACCTGATTTGAAGCAGGTTGAAGTGGGTATTCGTCCAGGAGAGAAACTTCACGAAGAAATGATTACGGCTACCGACTCGTTATCAACTATTGATATTGGTAAGTATTATGCTATTCTTCCTTCTGTTTCGTTCTGTTGGACGACTGAGGATTATTTGAAACATTATAACGCAAAGTTTGTTGAACAAGGATTCTATTTCGCTTCTGATAATAATAAGGATTGGGATACTGTAGAAACACTCCGTGAGAAATTTGCAAAAGTCATTCCTGGTTTCGAAGTTAAATAATAGTATATATTGATTATGATTATAAAACCAATTCCATACGGTCATCAGAGTGTCACTCAAGAGGATGTTGATGCCGTAATTGCAGCCTTGAAGTCAGACTATATGACGCAAGGCCCTCTGATTGGTGAGTTCGAAAAGACTTTCGCTGATTATTTGGGTTGTAAATATGCTTGCATGGTGAGCAACGGCACTGCAGCCCTACATCTCTGTGCTATGGCACTTGATATCAAGCCAGGTGACAAGATTATTACTACTCCGATCACTTTTGTGGCTTCTGCTAATGGCTTCCGTTATCAGGGCGCAGAGGTGGTGTTTTGCGACATTGATCCTAAGACCTTCCTGATGGACCTGGATAAGTTGGAGCAGATTCTAAAAGCGTCACCTAAGTGCACATACAAGGCTGTTGTTCCTGTTGACTTTGCCGGATATCCTATTGATGAGGAGAAACTTCGCAAGTTGGCTGATGAATACAAGTTTGCCATTGTGGTTGATGCTTGCCATGCCCCTGGTGGAAGTTTCATTGATAGCAAAGGTGAGAAACAGATGATTGGTAACTGCAAGTATGCAGACCTTACCGTGTTCTCTTTTCATCCAGTAAAGCATATAGCAACTGGTGAGGGTGGTGCAGTAACCTCCAACCGTAAAGACCTCTATGAGAAGGTGGCACTCTTCCGCACTCACGGTATTACCAAAGATCCCGCTCTTCTGAAAAAGAATGATGGTGGTTGGTATTATGAGATGCAGGAATTGGGGTATAACTACCGTATCACTGAGATGCAGGCTGCTTTGGGTATCAGCCAGTTGAAGCGTCTGAATTGGAGTATACAGCGCCGTAACGAGATTGCTAAGAAATATGATGAAGCCTTCGAAGGTACGGCTGTAAAGACTCCTTTCCGTGCAGAAGGCCTTGTTCATGCTTTCCACCTGTATATCATTCAGGTAGATTCTGCCAAGCGAAAAGGTCTTTATGATTTCCTGCGCGCAAACAATGTTTACTCACAGGTGCTTTATATCCCTGCTCACACAATGCCTTACTATAAGAGTTTAGGTTGGAAAGATGGCGATATGCCAGTTGCAGAAGATTACTACACCAGGTGCTTGGCATTGCCAATGTTCCCAACTCTGACTTATGAAGAGCAGGATTGGATTATTGAGAAGGTTAAAGAATACATGAAGTAATGAAGAATTTGTGTATAATACCAGCAAGAAGCGGAAGTAAACGTATCCCTCGTAAAAACATAAAACCTTTTATGGGAAAACCAATTATGGCTTATTCCATAGAGGCAGCAAAAGCATCCGGACTATTTGATGAGGTCATGGTATCAACAGACGATGAAGAGTTTGCGGAAGTGGCAAGGCTGTATGGAGCATCTGTTCCATTCTTACGTTCAGAAAAGACCTCTAATGATTATGCAGGCACAGAGGATGTAATGCTTGAGGTGCTTGACGAATATAAGAAACTTGGAAAAGAGTATGATTATTTCTGTTGTCTGTATTCAACAGCACCTTTTGTGACAGCAAATCGACTCAAAGAAGCATATAAACTTTTGGGTGATGATGTTGATGCGGCTTTCACGGTAGTTCAGTATTCTTATCCTGTTCAGCGGAGTCTAAAGAAGAACTCAAAAGGACATGTGGAGATGAATTTTCCTCAGTATTATGATGCACGCACTCAGGATTTAGAGCCTTTCTATCATGATGCAGGTCAGTTCTATTTCGTCAAAACACAGGCTTTCCGTGATGAATTTACCCTTTGGTGTAAGCGTACTGCACCGCTGGTACTATCCGAACTAGAGGTACAGGATCTTGATACGCTCACAGACTGGCAACTCGCCGAGATGAAGTTTAAGTTGACGAGAGGTTAATGCAAAAGATTTACTTTCGGGCTGATGCTGGAATGAATATAGGTTTTGGCCATTTTATTCGTTCATTGGCATTAGCCGATATGTTGAATGATGAGTTCGACTGTGTGTTTTACACAGCCGAACCTACTCCTTATCAGATTGGGGAGATGCAGAAGGTTTGTCCATATGTTTCTCTGTCTGAAACAACAAAATTCGAAGATTTTCTGGAAGAACTTGACGGAACAGAAATAGTGGTTCTCGACAATTATTTCTATACAACAAAGTATCAGTGCGAGATAAAAGCAAAGGGGTGTAAGTTGGTATGTATTGATGATATGCATGAAAAGCATTATGTTGCAGATGCTGTCATTAACCATGCACCTGGCACTAATGAGGATCAGTTCAGTAAAGAGGATTACACTCACCTTTATCTTGGCCCCGAATACCTTCTTTTAAGGAAACAGTTCAGAAATGCGACTCATAACTATACTTCTTTCAGAGAAAATAAGAATGTTTATGTCTGCTTTGGTGGTAGTGATGAGTTGAACTTTACTCGCAGGGCTTGTGAGATTATTATGAACCATGTCCCTCGTCATATCGATGTTGTTGTGGGCGGTGGATATGAATTCTACGATGAATTATTAAGTTATGCGGAAGCTAAAGATATAAGTGTTTATCGCAATGCCTCTCCAGAGCAAATTGTGGCTCTATTACGAGATGCCTGTTTGGCGGTTGTGCCAGATAGCATGGTGTTTTTTGAAGCTTGTTGCTTGAGGCGTCCCATTATCTGTGGATATGATTGTGATAACCAAATGTTTATATCACAGTACAACCAGAAAAATGGTCTGGGTTGTGAAATAGGTGACATGTTGGATAACTTTGATGAGAAGTTTGCCAAGGCCTATAGAGAAATGAATATTACTGTAGCTGTCAATTACGTTTATAATCAGAAGGCACTGATAAACGACACTGCAGAGAACCTTGTCAAAATATTCAAATCGCTGTAATATATGGAAAAGAAATACGACTTTGTAACAGGAGACAAGGAAACTATTCTTAAAAATCTGATAGAAATATTAGAATTAAAGAAGAATCCGTTTCATCCCTTTGTATTTATTAATGGGCCTGAGTGTGCTGAAATCGCAGATGATGTATATATTGGATATCTGTCCGAAATAAATGCCAGAGGATCAAAGGTGACAATTAAGAAAGGGTGCGATATTGCTTCTTTCGTTTGTATAAACGTTGCTGATAGTCATAAACGTTCTGTTGGCATTAGTGATGAAATTGAACGTGGCCCTATTACGTTAGATGAAAATGTCTTTGTGGGTAGTCATTGCTTTATAGGAGGTGACACACATATTGGTCACCATTCTGTGGTAGCAGCCGGAACTATTCTCATTAAAGGTGGCGAAATTCCTCCTTATTCGTTAATTAAAGGAAACCCTGCTGTTATATATCCAGGATTCTACGAACGCAAACATACTGAAAATAAATAAAAATGGATAAAGTATTAGAAAACCGCTTGGTGATTTTAATAGGCATGGAGCATTACACCCCACTTGGCGTAATACGCTGCCTTGGAGAAAATGGCATAGAAACTATCTTTATTGGTATCAAATATAAGGCCAAAGTTGCCTCTGCCAGTAAGTATGTAAAGACGACATATCTAGTAAATGATGATCAAGAAGCACTTGACTTACTCCTTGAAAAGTATGGTGATGTTGCAGAAAAGACAGGACTAAAGCCATTTGTTCAGTTCAGCGATGATAGTACTGTTGAGTTGTTTGAGAATCACCATGAGGAATTGAAAGATAAGTTTATCTTCTTCAATGCAGGTGGTAATCATCAAATACGTAAGTATCTTGATAAGTTTGAGATACTGGAGTGTGCAAAGCGCCATGGTGTTCAGATTCTCCCCACCGAGGTCGTTAAGTGTGGCGAGCTACCTAAGCATGCTGAGTACCCTGTTATAACGAAGGCTATATCTCCCAATACTGGTGCATGGAAAGGCGATGTTAACATCTGCTATAGCGAGGATGAACTTAAAGAGGCCTTTAAGCGCATTAAGAGCCCGTTGGTGCTTATCCAAAAGTTTGTTGAGAAGAAGACTGAGATGACAATCGAGGGCTATAGCGTGAATCATGGTAAAGACATGTTTGCTGCCATTCAATGCTCGTATCTCTATACCATTAAGGGGTATTATAGCCCATACCATATTGACAAGCCCATTCAGGATCAAGAATTGAAGAAAAAACTTGCAGCCATGATAGCAGAAATAGGTTTTGAGGGTGTCTTTGATGCCGAGTTCTTGGTTGGACCTGATGATCAATTATATTTCCTAGAGATTAACTTCCGTAATACAACTTGGAGTTATTCTTCAGCGGTAGCAGGATACCCTTTGGCATATCTCTGGTGCAAGTCTATGCTTACAGGAGAAATACCCGAAGTGAAAGACTTTGAACCATTCACTTCAATGGTTGAACCGATTGATTATGCAAAACGAGTAGAAGAAGGACGCTGCACGCTTCCAGAGTGGTTGAAAGACTTTAAAGCAGCTAAATGTACTTACTATTATGATCCCAATGATTTGGAACCTTGGCAAGTGCTTGTTGACAATTGGGAAAAGTTGAAATAAACAACGGTGGCAGATTATTATGATTCAGCATAATAAACCATATTTTGACCAAAGTGATCAAGATGCGATTGTTGCAGCATTGAAAACTGGTTATGTTGCTCAAGGTCATGAGGCAGATATGCTGGAGCAAGAGTTGTCTACTTACACAAAGATTCCTTATGCGACCCTAGTTAATAGTGGTACCACTGCAATATATTTGGCTTTATATGCATTAAATGTAGGAAAAGGTGGAGAAGTGATTTTGCCAACATATGTATGCTCAGCATTATTAAACGCCATTTATATGATAGGGGCAACGCCAGTTTTGGTTGATGTTAAAGAGCAAGATTTTAATATTGATTGGAATAAGGTTGCAGAGAGAATCACAGAGAAGACTCAAGCGATAATAGTCCCTCATGTTCATGGTGTACCAGCATTTGTACCTGGTGAATGTTTTGAAGGAATCCCAATTATTGAGGATTGTGCAACTGCCCTTGGAACAAAGATTATTTGTGAAAACGGAGAGTCTAATCACGTAGGAAGAATAGCAAAAATTAGCGTGTTGTCATTCTATGCATCCAAATTTTGTGCGATGGGTTATGGCGGTTTTGTTATGACCCGCGATAAAAGTTTGAATCAAAAGACAAAAGAATACAGGGAATTTGATTGCGTTGAGGAATACCAACCAAGATTTAATTTTCAGGTATCTGACCTTAATGCAGCTCTTGGAAGAAGCCAATTAAAGAAGGTAGATGTTTTTCTTGAGAGAAGAAAAAAAATAGCGGCTCTGTATGATGAGGTGTTTAATAGTAAAGGAATTGTAAAACAAAGTCCTTTGTTTGATTGTCAATATAATAATTACAGGTATATAATTCGACTCAAGCAAGAAAATATTAAACTATTATCTTCATATCTATATCAGAAGGGAATTAAAACAATTATTCCTATCGAAACATACGAGTTGTTACATAATTATTTAGGACAAGAGCCTCAGGGCTTCCCTGTTGCTGAGCATATAGCCCAAAGTACATTGTCTTTGCCAATATATCCTGCAATGGCGGACAATGAAGTGGAACAGGTCGTTAGTGCGATAAAAGCTTTTTAATAATGAAAAAATGGTTTAAGGAGAACAGTGTCTTTGTTTGGACTCTGTTAATAGCAATCGGTGTGATTGTATTTGGTGCTGCATATAGCAGTACTTTGAGTGAGATTTCTGGGGCATTCATGTCGTGGGTTAGCTATTATTTTGGCTGGCTCTATATCTTGTCAATTGTTGCTTTCATAGGCTTCTGCCTATGGATATCATTGAGCAAATATGGTAAGGTGAAATTAGGTAAGGACGATGAAAAACCTGAATTTAGCACTTTCAGTTGGTATGCCATGCTATTCTGTGGTAGCACTGGTATCGGTTTGGTGTTCTGGAGCATAGCTGAGCCTTTGTCACATTATGCAGCACCACCTTATGGTATAGAGGCTGGAACAATGGAGGCGATAGATTTCTCCATACGTACATGCTATCTGCATTGGGGTATTACTCAGTGGGTGTGCTTTGCTGTTGTTGGTTTAGGTGTTGCATATTTTCAGTTCCGTAAGGGAAAGAATGCACAATTAAGTAATCTGCTGACTCCATTTGTTGGTGAGAAGAGAACAAATGGCTGGTTCGGTAAATTCATCGATGGCTTCTCTGTAGTGGTTTCCTTCGCCGGAGTAGCTACTTCACTTGGTCTAGGTGTCAGTCAAATCTGTGGCGGTTTGGAACATCTATTTGGAATCCCCAAAACACAGGAAACCATTATGTGGATAATCATCTTTATCACTCTTGTATTTATCATTAGTGCCATTTCTGGTGTCTATAAGGGTATTAAGATCCTCTCAAACTTCAATACAATATTGGCATTGGCACTTCTGGCGATAGCCTTTATAGTTGGCCCGAAGATAACTATTCTGAATAATCTGACCAATAGTGTAGGTCAGCATATCCAGTATTTCTTCAAGGACGTGTTTATGATTAATGCCTTTGGCGATAACGACTGGGTAATGAATTGGCGTGTGTTCTACTATGCTTGGTTTGTGGCTTGGGTACCATTTGTAGGAATGTTCGTGGCTAGAATTTCAAAAGGACGCACTATCCGTGAGTTTATCATGGGTGTAGTGATTGTTCCCACGGTATTCACCATCATTTGGCTTTCGGTGTTTAGTGCCATTGCATTAAGCACTGTACAGGGGTGGAGTTTAGAGAGTGTACAACAGTTGATTGCATCACCAGAAACCGCAGTATTTATCGTGTTCAGCCATTATCCGTTGAGCAAGGTCATCTCGGTTATGATTTGCGTTCTGTTGGGCGTGTTCTTTATCACATCTGCAGACTCTGCCACCTATTCTCTGAGTGTGATGACTACCAATGGCGATATCAATCCTCCAGTTTATAAAAAGGTGGTATGGGGTATCGTTGTCGCTACTATTGCATATATTTTGTTGTCTGCTGGAAGTTTGAAACCATTGCAGACAATATCAATTGCAGCAACGCTACCATTCCTAATTGTGATGATAGCGATGATGCCCGCATTAGTTAAGGACTTAAGAAAATCAAATCTCATTAAGAAATGAAGAAGATAATATTGATGCTGGTGATGACAGTAATAGTCATCTCAGCAAAGGCTCAGGTACCTTATTTCGCAGGAACGGTGGGTGATGGTAAACTCTATGGATATACCTCTTTAAAGGCTCGCCCTGGTATTAACGCTCAGGAAACCTATACCACATTCCAATATGGATTAGGTAATTATACAGCCGTAGGACTTGACCTTTATACAGGCGCAAATTGCAGTTATGCTGGTTATTTGTTCCGTGCTGGTAAGAAAATCAGCAAGTGGTTTGGTATTGGTGGACAGATTACTCCATCCTTTGACTTGAATAATAATTTTAAGTTCAGTTACTTTACTTCTGCACTCTATATGAATGGTGCTATTTCTAAGGATGGCAACTTCTTTTGGTGTAGCAATACTTGGTGGGTCGTTAATGATGGAGCAGACAACACACTGACAAACTGGGAGTATTTAGGTTATGCTTTCTCCTTGAAAAATGGTCACAGCATTACGCCCATGGTTGGAGCCATCCACTCATGGAAGTTTGACCAGGATGTTGATATTGCTGCAGGTTTATATTATTCGATTAAAAGTTGGAACATCTACCTTTGGGGTAATGATTTCTTAAAAGATCACCCCCGAGTAGTTGTAGGTGTTGATTTCGCATTATAGTATATTAATACGATTTTAGTTATAAAAATGATAGGCAAATTAGATTTTAAAGAGGAAATAAAGAAGCACAAGATAGTACTCGTAGGGTTGGAACATTATAACCCATTGGGCATTATACGTTCCTTTGGAGAGATGGGTATTAACATTGACTATGTGGGTATTAGCTATCATGTCTCTGTAGCATCTGCCAGTATGTATATTAATACGTTACATCAGGTGAATTCTATACCAGAAGCTTACGAGGTTGTTTTGAAGAATTATGGAGGTCTTTACAAAGAAAGTGGAGTGAAACCTATTCTTCTCTTTAGTGACGATGATGTTTATAGCATATTTGATGAGCATATAGAAGAACTTCAGCTGAATTTTATAACAGCTAATGCAGGCAAGAATGGGCGTGTCATTGAATTCATGGATAAGGATAAGATCCAGGAATGTGCTAAGCGACATGGATTGCCTGTTATCAGTTCATTTGTGGTGAAACCTGGAGAGGTTCCAGAAGGACTTAAATATCCTGTAATTACTAAGGCAATATCTCCACTAGCAGGAGCATGGAAAGGTGATTTCCATATTTGTGAAAATGAGAAAGAACTGCGAGAGAATATGGCAACTATCAATGCAGAAAAGTGCATGATACAGCCTTATGTTGAAAAAAAGACAGAAATTCAATTTGAGGGTTATAGCTATAACCACGGCAAAGGAATGTTTACGGCAGTGGAAATTGCCAACAATTATCCCGTCAGAGGTTATTACGGCCCATATATGAACGTTTTTCCGCCAAAGCATCATAATCTACTAAAGAAACTCAATGCAGTCCTTGAGGAGGTCGGATTTGAAGGATTATGGGAGATAGAATTCTTGGTAGATAAGGATGACAACTATTGGTTCCTTGAAGTTAACTTCCGCAGTTCACCTTGGCACCGTGCGGCAACAATAGCGGGTATGCCGTTGGCTTATTATTGGATTCTGACAACGCTTACTGGGGAGTGCCCTAAGTCAAAAGAATTTGAACCCTTTAACGCCATGGTTGAAACGGTTGATTATAGTAAGCGTGTAGAAGAGGGTCGTTGCACTTTGGCAGAATGGATTTCTGATTTTAAGAATGCAGGATGTACCTATTATTATGATGCAGTAGACCAGGAACCGTGGAAATTGGTTGTTAAGAATTGGGATCAATTAAAATAAGATATTATGGGTAAAACATTCATTATAGCAGAAATGTCAGCGAATCACAATCATAATAAAGATATCGCCATTGAAACTATAAAAGCTGCAAAAAAGGCTGGAGCAGATGCCATCAAGATTCAAACTTACTCGTCAGAGACGGAAACCTTAGATTGCCATAAGCCAGATTTTGTGTTAGGAGAAGGCTTGTGGAAAGGTGAGACTTTTTTTAGTCTGTATCGAAAAGCTAATACCCCATGGGAATGGCATGAAGAGCTATATCATGTGGCCAAAGAAGAAGGCCTAATATGTTTCACGACACCCACGGATAAGGAAACGATAGACTTTGTTGAAACATTTGGGAACCCTATCTACAAAATTGCATCTTTTGACATTATAGATATTCCTTTTATTCGTTATGCTGCTTCTAAGCACAAACCTATGATAGTGGCTACGGGTATAGCAACCGAGCAAGAGATTCAAGATGCCGTAGATGCTATGCGGGCAGAGGGGAATGACGATATTACATTATTGAAATGTACGTCCGCATACCCTGCCCCAATAGAAAAGGCGAATCTGCTAACTATACCAGATATGAAAAAGCGCTTTGGTGTGAAGGTTGGCTTGTCCGACCATTCTCCTGGTAGTACCGTTCCAATGGCTGCGGTGGCTTTAGGCGCTGAAGTGGTTGAGAAACATTTTATTATTAATCGCTCTATTGGTGGCCCAGATGCAGATTTCTCACTGAATTTCGAAGAATTCAAACAGATGGTAGATGATGTCCGTAATGTGGAAAAAGCGTTGGGGGAAGTATATTATCCAACAGACCCTAGCAAAATAACTGGTCGCGAAAATTGCAGATCACTCTATGTTGCGAAGGATATGAAATCTGGTGAAATAATAACAGAAAAGAATGTGCGTGCCGTTCGTCCTGGCTATGGCTTGCCAATTAAATACTTTAATCAAATTCTTGGCAAGAAAGTGAACCGTAATTTGGAGATGGGCACACGTTTCTCATTAGAATTTCTTGCAGAATAACAATGATTACTTTTAATAGCCAACTATACCGGATAGTTAATTATATTGATTGTTCCTTAGAGCAAAAAACAGATATTTTTAATCTAAGAAATGATCCTGAAATGAGAAAGTGGGCGGCCGATACCCGAGAACTGTCATTAGGAGAACATCTTGATTTCATAGAAAAGCTTAAAGGGAATAATAATAAGTGTTATTTTGCAGTATATAAAGACAACGTGATAGTAGGTTCTTATAATTTGCACCGTGTCTCGGGAACTACTTGGGAAAGAGGAATCTTCTCATCCCCGTTGGTGCAAGGAAAAGGTATGACGGCAGATTGGGAAAGTCTTATTTTATCATCCCTCCCTCGTGATACTTTTAAAAAGATAGTCGCAGAAGTTAGGATTAATAACCCCAGATCTTTGCGTTATCATGAAAAAATGGGATTTATAGAAACAGGTCGTGATAAAGATTATGTCTATTATAAAAAAGAATTGGATTAATGATAGATTTTTGGAATTCTGATAAAATAGTTATTATTGCTGAACTATCCTGTAACCATATCCAACATTTTGATATTGCTGTCAAGACAATTGAAGCGATGGCAGCTTGCGGTGTTGATGTGGTTAAAGTTCAGAATGATAATGCGGATGGCGGTATAACCATTAATTGTGATAATGAATATTTCCAAGTTGGTGGTGGTACTCTTTGGGATGGCGAAACCTTATATACCCTTTATAAAAAGACAGATACCCCTTGGGATTGGCTACCAAAGCTCCAGAAGCTTGCTCACTCTTTGGGAATGGGTTTCTTCTCAACACCATCAGATGAAAGTGGTGTAGATTTCCTAGAGGGTCTGAATGTGCCCGCATATAAAATATCTAGTTTTGAGATAACGGATCTTGGCCTTATTGAAAAGGCGGCTCGCACAGGGAAGCCAATCATCATATCAACAGGAATAGCTGAAGAAGAGGACATCCGACTTGCAGTTGATACTTGTCGAAAGGTTGGCAATAACAACATTCTTTTGATGAAATGTACTTCTTCGTATCCGGCTCCAATCGAGGAAGCTAACTTGTTGACTATACCAGATATGAAAACCCGTTTTGGCGTCAGGGTTGGTCTTTCTGACCATTCTATGGGCAATACTGTTGCATGCACTGCAGTAGCTTTAGGTGCAGAGATGGTTGAAAAGCATTTTATCCTTGACCGTCGTCTTGGTGGTCCGGATGCGGCATTCTCTATGGAGCCCGAAGAGTTTAAAAAAATGGTGGACAGGATTCGTGATGTAGAGAAAAGCCTAGGAAGAGTTAAATATGAGCTTAGCGAAAAAGGAAAACAAAACCGCCACTTCTCAAAGTCTCTTTTCTTTGTAAAAGATATGAAAGCTGGTGATGTTATTACAAAAGAAAACATGAGCGCCGTACGCCCTGCTAATGGTCTACATCCCAAGTACTATAAAGAGCTCTTGGGAAAAACGGTTAATAGCGATATTAAGTATGGAACTCCAGTCGATTGGTCATTAATTAATAAGTAAATAACTGAACTTTCGCAAGTGAATATTCATTCATCAAGCGACTAATTTATACATTTGATAGAGTTTATGGAACTTAGGATTGGCATCAATAACCGCAGA